>CALROF020000178.1:0-14108 GCA_943369775.1 Reyranella massiliensis 521
GTGAATGCCAAATCCGTCGTCGAGCTGCGAGATCTGTATCTCGGGCCTCGACAGGTTCCGCCTCCGCCACTCCCGCCTCCGCCCGCGTCACTCGTATCGAGGATCATCCACGATGCCAGCGGAACGCGGACACTTGTACTGCTGAAACCGGGCGCGCGCGGCAAGGTCGTGAGCCTCGCGCTCGCGCGCAATCTGCATCCCCTGCTCGATGCGGCCGTTTCGGACACGCCGGAACTCTGCTGTGAGGCGGATTTGGCACCACCGCCTTGGGAAGACGGTGCATCATGAGCCGCCTTGTCTTCCCCGAATTGTTCCATGGTTCGGCGGCGCCCATCGTCGTCGGGGGGCAAACACGCGTAGCACTTCGCTGGATTCTGCATTCCAGTCTTGGAATGCCCCGCGCTCTTTTCAAGGTGTGGCACTTCCAGGGCCGTGCACTGCCCGTAAAGGAAGTGACCGTGCACAGCGAGCCGCTGGACTCTGGCTCGCGACTTCTCTCCTGGACAGTCGGCCCCGGCGCAGCCGTCCTGCTCGTGGTGAACGTACCTGCGGGAGCCACGCTTGTGGCGCGGGGATTCAGCGGCCCGGATGGTACGGGTCATGCCGTCGACGACGAGAGCGTTGTCGGACTCGTATCGAATCGCTCTCTCGTGCTGTTCGGCAGTCCGGTTGCAAGTGTCGTTCTCTTCGGCACGGGGACAGTCACCTCGGTGCGGGTCGTGCCCATAGATACGTTTATCAACGACCCCGGCTGGAAGCTCGTCGAAACAGTGGGCCTGCCTGCGAATGAGGCTTTCGCGGCCACCGGTTACCCGATGGACCCTCAGGGACCGGTCGGCGCCGAGCAAGCTCCGATAAATGCCGCGATCGATCGTGTGAAACGCGGGACGCCCGATGCCGGGTGGAATGCCATTACCGATCGAGGCACTGCGGTCCCGGCCTTCGTGGCACCCGATAGCTCGCAACTCGTCACCAAGGAGTTGCGCCCACTGGTCTCTGCCGTGGCACGAATGCTGGAGACGGTGTCGGATCCATCGAAGCATGCGGAGACATCGGTCCCAGTCACGACGAAAGCACCTCGATCGGTGCACGGTGTCGCGGCTTCCGCGCACTGGCAGAGCAAGACGCATGATTCCGAGCTATTCCCATTGGGCGGTATGCTGGTTGCTGCCGGTACCGATCCGTTCAGCGCTCTTGCTCTCGGATTTGGCACGACGCTAGGGGCACCGGCGGCGACGCAGCCAAGCTCGACGACGATCTCGACTCAGCCGCTCAAGTTCGACTTCTACATGATCACCGTGGATCATAAGGTCGTCTTGAAATTTAAGCTGCCTGGCGCGGGCACGACAATTGAATTCGTGGTCGCCGGCGAATTGACGACCTTGTGCATGGAGCTTCAGCAGGGCGTCGTCACGGCGCCGCAGTCGCTGGTGGCGGAGCCGTCACCGCTCGACCCGCCACGCCATATCGATCCTCCGGGTGTGCTCGACGGACGTTGGCTCGAAGCGCCGAACGTATCCTGGGCCGTGCCGCTCCTGACGTCCGATTCGATGCCGCGGCCCACAGGATATGCTGTCGCGCGCGGATTCGGCCCCGCCGCGATGGAGATCCGTCTCGAGCCGCGGAGTTCAGGTGGCTGGACGCCCTTCGTTGCGGCTGAAGATCCCAACAGCGAGCCACCAGCGCTTGTTCGCTTCAACGACGACAACGTGCCCGAGCGATTCCCTGGAGACCCGAACACCGTCGTGTTCAGCGTGGCGGCGACGGACTGGTTTGGCCGCTGGAGCAGCTGGGTGTCCGCGGATCATTCGAGGATCGTCGTGCCTCCGCAGGTGCCCTCGGTAAAGAAGGTATCGCTGGAGGTTCCTGCATCGGCCACACCTGTCTTCCCGGCCGTCGCGGCGGTCGAGTTTATGTGGGACTGGTCGCACCGTCAGCCCCGCCAGATCACGCTCCGCCTTTTGGTGCATGCTGAGGGAAGCGCTGTACCGACGGTGAACGGGTCTGTGCTCGCGGTTGGCGGGCCTCTGGTCGCCGACACGATGATTGATTTCTCGGCGGCTTCGATCGACGTTCCGCCCGCCGGCACAACGATCGTTGCTGACGAGACAACAGAAGACCTGCGCACCTATCGTGTGCAGATCCCAGGCCTCGCTTTCGCGTATCAGAGCCATCCGCGGGTGCGCGTCACCGTCAAGGCGCAAGCCACGGAGCGGGTCGGTTTTGGGCTTCCGAGCGACTGGTCACCGAACGTCTCCGCGCAGGCGGCGAGCCCGATCCCGCCGCCGCCGCCGTTCGTGCCTACTGCTATGACCTGGGCCTCGCTGCCTGATCCGAAAGGCGTTTCGCGCATCTCGCTCGCCTGGTCGGCGTCGGCGCCCAAGTACACAGTGTACGCAGCGGATGAGACTACGTTGGCCAGAGAACTAGAACTGGCCTCTCCTGATCTGGAGACCTCGGCAGCGGACCGCCTCTTAGCGTTGAGGCCGCACGTGTTTGGCAATGCGCGGCGCGCATTCACGCGCGTCGCTGACAACGTGACCACGACCACGTTGCCTGTAGAGCTGCCGCGAGGCAGTCGAATGATTCACTTCTATGCGATCGTCCCGGTGAGTGGCACGGGTGTCGAGGGGGCTCTGCCATCCGCAGGGAATGACTACATCGCCGTCGCCACTCCGAAAGTTCAGATACCAGAGCCGCCGACGTTGATCGCCCGCGATCGGAATGGGGTCGTCTCGCTTCGTGTCGAAGTTGCAGAGACTCGCGTGCCGGTGTCGCGTGTCGAGATCTTCCGCGCGCCCAACGTGCAACGCGCTGTCATGACGGAACATGCAGGCCCGCCGATTGCCGTCATAGACGCAGCCTCCGGCGTGAGAGCGAATGGAATTATCAGCTTCGAACTCGAAGATTCGGCCCCCGGCAAGGTGTGGCAATCGACCTACTACCGTGCAGTCGCATGGGCGGAAGCGCATTTGGATCGCGGTATTCATGGCGGTCGCTCACCAGCCTCGCGGGCCATAGGCGTCGTTGTGACCTCGACAATGGCTCCATCGATGACAAACATTACTCTCGAGGATGTGGCGGGCTTTCCAGATCATCGGCTCGTCAGCTACGAGACCGACGCCTCCTTGCAAGCGACGCCGCGGGGTTCGCATCTCTTTACAGTGAGTATCGTGAAGGCAGATGCGTCGACGGCAACCCGACGCGCGCATGGCGACAAGGTACAGCTCATCTCAGGGACAATGCCCGATCCTACAATTCAACCTGAGTCGATCTTTCGTTACCACGCCACAAATCCGCTTCTCGGCCGCACCTATGCATGGATACCGCGTGACATCGCAGCGGTCACCGTCGAGATCGCCGATCCGGCCGGGCGCATCACGCGCGAGACGAGATTGCCATCATGATCAACCAGACACTCGCGACGCTTGCATTCAATCAGGCGGGGATGAACGCGATGGGGGCGGCTTCGGGCCAGCTTGCCACGCGCTGGGCCGAGGCCCTGCCAACGTATGACGCGGCAGCGATGACGCTCACGCTAGCGGCGCCAGCGCGATGGATGGCGCCCATCGCGGGATCATTTCAGTGGCACAAGTTCGGGGTATCCCTGCGGGCTGCGAGCGGCGCGCGGCTGGACGGCATCGTCGCCGTATTCAGGTTCCACCCACAGGCAGCGCTTCGCGTACGCCGCCTCGTCGGACAGAGATACGACGAGCGAACGGACGGCCGTGCGTCCCGACCCGTGCCCTGGTTTGCCGCGATCCGCGGCGGCGAGGCGCCGGCGGAGATGCCCGATATCAAGCCCAATGACCCCCCGCTCGCTCCGACGAGCGCCGACGCGGGCACGCCGCTAACACATGGCACATTGTCATTCCACGACGAGCGGGGCCTCGTCATCGACCCCGTTGCCGTAGCCGCGATGTTTCGCGACCTGCTGTTGAATGGCTTTCCGGCACTCCTGAACCCGAGTACCGGGAATACCGCTGACCTCAACGCGGGTGGCAACCCGGGTGGGCTCGGACGCATCACGGGGCTCGCAACAGGCACGCGGCTTCACATCGTCGACATGTTCGGCGCTGCGTGGGCAAATCCCGCCACGGGTGCCGGGCTACGCATCGGCACCTCTGGCTCACCTCTCGGCGCGGGACCGCACGACTGGACGTCAGGCACGCTGCAGTCAACGGTGTCTGGCGTGTCGAACCTGCGCTTCGGCTTCTCGCCGGAAGGCGCGCTGGGCGCCGCGCAACTCGCCATTCCGAGCTTTCCAACAACCACGTTTCCGTCGGGTTCGAGCGCGCCGACGCTCGGGCGCCAGTTCTTCAGAGTTGTTGCCGTCGATCTCGGCTTTCATCTTCTCGGCAACCGGAGTTCCTCGACGGTGGATGGCGTAGCCGAAGCCGATGGGGCCTCGCAACTCGAACCCGAGCCGCTCGTTCGCGATGGTGATACGCTGCAGGTGACGGTCGATGGCCAAGCGACAATGGGCGCCGTAACCGAAATCGGCGGCCAGACCGGGCTCGTGCTTGCTGTCAGCCCGGCAATCTCCACGAACGTCGTGTTCCCGGCCAATCGGAACGTGCGATGGCCTGCGGCTCCCGCGCCAATCGGCACCGCGGAGGATTTGTCCGCAGAACAGTCAGCCAGAGCGCGCAACGAAGCTACGGCGGCCTATGTCGACGCCACCAACGATGTCGTGGTTACATGGCCGGCAGGTGCACTGCCGGCGGAGGCGCACGTCCGGGTGTTCCCCCGTGTCGATCCCGGGCCGGCCGTTGTGCAGTTGTCCGAACTCGACTTTGCACTTCGCGGTGACGGTGGGTCGGGGATCGTAGCGTCGACGAGCCTTTCGGTGCTTTTGCGCGATCCGTATCGCGTCGGCAGCGGCAGCCGCCCGCAGGATCCGGAGTTGCGGTTCGATCTTCTCATCGTCACTCGCGGTCCCGCGGGTGTGCGCTCGCGAGTCCTGGGCGGTCTTTCCGCGCAAGTCGGCATCGGTGGAACTGCCCCGGCACGACCGCCTGTGACGAACGCGCTTGCTCAGGTGCCGCTTAATCAGCAGGGCCTGTCGCCCGCCCCTCTTCTTGGCCTCGTGCCAACTGCGCCTGCATCCGGCTCCGATCCCATTCTGTCGGCGCTGGGCGAAGCAGCGCCGCGCGAATCACCGCGCTTCCGCACGATGGCGCGAACGGATTCTCTGGTCGCAGGCCACGATGGTGGAGCGCCAGGCAATTGGACAGCGCTCGTGAGCCCGGGGTTTCTCGAGGCACGCTCAGTCCGCGGCGATGCGCGGCTCGGCAATCCCGGGAACGATGCAGGCCCTGAAGATCACGCACCCGGGTTGGTATTCAGGGGCAGGCTGGGGACGGACCTCGCCCGCGCGGCATTGCGCCGTACTCATCACCTGGTGAGACGCCTGCCCGAGTTGAATGCAGAGCGCTGGGCGGACCCGACGGCCGGTACAGGAACCATTGCAGGAGCGGTGCTGCAAAACATTGCGGAGATGGCCGAAAGTCCAGAACTGTCTCTCGTCCCCGAGACTGTGGTGCGCGGTCTTCCAGCGAACTGGACAGGGCTGGTGAATGCCGTCTCGCCATTCCTGCCGTCTTCGATGGGATCGTTGCTGACCTCGGTTCCCACGCCGGCTGCTGGCGATCGTTGGGTTGCGGAGGTCCGCCGCGAGGCTTTCGCCGCCA
The DNA here is from genome assembly GCA_943369775.1 of Reyranella massiliensis 521. Classification (GTDB taxonomy): domain Bacteria; phylum Pseudomonadota; class Alphaproteobacteria; order Reyranellales; family Reyranellaceae; genus Reyranella; species Reyranella massiliensis_C. The sequence continues at coordinate 5,694 of CALROF020000178.1, forward strand.
AACAGGGGCGTCGAGACAGTCAATGGGCTCTTCGCTGGGCGCTTTCGCATGCCCGGAACCTCGTCTACATCGAAACGCCACTGTTCGGAGCGACTGCTGCGGGATCCGCCGCGCAAGAGGTTGATCTGATCTCCCTGCTTGTCGCCCGGCTGGCTGCAGAGAAGGATCTGCGCGTGATCGTTTCCGTACCAAAACGCATTCCCTTTGGACCGGGCTACGAGAGTTTCGCACAACGTCACTACCTTTCCCGCAACGCTGCAGTGGACGCGTTGCGCGCCGCCGATGCCAAGCGCGTGGTGGTGTATCACCCTGTCGGATTCCCGGGCCGTCAGGAAGTAATCCGCGGAATGCTCGTGACGGTGGACGACGTTTGGGCGCTGAGCGGTACGTCCTCCTTCTCACGCCGGGGGCTCACCTTCGACGGGAGCATCGATGTGTGCTTCCTCGATCGCCAATTGCGCGACGGCGTTAGCGCCGCCATCGCAGAACGTCGACGACGCGCAATGGCACGCACTCTCGGCGTTGCACCGCCACTTGCCGGCGATACACCGGCCGCAAACTGGGTGCGGACCTTGCAGATGAGAAGTGCGTTCGAACTCTTTCGCGAGATCGTCGGACGCGGGGGTGATGGGTTGGTCGAGCCGTTGTGGCGTGGGCTGCCCGAGGCCGACTTACCGGCCCTCGATGCCCGAATAGCCGACCCAGACGGTCGTGGATTTCCAGCGATCAGCGGGATTTTTGCGTCGGTCCTGGCAGGGCTTGGCGGCTCGCGAGTGTGAACGCAGGCAATACTTCAGAACTCCTAGCCGGACCGATGAGGACTGCATAAGAAATGCCGGATTAAGAACTGAGAACTAGCAAACCATCGTCGCAACAACCGCTACTGCAACGAAGTTCCCACCACGATTTCTCAGGTGTCTTTCAACTTGGTGCCTGGGCTGCTGGAGAAGATGATCGGAGCGGATGGGCCAGTTCTGCAATCCTGACCGGAACAGAGCCTCGGGGGAGGCGCCCAGCATCGTTGGCCGGGTTCGGATCAACCCTAACCTTCAATCGTTTGGGCACTTGGTGATGCGCGACGCGTCTCTGCGTTTGGCGGCGAGGCAGCGCGATGATGAAGCTTCCAAGCAGTCCACGCTGCGACCACCGCGCCGGTCAGCAGCATAAAATCCATGCCTCCGACTGCCCAGAGGTGACGATGGGCCAAGCTTCTGACCAAGTGATCACCGGTGGTGAACCAATTCAGCAACGCGGCCGCAGCCCCCAGGACAGCAATCGTCCAGCACTGCTCGATCCAGGCGCGTGTCGGTCGTAGCCAGGCATGAATGAATGCGGCAAGCCACACGAGATAAAACGTCCAGATCTCCAGCGCGGCACGCTCCTGGCCCAGGAATGTCGCGCCAAGGGGCAGCAGGCGATTGACGACGAAGAAGGCGAAGGTGGCGATCACGATGCCGCTCACTGAGCCGACTGTCAGACCTTCGACGATGGGCACACCAGGCCGTCCGAGTTGCACATGTCGCTTCCTTCGCGCCTCTAACCAGAAGAGATAGCCGGTTGCGATCAGCGCGCAGCCCGTGAGGCCCAGCCCGAAATAGACCCAGCGCAAGGTCCAGTGACGAAACTGGATCAGATGCAAGCCGGCTATGAAGCGCTGTGCGGTCAAAACCGGCTGCGGTTCGTTGCGCTGGTGTAGCAGCGCGCCGGTGGCGGTATCGAAATACGCCACGTCGTTACTGCCGGAGACGCGATCCTCGCCAAGTCCGGCGATCTGCAAGGTGGCGGCCGCATCACCAGGATGTCTGACGAATATGTACCGCGGCCTCTCGCCATTCCGCAGGCGGTGCGCCTCGGCCGCCATCGCATCGAGTGAGGCCAGTTCGCCGGGCGTGCCGGTCTTCGGCCGCTCGTAATGGCCGTACGCTTCCTTGGCGAACGCCCGCGGCTCACCGCTGTAGGCGAGCTGGATCACGCCTGGGAAATAGACCGAATAGAAAATGATCAGGCCCGACAGGGAGATCACGAAATGGAATGGTAGGCCCAATACCCCCGTCACATTATGCAGATCGAGCAGCAGCCGGCGCGGCTGTCTTTCGGCCCGGAATGTGAAGAAGTCGACAAAGATCTTGCGATGGATCACCACCCCCGAAACACAGAGCAGCAACATCGCCATCGCCGCCAGGCCCACGATCCAGTAGCCGAGCCTGATATGCAGCATGTAGTGGAAGGGATAGAGGAAGCGCGTGCCCGCCCACGTCCCAGGGTCAGGCAACACGACGCCTGTCGCGGGATCGATCAGGCGCACGACGAAACCCGAAGCCTCTCGCCAGATTGCTTGAAACACCGGTTCGCGCTCGGTTGGCAGGGTCACAAGCCAAGATGGGGCCTTTGCCGCCGCCGCAGCCTCGTACGACGATCGCAATGGCTCGAGGGAGAATGCCTTGTCCGTCAGCGGAAGCCGGGTCATCGGTGCCATCCAGCGATCGATCTCCCGATCGAACACTGAAAGCGTTCCCATCCAGAAGATGGCGAACAACAACCCGCCGAGGATGACTCCTGCCCAAGTATGCAGCCAGTTCATCGAAGCGCGGAAGCCAATCTCCATTTCAGCCAGCCAGCAGCCGCATGAAACCCCAGGCTCCTCCCCAAGATCCGATCCCGGTCACGACCAGGATGAGCGCAAGGACCGAGACGCCGGCAGACGCCGCATAGCCACTACCAACTGCCAGAAGCAGATGGAAAACGATCGGGACGGCCTTCACGTCCGGAATGGCACTCCCCATTGCCAAGCTACCTCCTCAAGCCCCGCCACGTTCTCATGCACGAGATGACCGATCTTCTTTCCCGAAACATAGGGAAAGCGTCCGATTTCTTTTCACCCGCTGCGTTAGAAATCCGCCGTCAGCGCCAGCCGGAAGGTACGTGGCGTTCCGACATTGAGGCGCGTGTTGAACGACACCATCGACCAGTAGTTGGTATCGAGGAGGTTCTCGACGCTGAAGCGGATGGCCACCGGCTTACCCGTGGGGCTCTTCACCTGGTCCAGGACGTAGCGTGCGCCGATGTCGAAGCGCACCCAGTCGGGAATGCTGAGCCGGGGCGTCGTGAGTCCGACATACTGCGTGCCGGTGTAGATGATCCGGCCGTCGAGCGTCAGGCCCGGTGCGAAGGGCGTGTCCCATTCGCCAGCCAGATTGATCTGCACGTTGGGCGCGCCAGCGGCTTGCCAGCCGTCGTTTACGCCACCCGCCGTGCTGACCAGGATCGATTCCTGGAACATCACGCCGCCTAACAACCGCACGCCCTCAGTCGGCGTGCCGAACATGTTGATCTCGATGCCGCGGTTACGCTGCAGGCCGTTCTGCGTCAGCGTGTTTGTGGCGACGTTGGCGACGGCGCTGGGCTGACTGATCTGAAAGGCACTGAGTGTGGTGGTGAACTTGCCCCAGTCGATCTTGGTGCCGAACTCGAACTGCGTCGACTGATAGGGCGGGAAGATCTGGCCGGCGTTGGTGAAGGTCGGTCCCACGACCGTGCCGGGCTGCAGGCCCTGGATGAAGTTGCCGTAGAACGAGACCTGCTTCCACGGCCGCACGACCAGCGCGACGGACGGGCTGAGCGCGTCCTGGGTGTAGCTCGACGTCCGGTTGCCCGAGACGAGGTCGAAGTTCTCGCCCGTGATCTGCTGGTATCGCGCGCCGAGTGTGAGTTGGACGCGCTTTTCCGCAAACGAGAGCGTGTCCGCGATAGCAAAGCTGGTGAGCTGGAGCGTGCTGGACTTCTGCGGCGACATGGTCGTGATGTTGGGGCGCGCGATGACGTTCGGCGTGTAGATGTTCGAGGCGTAGGCGGTGCCGATGCCGCGACCGAAACCGGTCACCTGCTGGTAGCGCATCGCGCTCACGGCGAAGGAGTGATCGACCGGGCCGGTGCGGGCCTCGCCGCGCAGACCGATCTCGCTCGTCCACTTCGATTCATAGGAGGTGTTATACAACGGCGTCTGCGTGGCATTGCCGTTGAGGCTGGTGACGATGGGATCGCCGGACCACAGCGACGCCCAGCGATTGTCGTGTGCGCCGATGGCCCCGTAGAGCGTCACGTTCGGCCAGACATCGACTTCGGCCCGCAGCGCGCCGAACAGGTCCTGGGTGGTCGTGAAGGTCCAGGGCAGAATGAAGTTGTTGTTGAGGTCCGGCACGCCCGGCACCTGCGCCCCCGGCGCCACGCTGACGTAGCCGATGCCGCCGCTGATGTACTGGGACTGGTAGCCGCCGTCGACCGAGAGCCGGAAGCCGTTGCCGCGATAGTCGACGCCGATCGAACCCAGCCCCGTCTCCTCGGCGTTCCACAGCACCGCGGTCTGGCCCGCGCGGTAGGAGCCGTTGACGCGCACGCCCACCTCCTTTTCCGGGCCGAAGCGGCGGCCGACATCGACGGCGCCGCCGAACTGCGCGTTCGAGCTGTAGGCGACCGTCGCCTGGGTCATCGGCTCGTCACGGGCGCGCTTGGGCACCACGTTGATGGTGCCGCCGATGGCGCCACTGGGCGCCATGCCGTTCAGCATCGCGCTCGGTCCCTTCAGCACCTCGATGCGTTCGGCGAGTTCGACACCGACCGAATAGGTCGGCAACAGGCCGTAGAGGCCGCCATAGGCGATGTCCATGCTTTCGACGGTGAAGCCGCGGATCATCATGTTCTGCGCGCCGTTGTTGCCGGTCGGCCGGACGATGCGCACCGACGGATCGTCGATCAGCACGTCGCGTATGGTCTGGGCCTGCTGGTCCTGCGCCTTCTTGGCGGTGTAGCTTGTCTGGTTGAACGGCGTGTCCATCACATCGCGATTGCCCAGCAGGCCGAGCTGACCGCCCGTCGCCACCTGTCCGCCCGCATATGCTGGCGGGATATTGTCGATCATCGCCTGCGGCGGCACGCTCCCCTGCACCTGCACCGGATCGAGCTGCAACGCACCTGCGCCCGTGTCTATTTTGGTTAGGGTGACGGTGTTTGTGCCCGTATAGGCGAAGCTGACGCCTGTGCCGGCCAGCAAGTGGCCGAGCGCTTCACGCGGCGTCATCGTGCCGGTGACACCCGGCGAATTGAGCTTCGACAGATCGCCCGTGCGATAGGCGAAGGAGACACCGGATTGATCGGCAAAGCGATCGAGTGCCGTGGGCAGCGGCTGTGCAGCAATCGAAAAGGGACGCGGACGCTCGGCCTGGGCCATCTGGGTTGTCGGTGCCGTCTCCGTCACAGACTGCCGCGAGTCTTGCGCTTGCGCGCTCCCCATCGCAAAGCCCGCGACGACAGCCACTCCCAATCCCGCTGCACGTCCTGGCCGCCACTTCGTACGCATTACATTCATCCCCACTCAAGCCAGGGACTTCGCGTGATAGAGCTCTCACACGTCTCTCCCCATCCATAGACCGAGTGAGACGCGCGAAACCGGTGCTACTTTGTCAGACTTGTTGAAGCCGCCAACCGTTCAGCGAACCAGCATCAACCAAGGAGTGACGCGCGTGACGGACAGGCCCTGTGTGGCGACCAGCGCGTCGATGCCGCCGTCGAGATCGCCGAGCGACAAGCGGGCCGTAACCTGCCCCTGCCGCGCAGCGTCGCCTATCAGCACAATGCGCCCGCGATGATAGCGACCGATTTCGGCAAAAGCGTCGGCCAGGGACCGGTCGCGGATGAAAATTGCCCCTCGTTGCCAAGCCGTCGCCGCTTCCACATTAACAGGTTCCAAGAGACGTGGAGCAGCCCCCTGCCGATAGCTCACGGATTCGCCTGCGCTCACCAGCATGCTGGTTTCCGGGGCGCTCGACGATTCATCCGGTGACGTAACGCGCACCAGCCCCTCGGTCACGCTGACGACCGCGCCACCGGGCTCCTTCCGCACGACAAATACCGTGCCGACCGCTGTCGCCTTGCCGTCGGATGCGAGTACATCGAACGGCCGACGGGCGTCCTTCTGAACCTCGAACAGCGCTTCACCCCGTAGCAAGACCACACTCCGTTTCCCCGCGGAGTACATGACATCGATCGCGGTATCGGTGTTGAGATACGCAGCGGACCCGTCGGGCAACTCGACAATGCGCTGCTCGCCCACGGCGGTACTATGGTCGGCCATCAGGCGCGTGGGCAGGCGCGCGGCTTCGGGCGCCAGCAGGAAAAGCATCAGGCCGGCCATGGCAGCGCCAGCACTCGCGACCGCAAGTCGCCAGCCGGCGAAACACGAGCGGCGGGAGGGCGGCGGCGCGCACGCACGAGCAATGTTGCGCTGGCTACGGGGCGCGAAGGCAGCTTCGAGGGGATCGAGCTGCGACCACAGTCTGCGTACCTCCTCATAGGCAGCGCGATGACGCGGATCGGCAGCGTGCCACCGATCGAAAAGACGTTGGTCTGCGGGCGACAGGCCTCCCCCGCTGACGCGCAGGAACCAGTCCTGGGCAGCATCGACGATAACGTCGGAGGTCAAATTAGGGTCGCCTTGCTCGGTCACTGGCACGCTGGTTTGCTGAGTCCCTCATCCTATAGACGAGTGGACTGGCTACTTCCCATACCTGTCCGCGTCGGTCGATCCATCGCGGAAGGCGCGTTGCGCCCGCAGCAGCGTGTCGAGCACCAGCTTGAGGTCCTTGTAGATGGTCGTGATGCCCAACCCAAGGGCATCCGCGATCTCGGCCTGCGACCTGCCTTCAAAGCGGTTGAGGTGGAACACCTGCCGTGCCCGTTCAGGCAACGTCGCGATCACCTTTCCGAGATAGCGCAGCTCTGCGCGCGCCAGTGCGTGGCGCTCGGGAGTCAACTCATCGGACTGGCGCCACACCGTCTCGCTCGACTCTGCGAGGATCTCGTCGCGGCGCCCCTCGACCCGCAGGTGGTCCGTGGCGAGGTTGGCCGCCATGCTGAACAGGTAGGCCTTGCGGTCCCGAATGTCGGGATAGTCGGCGGCCGTGAGCAGTTTCAGGTAAAGGTCGTGGGCGATATCAGCGGCGAGGTGCATCGAGCCCAGGCGGCGCGCGAGGAATCGCAACAGCTCCCACTCATACTCTCGGTAAGTCTCGAGCAGCATCGATCCTTGCGTCACCCACTACGTCCGCGCCGGCCACGCGGATCTTCGAAGCTACAATAGCCATATTGCGACTTATTCTCAATCGCATAGTGACGAACCTACAATTGCGAGAGGATTTAGCCCCGGAGGTTCTCAGAGTGTGCCGCAGGTGCTCGAATGACTTGGCGTGTTGGTGTGGCAGTCGGCGCCGTAAGGGCCAACCGCGGTACAGTTGGAATCCGCGACAGGAGCGGTCTCTCCTTTCATTCCCAGGACCGAAGCGCCCTGCTTCGCAGCAAAACGAAGAGAGCAATTGGTGCTCCCACGAGGCCGATGACGGCGTTGAGATGGAAGATGTGATGCTCAAACGGCAAGTGCGTTACCAAGTCCGCGCTCAATGCCACAAGTGCACCAATCAGCATCGAAGCCGGCAGCAGAACCCGGTGATCACTGACGCCGAATAGTCCCCGAGAGATCTGGGCGGCGACCAAGCCAACAAAGGCAACCGGCCCGCAGAACGCGGTGACGATGCCGCAAAACCAGCCTGTCGCGGCCAGCACAGAAAGCTTGGCCCCTCTTACCGACACTCCCAGCGATGCGGCGTACCGCTCGCCGAGAACGAACGCGTTCAGCGGCTTTGCCAGCAGCATCACAAACGCCAGTCCAATAGCGACGCCCGGGCAAAGCACCATCAGCTGGCGCCAAGTCGCTCCGGCAAAGCTCGCATCGTCCCAGGCCTTGAATGCCTTGGCGTGATTCTCGTCGATGAAATGCAGAGATACGTTGATCAGGCCCACGCAAAGGTAGCCCAGCATCAATCCCACCAAGAGCAACGTAACGACGGAAACTCGGGTGGACACAGCCGACAGAATAGTCAGCACGACGGCACATCCCACAATGGAGGCGATCGCAAGTCCGAGATCTCCGATCAGCCCGAAGCGCACCAGATAGGCATTACCGGCAACGCCCGTTAGCACGACCAGCAACGCAGCACTCAGCCGGGCGCCATGCACGATTCCCAGGACATAGGGATCCGCCAAGGGGTTGCGAAACAGCGTTTGCAACATGACACCAGCCGCCCCGAGCGCCGCCCCCGAAAACGCTGCATTGACGGCCCTCGGCAACCGAAACTCCCACACTATGTTGCGCCATGCCGCTTTCGAGCTGTCGCCAGAGACGAGGGTTGCCAACACGTCTTGGAGGGGAATGGCGACGGCACCTATGCAGAGCTCGGCCACAAACAGGGCCACAACGAGGACGGTGAGAAGGGTGAAACGAACCGCCAGGCGGCCCGGCGTCCGATCATGAAGCGCGCGACGAGTGGTCACGCTCCTGGCAACGGTCATTGAAGCTTCCTGAGAAAC
>CALROF020000179.1:0-13787 GCA_943369775.1 Reyranella massiliensis 521
TCGCCACTTCGGTGCACCATGATCCGGACGGCAATGATCCTGGCGGCCGGTCGCGGTGAGCGCATGCGGCCGTTGACCGACTCCACACCGAAGCCGCTGATCCCAGTGGCGGGCCGCTCGATGCTCGAACGATCCATGGATCGTTTGCAGCACCATGGCGTTCAGAACATCGTGATCAACGTCCATCATCTCGGCGGTCAGATCTCCGACCGCCTGCGCGGCCGCGCCCGCATCATCCGCGAGGATCGGCTGCTGGACACTGGCGGCAGCGTGCGCAATGCGCTGTCCCTGCTGGGCAGCGAACCGTTCTTCGTGCTGAACGGCGACGGGCTGTGGCGCGACGGAGAAAACTCGATGCTGGGCCGCCTCGAAGCTGCCTGGGATCCGCGTCGCATGGACGCCCTGCTGCTGCTGCACCCGCTGGCGACCGCCATCGGCCACGAGGAGAGCGGCCGCGGCGACTACTATCTCGAACCCGATGGTCGTGCACGGCATCGCGGCACGGCCGAGACCGCGCCGTACCTTTTCGCCAGCATCTCGATTTGCGATTCGCGGCTATTCCACGGCTCGCCGGAGGGGCCCTTCTCGCTCGTGAAGCTGTGGACGCGCGCCGAGCAGTCCGGCCGGCTTCACGCGCTGGTGCATGATGGCCAGTGGTTCCATATCGGCACGCCGCAGGCGCTGGCCGAAGCGGAACGCGTGCTGGGATGAAAGGCGTCTTCTCGATCGGCATCGACCGACGGTTTGCCGACGAGCTGGCGCGCGGCATTCTGGCCGAACAAGGCGACGATCCGCTGGCCTTGGCCGACATGCTGATCCTGGTGCCGACCCGGCGTTCGGTGCGGGCCCTCCGAGAGGCCTTCCTGCGTGCCGCCGGTGGCAAGCCCACGCTCCTGCCGCGCATGGCGCCGCTGGGCGATGTCGACGACAGTGACTGGGAGATCGCCTCCGGCGATGGCACAGCGCTCGCCCTGCCACCCGCCATCGAGCCGGCGGAACGCGAAGCGCTGCTTGCCCAGCTTGTCGCCCGCTTCAAGGACGAGCAGGATCAGCCCATTGCCCCGTCGGCCGCGCAGGCGCTCAAACTCGCCCGCGAGCTTGCCAGCCTGCTCGACGAGCTGGCCATCGACGGCGTGCCGTTTGAAAAACTGGAGACTCTGGTCGAAGGCAATTTCGCCAGCCACTGGCAGCGCACTTTGCGCTTCCTGGCCATCGTCGGTGAGCATTGGCCTGCCATCCTGGCCGACCGTGGCCAGATCGATGCCCTCGACCGCCGTACACTCTCGATCCGACTTCAAGCCGAGCGCTGGCGCGAGAAGCCACCGACAACGCAAGTGATCGCCGCAGGTTCGACCGGCTCGCAGCCGGCAACCCGCGAACTCCTGTCGGTCATCGCCAGCCTGCCGCGGGGCGTCGTCGTGCTGCCCGGTCTCGACCGCGAGATGGACGACGAGAGCTGGGCCAAACTCGAACCCAGCCATCCTCAATTCGGTCTGCGCGAGCTGCTGTCTGCGCTGACACTCGAACGCCACGCGGTACCCGACTGGCCGGGCGGGCCAGGCGACGCCGCACGCCGGCAACTGATCACCGAACTGATGCGGCCGGCGGAGACCAGCGAGGTCTGGACCCGGCCCAGCGCCGCCGCGCTCGACCATGTGACGCGTGCCGATTGCGCGACGCCCCATCACGAAGCGGTCGTGATCGCCCTGGCCATGCGCCAGACACTCGAAACCAAGGCACGCACGGCAGCCCTCGTGACCCCCGACCGCGACCTTGCTCGCCGCGTCGCAGCCGAACTGCGGCGCTGGTACATCGAGGTCGACGACTCTGCTGGCCAATCGTTGGCCAACACACCGCCCGCGACCCTGCTGCGCGCTCTGGTGACTGCGGTCGATTCAGGTTTTGCCCCGGTCGATCTGCTGGCGCTGCTGAAGCATCCGCTCTGTTCGCTCGGTCTGCCGCGCGCTGCCTTGCTCGATGCTGCCCGCCGCCTCGACCGCAAGGGTCTGCGCGGGCTGAAGCCTGCGCCAGGCTTGAAGGCGCTGCGGGAGCTGATCGGTACGAAGAATTTCGGCGACGACGCGGACCGGCAGCAGGTCGTCGACCTGATCGGCCGTCTCGACGGCGCCACAGCCGACCTCGTTGCGGCCATGACCAGCGATGCCGCGCCACATGCGCTGCTCGAGGCAACGCTTGCTGCAGCCGAGCAGCTCGCTCCGGCGGAAACACTGTGGTCCGGCGAGGCCGGCGAGGCGCTGGCCGATACACTCGCCCGCCTGCGCGTCGCATGGGCGGGCCAGCCGGCGATCTCTGGTGGCGAATGGCCGGCCTTGCTCGCTACCATGCTCGCGACGGAAACGATCAGGCCGCGCTTCGGCCGGCATCCGCGGCTCGCAATCTGGGGACCGCTGGAAGCGCGTTTGCAGCGCGCCGATCTCCTCATCCTGGGCGGGCTCAACGAAGGAACATGGCCGCCCTCAGTCGAAACCGGCCCCTGGATCAACCGGCCCATGCGCAACGCACTCGGCCTGCCGCAGCCCGAGCGTCGTATCGGTTTGTCGGCGCACGATTTTGCCTCGGCCCTGGCCGCAGAGCGCGTATTGCTGACGCGCGCCGAACGCGAGGGTGGCGCGCCGACCGTGCCGTCACGCTGGCTGGCGCGGCTCGACGCCTTGTTTGGCTACGATCCTCATGGCGATGGACCAGTGCCGGAATACATCCAGCGCGGCCAGCGGAGTTACCTCGCCTGGGCCGAGAAACTCGACACGCCCGATCAGTACAAACCATGGTCTCGCCCGCAACCGACGCCACCCGTCGCGGCAAGGCCGACGCGGCTCTCGGTCTCGAGTGTGGAGCAATGGCGACGCGACCCCTATGGACTCTACGCGCGGCGCATCCTCAAGCTCGAAGCGCTCGACCCACTGGAGCAAGAGCTGGGCGCCGCCGAGCGTGGGTCCAGCCTGCATGCCGCTCTCGACGAATTCCTCAAGACTCATCCCTCGGGCGTGCTGCCGTCCGACGCGTTGCGAATCTTCGAGCGCATGGGCGAACGGCATCTCGAGACGGTTCTCGCCGCACCGGCGGAGCGGGCCTTCTGGTGGCCGCGCTTCCAGCGGCTGGCCCGCTGGTTCATCGCCACGGAGAACGCGCGCCGCGGCGCCGGCACCAGGTTCCTGGGTGGCGAGACCACGGGCTCGATAGAGATCGGTGGCCTCACCATCGAGGCTCGTGCGGACCGCATCGACGAGATCGAACCCGGTGGCTGGGAGATCATCGACTACAAGACCGGCCGCGTGCCCTCACCCAAGGAACTGGAGGGGTTGTTCGCGCCGCAGCTCCTGCTCGAAGCGGCAATGGCCGAGCACGGTGGCTTCGAAAAGATCAAAGGCAAGGCCCGCACCGTGCATCTCTCCTACTGGCAGGCGAACGGCCTCGGTGACGGCGGCGCCGTGAAGGAGATCAAGGGAAGCGACGAGCTGGTGCCGAAGATGATGGCACTGGTCGCCAAGATGGTGGCCCACTTCGGCAATCCCGCGACGCCTTACGAAGCTCTGCCCTGGCCCGAGTTCATCCCGCACTTCAACGACTACGCCCATCTCGAGCGTGCCGCCGAATGGTCGTCGTCGGGCGGAGGCGAGGAATGAGCGACGCCTTCGATCCGGTCGCCTTCGCAAGCGGCGAGCAACGCAAGGCGACGACGCCCGGCCATTCCGCCTGGGTCGAGGCCAATGCCGGCACCGGCAAGACCAAGGTGCTCACAGATCGCGTGACACGGCTGCTGCTGGCGGGTGTCCGTCCCGAACGCATCCTCTGCCTCACCTTCACCAAGGCGGCGGCGGCTGAGATGCGCAATCGCCTTGCCAGCCAGCTCGGTCGCTGGGCGATGGCCGACGATGCCAAGTTGGGCGAAGAAGTCTCCATCCTGATCGACGCAGCGCCACAGGCCGAGCAGAAGGTACTGGCGCGTCGACTGTTCGCGCGCGTGCTCGATGCGCCGGGCGGCATCAACATTCTGACCATTCACGCTTTCTGTCAGGCGCTGCTGAAGCGCTTTCCGCTGGAAGCAGGTGTCGCGCCGGGCTTCGACGTGATGGACGAGGCCGAAGCGGCGGGCCTGCTGCACCAGGCACAGGACGAACAGATCGAAGCCCTGGCGCAATCGGACGCACCACAGGAATTGAGCGCGGCGCTGGCTGCGGTCGCCGGTCGGATCTCGATTGCCGAATATGCCGAGCTGATGGGCAAGCTGCTGACCGAGCGGGCCTGGCTGCTGGCACGTATCGCCGGTGAAGACGGCTTGGCCCGACTACGCCGGCGTCTGGCGAAGCAACTGGGTTGCGATCAGCCGTTTGAAACGACGCCGGATGAGAGGTCCCTGCGCGCGGCAGTGGCCGCGCTGGCCAGCGGCGGCAAGCAGGATGCGGAGCGCGCTCAGAAGATCGCCGCCTGGCTCGACGCGCCGGACCGCGACGCGGCGCTCGACGACTACGCGCCGGCCTACTTCACGGACAAGGGCGACGTGCGCAAGACGCTGGCCACCAAGGCTGTGATCAAGCTGATGTCGGATATCGATGCCGTGTTGCGTGATGAAGCCGAGCGGCTGGGCCTGGCGATGAACCATGGCCGCGGCTCGTCTTTGGTCGAGCTCACGGTGGCACTGCTGCGGCTCGGCCTCGACATCACCCAACGCTACGCCGCCGCCAAGCGACGACGCGCTGTCCTTGACTACGACGATCTGATCGTCGCCACCCGCCGGCTGCTCGAAAGCGCCGAAAGTGCCGCCTGGGTGCTCTACAAACTCGACGGCGGCATCGACCACGTGCTGGTCGACGAGGCCCAGGACACCAATCCCGATCAATGGGAAGTGATCCGCCAGCTCACCGAGGAATTCTTCGTTGGCGAAGGCGCCGTCGACCGGCAGCGCACGATCTTCGCCGTCGGCGATACCAAGCAGTCGATCTTCGGCTTCCAGCGGGCCGACCCGCGCAAGCTCGCCGAGATGCGGCACCAGTTCGCCGAGAAGAGCGACGTCGCGCAGAAGCCTTTCGTGCCGATCCAGCTCACCGTTTCCTTTCGTTCGACTCCGGCCGTGCTCGAAGCCGTCGATTGGGTGTTCAGCCTCGACGAGGCGGCCGAAGGCGTCGCCCAACCCGACCTCGACGTGCAGCATTTCACCAGCCGTAAGACTGAACCTGGCAGGGTCGAACTCTGGCCGCTGGTCGCCGCCGAGAAGGTCGAGACGGATACGACCGACTTCACGGCAACGCGCGGGTCCTCGTTGCCGCCGCATGACAGGCTCGCCCGCCTGATCGCCGCTCATGCCGGCGGCCTGATCGGCAGGGAGCGGCGTGCGCGCGGCGGCGAGTTGCTGCATGCCGGGCACTTCATGGTGCTGGTCCGTCGCCGCAATGCCTTCGTCAACGCGTTGGTGCGGGCCCTGAAGCACGCCGATATCGGCGTCGCCGGCGTCGACCGGCTGAACCTTGGCGAGGAACTCGCTATCCAGGACCTGTTGGCGATGGCGCGCTTCGTCCTGCTGCCGCAGGACGATCTCAATCTCGCCTGCCTGCTGAAGTCGCCCCTGATCGGCCTCGACGAAGAACAGCTCTTCACGTTGGCCTACAACCGCCCGGGCCATCTCTGGCGATCGTTGCGCACGCACGCGACAGAGCCTGCATTTGCGCCAGCGTATGAACTTCTGTCGAAATGGCTGGCACGCGCCGACCTCACGACGCCCTTTGATTTCTTTGCCCAGGCGCTTGGCCCCGAGGGCGGGCGGCGGCGCCTGCTCGAGCGACTGGGCCACGAAGCCTCCGACCCGATCGACGAATTGCTGGCGCGCGCGCTTCAGTACCAGCGCGTCGAGGCGAGCTCGCTGCAAGGCTTCCTGCGCTGGTTCGAGGCCGGCGGTGGCGAGATCAAGCGCGACCTCGACGCCAATCGCCGCCGGGAGGTGCGCATCCTCACCGTGCACGCCTCGAAAGGTCTGCAGGCGCCGATCGTGTACTTGCCCGACACGACGCGCGTCCCGCGCGATTCGGAGAGGCTACTGGCCGCGGAAGACGGCAACACCCGGCTTTGGCTGCCGCGCACCGACGATGCCAACGAGGCGGCACGAGAATGGCGCGCCGAAGTGCGGAAGCGCTCGCTGCAGGAACAGAACCGCCTGCTCTATGTCGCCATGACCCGGGCCGAGGATCGTCTCTATGTCGGTGGCTGGATCGGTACGCGCCGACAGGATCCCGGCTGCTGGTATGACCGCATCGCCGCTGGCCTGCAGGCCAGCACTGCCTCCTCCGATCGCGAGCGCCTGCACGCCACGCCGCGCAGCTTCGACTTCACGACGCTTCTGCCGGAGGTCGGCTGGGTCGGGGACGGCTTCGAACTCTCGAACCAGGGCCACATCAAGGAACCGGAGCAGCGCGAACTTCAGCTCGAGGCCGCGGCCAAGCTCGAGAGCTGGGCGCACACTGCCGCGCCCGCCGAACCCGATCCGCCAACGCCGCTGGCCCCGTCGCAGCCGCTGCCCGACGAGGCGGTGTCCGAACCGCGCGCCTTCAGCCCGCTGGCGGCGGACGATCCGCGGCGCTGGCAGCGCGGCCTGTTGCTGCACGAGCTGCTCCGCCACCTGCCCGCACTGCCAGCCACGGAACGCGCCGCTGCCGCCCGTCACTTCCTGACACAACCAGCGCATGGCCTCGCGGCGGAAGATGTCGAACGCTGGGCCGCGGAAGTGTTGGCAGTCACCGAGGCAGCGGAGCATGCAGCCCTGTTTGCCGAAGGTTCGCGTGCCGAGGTGCCACTGATCGGCACCGTGAAGACACCGCGCGGCACCTTTACCGTCAGCGGCCAGGTCGACCGCCTCGCCGTTTCTGCACGCGAGGTGCTGATCGTCGATTTCAAGACCAACCGCCCACCACCACAGTCGGCCGACGGCGTGACGCTAGCCTATCGACGCCAGCTCGCGCTCTATCGCGCCCTGCTGCAGCAGATCTATCCCGGCCGCACGGTGCGTGCATTCCTGCTCTGGACGGCGACGCCCCGGCTCATGGAAATTTCTGCAGAAACCCTAGACAATTCAATGCCTTACGCCTCGGCATCTTGACTCGCAGCCCCCCGGTTCCTAGCTTGGGACCCAAGGGCGGCGCCGGTCCATCGACCGGCCGGCAGTGTTTTCGGGAGAAATCCATATGAGTGTCAAAGCAACCGATGCTTCCTTCGAAGAGGAAGTGCTGAAATCCGACACGCCCGTCCTCGTCGACTTCTGGGCGGAATGGTGCGGCCCCTGCCGCATGATCGGCCCCTCGCTGGAGGACATCGCCAAGGAGATGGACGGCAAGCTCAAGGTCGTGAAGGTCAACATCGACGAGAACCCGATGGCGCCGACGCGCTACGGCGTCCGTTCGATCCGACTCTGCTGCTGTTCAAGAATGGCCAGGTCGCCGCGACCAAGATCGGCGCCGAGCCGAAGCAGAAGCTGGTGAGCTGGATCAACACCGTCGTCTGACCGACGGGCTCGCCTATCCGTTGCGGACCAGCACCTGGCCCGCGAGGTAGAGCGAACCACAGATGAGAATGCGCATCGGCGCGGGCTGGGTGGCCAGAAGGTCTTCCAGTGCCGCGCCGATATCGTTTGCGGGCGCGCAATCGAGACCGACTTCTGCGGCCTTAGCGCAGGCCTCGTCGGGCGTGTAGGCCGCGTGGCCTTCGGGAAACGGCACGGCGCGCGCCGCGGTGGCGTAGCGCGCGAGCGGCCGCAGGAAGCCCGAGGCGTCCTTGGTCGTCTGCATGGCGAAGATAAGGTAGAGCGGCAGCGCTGCCGGCTCCTTTGCCCACTCCGCCGCCATGCGGCCAAGCGCGATGCCACAATCCTCGTTGTGGCCGCCATCGAGCCAGAGTTCGCCGCCGGGCGGCAGGGAGCCTGCCAGCGGCCCCTTTGTGAGACGCTGCAGGCGCGCCGGCCACTCTACGGACGCGAGGCCCTTGCGGATCGCGGTGTCGCCAATGTCGAAGCGCGCCGCGCGCAGACGCTCGACGCAGGCGACGGCGGTCGCAGCGTTATCGATCTGGTGTACTCCCACCAGCGCAGGTGCGGGCAGATCGAGCGTGAGAAGATCGCTTTCGTAACGGAAGCCCGACTCCTGCGGCGTCACCTGCCACTCGCGCCCCATTCGGAACAAGGGCGCCGCGAGCTTAGCCGCCTCGGTTTCAATGACCTGTGCGCTCACCTCGCGCTGACGGCCGATCACAGCGGGTGCCGCGCGCTTGATGATACCCGCCTTCTCCCAGGCGATGCCTTCGAGCTTGTCGCCCAGAAAGCCCGTGTGGTCGTAGCCGACCGGTGTGATGGCCGACAAAGCGGGTTCGATCACGTTGGTGCTGTCGAAGCGGCCACCCATGCCGACCTCGATGATGCCGAGTTCGGCCGGCACCCGCGAGAACGCCAGGAACGCGAGCGCCGTCGTGATGTCGAAGAAGGAAATCGGCGTCTCGCCATTGGCCTCTTCGCATTCGGTCAGCAAGTCATCGAGATCGTCGTCCTCGATCAACTGACCGGCAATCCTGATCCTCTCGTTGAAGCGGACCAGATGCGGCGAGGTATAGACGTGCACTCGATAGCCCGCGGCTTCGGCCATCGCCCGCAGGTACGCTACGAGAGAGCCCTTGCCGTTGGTGCCGGCGACATGGACGAGCGGCGGCAGCTTCTTTTCGGGCGAGCCAAGGGCCTTCAAAAGGTGCTCGATGCGCTCCAGCCCGAGGGTGATCACCCTCGGATGGTGGCTCATCAGGCGCTGGAGAATGGCGTCGCTCACCGGCGGCTCAGCGGCCGGCGACGGCCAAGCCGCGGCCTTCGGCGATCAAAGGATCCATGAACAGCGAGACCATGCGAATCAGGGTCTCGCGCAGCTTGTGGCGATGGACGACGGCATCGACCATGCCATGCTCGTACAGATACTCGGAGCGCTGGAAGCCTTCCGGCAGTTCCTGGCGGATCGTGTCCTGAATGACGCGCGGGCCGGCAAAGCCGATCAGCGCGCCAGGCTCGGCGACGTGAACGTCGCCCAGCATGGCGAACGACGCCGAGACGCCACCGGTCGTCGGATCGGTCAGCACCACGATGTAGGGAAGCCCCGCGCCTTTGACCTTGCGCACGGCGATGGTGGTTCGCGTGAGCTGCATCAGCGAGAGGATGCCTTCCTGCATGCGCGCGCCGCCCGAGGAGGAGAAGACGATCAGCGGCGCCTTGCGGGCGACTGCCAGTTCGGCGGCCATGACCAACCCTTCGCCCACGGCGGTACCCATGGAGCCGCCCATGAAACCGAAGTCGAGCAGCGCCACGATCGTGAGGCGGCTGCCCATCAGGCCGCTCGACACGACCAGCGCATCGGTCGAACCCTCGGCATTGGATTGCGCTTCCTTGAGCTTGGCGTCGTAGCGCTTGGTGTCGCGGAACTTCAGCGGATCGACCGGCACCCGCGGCAGCGGATGCAGCTCGTATTTGCCTTCGTCAAAGATGTGCGGAAGGCGCTTCAGCGGCCGCAGCCGCATGTGATGACCGCAATGATTGCAGACTTCCTGGTTGGCTTCCCAATCGCGCGTGAACAGCATCTGTTCGCACTTGGGACACTTTACCCAGAGATTGTCCGGCGTCTCCTTGCGGGCGACCAGGGCGCGCAGCTTCGGACGGACGAAATTGGTCAGCCAATTCATGGCGGCGGTATCGCACGAATGCCCATGGCGGCCAAGCTCAGCGCCAGAAGCCGGAGAACGGCGCCACGAAGTCGCCAGGTTTCTTCACTTCGCAGAAAGATTTCCGCGCGTGGTAGTCGGCGCAGAGCTTCTGCGCCGCAGCGGGCTCCAAATCGGCAATGATGGCGGCCTGCCGGGTCACCTTGTTCGACGTGACCGGCAGAATGTACTCCTTGCCCATCGTGGCGGTGCCCATCGTGCCCAGCCGGGCCTGACCCGCGTCGAAAGTGTTCTTCGCCGTGCGCCAGTCTCCGTAGGTGCCGAGCCAGACCGCATCACCCGGCATGTCATAGCGAATGGTGCCGCATTCGCCGTACGGCAGGACCATCGCCGGCCCGCTGCCGCCATTGCGCAACTGCCAGACCTTCGGGCGGCTGCCGCCGGTCTTGAGCGCAAAAGCCTCGTCGAACAGGCGCACCAGGAACTCATCCCGCAGGTCGCCCCGCCGGAAGCCGAAAGCCACGGCGACGAGCCGGCGACCATCGCGCACAGCGCTGCCCACGATGTTGAAGCCCGAAGCGCAAACGAAGCCCGTCTTCAGACCATCGGCATAAGGGGCATAGAGATCGAGGAACTTGAGGCCGGGGCCGACCTTGGTCTTGCCGAGATAGAACTCCTGCGTCCGGAAGTAGCTGTAGTACTGCGGAAAGTCCTTGAGCAGGGCGAGCGCCAGGATCGCCATGTCGCGCGCCGTCGTCTGCTGCGCATCGTCCGGCAATCCATTGGCATTGCGGAACTGCGTCGCCGTCATGCCGAGACGTATGGCGGTTTCCGTCATGCGTTGCGCAAAAGCGGGTTCGGATCCGGAGAGGCGTTCGGCGAAGGCCGTGGCGACATCGTTGGCGGAACGCGCCACCAGCGCCTGCACCCCCTGCTCGACCGTGATCGACTGGCCGGCGGCCAGCACCAGCTTGGAGGCAGGCTTGGCGCGCGCGTTCTCGGTGAAGGCAAGAGTCGACCGGAGCTGCAGGCGACCGGCCTTCAGTTCTTCGAAGACGAGGTAGATCGTCATCATTTTGGTGAGCGAGGCGGGCTGCCAGGAGATCCCGGCATTGCGCTCCACCAGGACCTCGCCGGTAGCGACATCGACGGCGAGGTAGGGACCGGCGGGCACAGGCCCCGAGGGCGATGCCACCGTGGCGATCTGGGCCCGGGCGGGCACCGTCAGGAGGCTTACCAGCCCCAGCAGGCACAGCAAGAAACGCGTGTTCATTGTCACCGAAGCTCGAGGGGGCGACAGCATACGCCCTTCCACGCGCCGGCGGGAGGCATTAGATCAAATGGATGCTCAAGGTCATGATCGCCCCCGTCACGCCATTTCAGCAGAACTGCTCCATCGTCTGGTGCGATGAAACCATGGAAGGCACTGCTGTCGATCCCGGCGGCGACTTCGACATGCTGCAACAGGCCATCGCCGAGCAGGGCATCAAGATTACCAAGGTGCTGCTGACCCACGGCCATGTCGACCATGCCTCGGCCGCCGGCACCATGGCCGAGCATTACGGGGTCAAGATCGAGGGGCCGCACGAGGACGACCTGTTCCTGATCGAAGGCCTGCCGGACTCGGGCCGCAAGTACAACTTCCCGGCCTACAAGCCGTTCGTGCCCGACCGCTGGCTGACCAACGGTGAAACCGTGCAACTCGGCAAGATGATGTTGGACGTCGTCCATTGCCCCGGGCACACCCCGGGCCATGTCGTATTCGTGCACAAGCCTTCGAAGGTGGCCTTCGTCGGCGACGTGCTGTTCCGTGGCTCGATCGGCCGCACGGATTTCCCCCGCGGCAACCACGAGCAGCTCCTGACCTCGATCCGCAAGCGCCTTTGGCCCTTGGGCGACGACATCACCTTTGTGCCCGGCCACGGCCAGACCTCGACCTTCGGCTGGGAACGCAAGACTAACCCCTACGTCGCCGATCTCAACTTCGACGACGACGAGTGAGCGTCGTCCGCTAGCTCAGCCAGGCATTGTCCCGTCCATAGGCCGCGATGATCGCCTGCCGCAGCCACGCTTTCTGCGGTGCACCCAACAAAGGCCACGTCGCCGCGAAATCGACTTCGTCTTTGGGGCGAGGTGCTTTGGCCTTGTAGAAAAGCTGAATCTCGGGAGCGAGGAAGGGAATGCCCTTGGAATCGCATGCACCGAGTTCGACGACCGGTCTGGTGACGGCTGCACAGCGTCGCGAACGCCAGAGAGCGCCCTCGCTATCGTCGAGCATCACCTGAAATCGCCACGGCCCGCCATGGTCGCGGCACCACACGTCCGACACATGCGACGGCAGCGCGTCTCCATCTCTCCACGGCCGCAGGGTGCCGGACGGATCGGCCATCCAGCAATCCCACCTCGCCAGCAACGCCCGAGCAGCGGCATGGTCCGTACGCAGCAAGAGGATGTCGATGTCGCCGTGAGGCCTTAGCGGCCGGCCGACGAAATGCTCTATTGCGTAGCCGCCGGCGATCCACCAGGGGAACGACGCCGACGCAAAGACCGAAGCAACCTCTTCCGGTGCGAGCGGTCGCCAGGGCCGTTCGTGCTCTGCCGTCAAGCCTTCCGCACGCCGCGCACACCGTCGGCCAGCGCCTTGATGTAGGCGAAGACGCCCGGCACCAAGTCGGGCTTGGGCTTGCCGTTGTCGTCGAGGCCCGCCTTCACGCGATCGACGATGGCGGAACCCACCACGGCGGCATCGGCATGGCGCGCGATCGCGGCGGCCTGGTCCGGCGTCTTAATGCCGAAGCCCACGCCCACCGGCAGCTTGGTGTGGCGCTTGATGCGCTCGACATGCGTGCGCACGGCCTCTTCGGACGCCGACGTGGTGCCGGTGATGCCAAGCACCGAGACGAAATAGACGAAGCCCGAAGAATACTTCAGCACCGCCGGAAGGCGCTTGTCGTCGGTCGTAGGTGCCGTCAGGAGCACCGTATCGAGACCGTTGGCCACGGCGTGCGGCTTCAGTTCGTCGGCTTCTTCCGGCGGCAAATCGACCAGAATGAAGCCGTCGATGCCAGCGGCAGCGGCTTCCTTGCAGAAGCGTTCGGCGCCGCGCTGATAGACCAGGTTGTAGTAGCCCATCAGCAGGATCGGCGTGTCGTTGTCGCCGGTCTCCTTGCGGAAACGACGCACCATGTCGAAGGTGGTGTCGACCGTGATGCCGGCCTTGAGCGCACGCTGTCCGGCGAGCTGGATCGACGGGCCATCGGCCATCGGATCGGTGAACGGCATGCCGAGCTCGATCAGGTCGGCGCCTGCTGCCGGCAGGCCCTTCAAGATCTGGTAGCCAACTTCGGCATTGGGATCGCCGGCGGTGATATAGGTCACAAGGCCGGCGCGCTTGTCGGCCTTGAGCTGGGCGAAGCGCTTCTCGATGCGGCTCATCAGATCTCGACCCCCAAACGCGCGGCGATCTGCGGGACATCCTTGTCGCCGCGACCCGAGAGATTCATCACCAGCAGATTGTCCTTGGGCAGGGACGGCGCGAGCTTCAGCGTGTGCGCCAGCGCATGGGACGATTCGAGTGCGGGAATGATGCCCTCGATCTTGCACAGGAGCTGGAACGCCTCGACCGCCTCGTCGTCGGTCGCCGAGACGTACTCGACGCGGCCCTTCTCCTTGAGCCACGAATGCTCGGGTCCGATGCCCGGATAGTCGAGGCCGGCCGAGATCGAATGCGCCTCGGTGATCTGGCCTTCCTTGTCCTGCAAAAGATAGGTGCGATTGCCGTGTAGCACGCCGGGACGACCACCGGTCAGCGAAGCGGCATGCTCACCGCTCTCGATACCGCGGCCCGCCGCTTCGACGCCGATGATGCGCACGCCCGAATCGTCGAGGAAGGGATGGAACAGGCCCATCGCGTTCGAGCCGCCACCGATGCAGGCCACCAGCGTGTCGGGCAGCCGGCCTTCGGCTTCCATCATCTGCTTGCGCACTTCGTCGCCGATCACGCACTGGAAGTCGCGGACCATCGCCGGATAGGGATGCGGACCGGCCACCGTGCCGATGCAGTAGAAAGTCGTCTCGCAGGTTGCGACCCAGTCGCG
>CALROF020000180.1:0-13784 GCA_943369775.1 Reyranella massiliensis 521
CCGGGCCGTATTCTGCTGGCGCAGATCCTGCCCAAGCACGAGAACCTGCCGTTCTCGTTGATCAACCGCCTGCTGACCAAGAAGGATCTGCAGAACGTCATCGACTCCGTCTACCGCCACTGCGGTCAGAAGGAGACGGTGATCTTCGCCGACCGTCTGATGGGTCTCGGCTTCTATCACGCCTGCCGCGCCGGCATCTCGTTCGGCAAGGACGACCTCGTCATCCCGGTCACCAAGGAGAAGCTGGTCGCCCAGACCCAGAAAGAGGTCAAGGAATACGAGCAGCAGTACCAGGACGGCCTGATCACCTCGGGTGAGAAGTACAACAAGGTCGTCGACGCCTGGTCGCGCTGCTCGGATCGCGTGGCCGAGGAGATGATGAAGGGCATTTCGACACCGAAGCCGGGTCGTCCGGTCAACGCGGTGTGGATGATGGCCCATTCCGGCGCGCGTGGTTCGGCGACGCAGATGAAGCAGCTCGCCGGCATGCGCGGCCTGATGACCAAGCCGTCGGGCGAGATCATCGAGACGCCGATCATCTCGAACTTCAAGGAAGGCCTTTCGGTGCTGGAGTACTTCAACTCCACTCACGGCGCGCGTAAGGGCCTGGCAGACACGGCGCTCAAGACGGCGAACTCGGGTTACCTGACCCGCCGTCTGGTCGACGTGGCGCAGGACTGCATCATCATCGAGGAAGATTGCGGCGCCGAGCGTGGCCTCACCATGCGCGCCGTTGTCGACGGCGGCGACGTGATCGAGCCGCTCTCGGAGCGCGTCCTCGGCCGCACGGCGCTGGACGACATCGTCGATCCGGTGAACGGCACGCTGATCAGCAAGGCCGGCGAACTGATCGACGAGGTCAAGGTCGAGCAGATCGAGAAGGCCGGGATCGAAGAGATCCGCATCCGCTCGGTGCTGACCTGCGATACCAAGATCGGTGTTTGCGGCAAGTGCTACGGCCGCGACCTGGCTCGCGGTACGAAGGTCAACATCGGCGAGGCGGTGGGCGTCATTGCCGCCCAGTCGATCGGCGAGCCGGGTACGCAGCTCACGATGCGTACCTTCCACATCGGCGGCGCCGCGCAGCGTGGTGCGGAGCAGTCGAACATCGAGGCGAGCCATGACGGCACCATCCAGGTGCGCAACCGCAACGTCGTGATCAACAGCCAGGGCGTTCCGGTCGTGATGGGCCGCAACACCGAGCTGGTGCTGATCGACGGCGCCCAGCGCGAGCGCGCCAAGCATCGCGTGCCCTACGGCGCGCGTCTGCTGGTCGACAACGACACGCCTGTCTCGAAGGGCCAGAAGCTCGCCGAGTGGGATCCGTACACCCTGCCGATCATCACCGAAAAGGCCGGCAAGTCGGTTTACGTCGACCTCGTCGAAGGCGTGTCGATGCGCGAAGTGATCGACGACTCGACGGGCATCTCCAACCGTGTCGTCGTCGACTGGAAAGGCCAGCCGCGCGGTGGCGATCTGCGTCCGCGCATTGCCATCCACGATGCCGACGGCAATCCGATCATGTTGGGCAACGGCCAGGAGGCTCGCTACCTGCTGTCGCTCGACTCGGTGCTCTCGGTCGAGAACGGCCAGGACGTCCATGCCGGTGACATCCTCGCGCGTATCCCGCGTGAGGGCGGTAAGAACCGCGACATCACGGGCGGTCTGCCGCGCGTGGCGGAGCTGTTCGAAGCCCGCAAGCCGAAGGATTTCGCGATCATCTGCGACATCGCCGGCCGCATCGAGTTCGGCAAGGACTACAAGAGCAAGCGCCGTATCCTGATCGTGCCGGAAGGCGAGAATGCGGAGCCTGTCGAGTACCTGATCCCCAAGGGCAAGCGCATCGCCGTCCAGGAAGGCGACTACGTGGAACGCGGCGATCTCCTGATCGACGGCAACCCGGTGCCGCACGACATCCTGCGCGTGCTCGGCATCGAGAAGCTGGCCGAATATCTCGTGAACGAGATCCAGGAGGTCTATCGACTGCAGGGCGTGAAGATCAACGACAAGCACATCGAGACGATCGCGCGTCAGATGCTGCAGAAGGTCGAGATCACCGACGCCGGCGACTCGACGTTCCTGATCGGCGAGCAGGTCGACAAGCAGGAGTTCGAGGCGGAGAACGCCAAGCTGCTGGTCGAGAAGATGAAGCCTGCCAAGGCGGACCCGGTGCTGCTCGGCATCACCAAGGCCAGCCTGCAGACCAAGTCGTTCATCTCGGCGGCCTCCTTCCAGGAGACCACCCGCGTGCTGACCGAGGCGGCCGTTTCGGGCCGTGTCGATAACCTGCAGGGCCTGAAGGAAAACGTCATCGTCGGCCGCCTGATCCCGGCGGGTACCGGCGGAGTCGTGAACCGTCTGAAGGCGATCGCTGCGCAGCGCGACCGCGCCATCCTGGCGGCCGGCGCCGACGGCGAGGACCAGCCGGTCCCGACGCTGGAGGAAGAGCGCGCGGCCGACTGAAATTCGGACACCTGAAAGTCGAAGGCCGTCATCGCAAGATGACGGCCTTTCTTTTTGCGGTAGTCGTCATGCCGCTGCGGACGGTGCGGGTTGGCGGACGAGCCAGTTCTGTTGCGTCAAC
The DNA here is from genome assembly GCA_943369775.1 of Reyranella massiliensis 521. Taxonomy (GTDB): domain Bacteria; phylum Pseudomonadota; class Alphaproteobacteria; order Reyranellales; family Reyranellaceae; genus Reyranella; species Reyranella massiliensis_C. The sequence continues at coordinate 2,585 of CALROF020000180.1, forward strand.
TGCCACACCATGAGGGGGCCGCGACCGCCGACATAGTCGCCGATCTTCAGATCGACCAGGCGTGCGCCCTGCTTCTCCTTGATGCGCCGGGAGGCATAGTTGTCCTGTGCGTTTGTCAGCCACAGATGCGGCCAGTCGAGCGTACGAAAGGCGTAGTCTGTCACACGCTCCGCAGCTTCGGTCATGAGGCCCTTGCCCTGGAACTCGGGATCGAGCCAGAAGCCCCGCTGGTCGCGGCTGTCGCCGTCGTCGGGCCAGAGGTCGATGACCCCGATCAGATCGGCCGGGCCCGACTTTGGAATGATGGCCCAGTGGGCCTTTTCCCCGCGGGCCATCTCTTCGAGGCAGGTCGCAACATAGGCCGTGGCGCCGTCAGCAGGGTAGGGCCAGGGAATCCGGGCATTGAGCCACCGCACGACATCCCAGCGCGGGAAGCGGCGCTGGATGACCGGGGCGTCCTTGCTGCGGACCGGGCGCAGGACCAGCCGCGGCGTTTGGAGCATCGGTGTGGGTGGCATTGAATGGGCGGGTGGCATAAAGGTCTCGCTTCCGTTGGCCGGAGGGCGGGACCCGTTGCGTTGACCCCTACCGTCGCGGCGGGGTCAGGGTTCTTAAGTCGAGTTCTAGATCAGACGATCGCGCACGACTTCCCCGCCCCAAAGCATGCTTTGGTAGCCGAGGTCATACGCGTGTCTTGGCGCAACATGTCCCTGCACATACAGGACAGAATGACCGAAGTAAACTTGTGTCGAAAGGGTGGCGTGAGACACAAGATATGGTTGTTAGATTCTTGCGTATCACAAGGATGGCGAGTCAGGAACGAGTCGAGTCCGGCAAGCCGAGAATAACCAACGAAATCAACGCGAAAAGCAACGCAGCGCGCTTGACCTGCAAGTGACGCGGCCATATAAGCGCGCCACCTCGTCGAGGGGCTGGTGGTTGGCGTGAGCCAAAACGCAGCCTGACGTCGAGGACCGCTACAAGTCAGGCCATTCGGCCGCAAAGCTTTTTCCTTGCGCGGGGCTGCGCTTTTGCCGCCATGCCCGTGCACATTCGCTTTGCGCCACACGGTCGATGTTGGGCGGACCCAAGACGGCGGTAAGGAAACCGAAATCGATGCCGACTATCAACCAGTTGATCCGCAAGCAGCGCCACGGCCTTAAGTCGCACAACAAGGTGCCGGCGCTGCAGGCTTGCCCGCAGAAGCGCGGCGTGTGCACTCGCGTCTACACCACGACCCCGAAGAAGCCGAACTCGGCGCTGCGTAAGGTCGCCAAGGTGCGCCTCACCAACGCCTACGAGGTGGTGAGCTACATTCCGGGCGAGGGCCACAATCTGCAGGAGCACTCGGTTGTCATGATCCGTGGCGGTCGCGTGAAGGATCTTCCGGGCGTCCGCTATCACATCATTCGCGGCACTCTCGATACGCAGGGTGTCAAGGACCGCAAGCAACGCCGTTCGAAGTACGGCGCGAAGCGTCCGAAGTAAGGCGGGGAGGAAAACATGTCCCGTCGTCGCGCAGCAGAGAAGCGTGAAGTCCTGCCGGACGCCAAGTTCGGCGATATCGTCCTCAGCAAGTTCATGAACACGCTGATGGAACGCGGCAAGAAGTCGGTCGCCGAGCACATCGTCTATGGTGCGCTCGAGGAGATCGAGACCAAGCTCAAGCAGGATCCGGTCCCGGCCTTCCACGAGGCTCTGGAGAACGTGAAGCCGGCCGTCGAAGTGCGCTCGCGCCGCGTCGGTGGTGCGACCTACCAGGTGCCGGTGGAAGTCCGCCCGGAGCGCCGCCAGGCTCTCGCCATCCGCTGGATCATCCAGGCAGCGCGCGACCGTTCGGGCCACAGCATGCAGGAGAAGCTCTCAGCCGAGCTGCTCGACGCCTTCAATCGCCGCGGCAACGCCGTGAAGAAGCGCGAGGACACTCACAAGATGGCCGACGCCAACAAGGCGTTTGCGCATTACCGCTGGTAAGCGTCCTCCAGGTTCCGTTTCTAGAAAGCCCCCTCCATGGCTCGTACCACTCCCATCGCGCACTACCGTAACATCGGTATCATGGCGCATATCGACGCCGGCAAGACGACGACGACCGAGCGCATTCTCTACTACACCGGCAAGTCGCATAAGATCGGCGAAGTGCACGACGGCGCCGCGACGATGGATTGGATGGAGCAGGAGCAGGAGCGCGGCATCACCATCACGTCCGCCGCGACGACCTGCTTTTGGAAGGTCGAGACCGGTCCGTATGCCGGCGTCAGCTATCGTGTGAACATCATCGACACGCCGGGCCACGTCGACTTCACGATCGAAGTCGAGCGTTCGCTGCGCGTACTCGATGGCGCGGTTTGCGTGTTCGACTCGGTGGCCGGCGTCGAGCCGCAGTCCGAGACGGTGTGGCGTCAGGCCGACAAGTACGGCGTGCCGCGCATGTGCTTCATCAACAAGATGGATCGTACCGGCGCCAACTTCTGGCGTACTGTCGACATGATCGTCGACCGTCTGGGCAGCAAGCCGCTCGTGACCCAGATGCCGATCGGCACGGAAGCCGAGTTCAAGGGCATCGTCGACCTGGTCGCAAACAAGGCGATCATCTGGCTCGAAGAGACGCTTGGCGCCAAGTATGAGGTCGTCGAGATCCCGGCGGACCTGAAGGAAAAGGCTGCCGAGTATCGCACCAAGCTGATCGAGATGGCCGTCGAACAGGACGACGTGGCACTCGAGAAGTACTTGGGCGGCGAAGAGCCCGACTACGACACGCTGATCAAGTGCATCCGCAAGGGCACGATCTCCTATGCGTTCGTCCCGGTGCTGTGCGGTTCGTCGTTCAAGAACAAGGGCGTGCAGCCCATGCTCGACGCCGTCGTGAACTACCTGCCGGCGCCGACCGACGTCGAAGACGTCAAGGGCGTGAAGATGGGCACCGACGAGGCGATCTCGCTGCCGTCGAGCGACGACGCGCCGCTGTCGGCTCTGGCGTTCAAGATCATGACCGATCCGTTCGTCGGTTCGCTCACCTTCGCACGCGTCTACTCGGGCGTGCTCGAATCGGCGACCGGCGTGCTGAACAGCACGAAGGATCGCAAGGAGCGTATCGGCCGCATGCTGCTGATGCATGCCAACAACCGTGAAGACGTGAAGGAAGCGCGCGCTGGCGACATCATCGCCCTGGCCGGCCTCAAGAGCGTCACCACTGGCGATACGCTGTGCTCGCCCGACAATCCGGTAATCCTCGAAAAGATGGACTTCCCGGAGCCTGTCATCGAGCTGGCGATCGAGCCGAAGTCGAAGGCCGACCAGGAGAAGCTGGGCCAGGCGCTGGGTCGTCTCGTCCAGGAAGACCCGACCTTCCGTGTCACCACCGATCAGGAGACCGGCCAGACCGTCATCAAGGGCATGGGCGAGCTCCATCTCGAGATCAAGGTCGACATCCTGCGTCGGACCTACAAGGTCGATGCCAATGTCGGCGCCCCGCAGGTTGCCTATCGCGAGACGCTCGGCCGTAAGTCCGAGATCGACTACACCCACAAGAAGCAGTCCGGTGGGTCGGGCCAGTTTGCGCGCGTCAAGATCGTGTTCGAGCCGGGCGAGCCCGGGTCGGGTTACTCGTTCGAGAACAAGATCGTCGGTGGCTCGGTGCCCAAGGAATTCATTCCCGGCGTCGAGAAGGGCCTCGAAGCCTCGCGTGAAACTGGCGTGCTCGCCGGGTTCCCGGTGATCGACTTCAAGGCGACGCTGCTCGACGGTAACTACCACGACGTTGACTCGAGCGTGTTGGCCTTCGAAATCGCTGCCCGCGCGGCGTTCCGTGAGGGCCTCGCGAAGGCGCAGTGCAAGCTGCTTGAGCCGATCATGAAGGTCGAGGTGGTAACGCCCGACGACTACATGGGCGACTGCATCGGCGACTTGAACAGCCGCCGTGGCCAGATCCTCGGCATGAATGCCCGCGGCAACGCGCAGGTTATCGATGCCATGGTGCCGCTCGCCAACATGTTCGGCTACGTGAATACGCTGCGGTCGATGACCCAGGGACGCGCGGCCTACACCATGACGTTCGACCACTACGCGCCTGTTCCGCAGGCCGTTGCGGACGAAGTTGTTGCCAAGCTGGCCGGCTAACGCCGCCGCCGATCGAACCAGAACTGATTTGACTAGGGACCAAAGACCATGACGAAGGCGAAGTTTGAGCGGAACAAGCCGCACTGCAACATTGGAACGATCGGTCACGTTGACCATGGGAAGACGTCGCTGACGGCAGCGATCACGAAGATCCTGGCGAAGACGGGCGGCGCGACGTTCACGGCGTACGACCAGATCGACAAGGCGCCTGAGGAGCGGGAGCGCGGCATCACGATCTCGACGGCGCACGTCGAGTACGAGACGTCGAACCGCCACTACGCGCACGTCGATTGCCCCGGCCACGCCGACTACGTGAAGAACATGATCACGGGTGCGGCGCAGATGGACGGTGCGATCCTGGTGGTGTCGGCGGCCGACGGCCCGATGCCGCAGACCCGCGAGCACATCCTTCTGGCGCGCCAGGTCGGCGTTCCGGCGCTGGTGGTGTTCATGAACAAGTGCGACATGGTCGACGATCCGGAGCTTCTGGACCTGGTCGAGCTGGAAGTGCGCGAGCTGCTGAAGAGCTACCAGTTCCCGGGCGACGACCTGCCGGTGGTGCGTGGTTCGGCGCTGATGGCGCTGGAAGACAAGAACCCGGAGCTGGGCGAAGAGGCGGTGCTGAAGCTGATGGCGGAAGTCGACCGCTACATTCCGCAGCCGACGCGCGACAAGGACAAGCCGTTCCTGATGCCGATCGAAGACGTGTTCTCGATCTCGGGCCGCGGCACGGTGGTTACGGGCCGTGTCGAGCGCGGCATCGTGAAGGTCGGTGAGGAAGTCGAGATCGTCGGCCTGAAGGCGACGACGAAGACGACGGTCACGGGCGTCGAGATGTTCCGCAAGCTGCTGGACAGCGGCGAGGCGGGCGACAACATCGGCGCGCTGCTGCGCGGCGTGGGTCGCGAGGACGTGGAGCGCGGTCAGGTCCTGGCAAAGCCGGGCTCGATCACGCCGCACACGAACTTCGAGGCCGAGGCGTACATCCTGACGAAGGAAGAGGGCGGCCGTCATACGCCGTTCTTCACGAACTACCGTCCGCAGTTCTACTTCCGGACGACGGACGTGACGGGCGTGGTGACGCTGCCGGAAGGCACGGAGATGGTGATGCCGGGCGACAATGCGCGTCTGGTGGTCGAGCTGATCCAGCCGATCGCGATGGACGAGGGTCTGCGCTTCGCCATCCGCGAGGGCGGCCGCACCGTCGGCGCCGGCGTCGTCACCAAAGTCGTTAAGTAATGCTCTAGCGATTATGTCGCCGCCGGTTTAAGAGACCGGTGGCGGCACGTAGGAGTGTAGCTCAGTTGGTAGAGCATCGGTCTCCAAAACCGAGGGCCGGGGGTTCGAGTCCCTCCACTCCTGCCATTTCCTGAAGAAAAGCGAGCATGACGAAGAATCCGATAGAATTCGCCCGCGAAGTCCGCGCCGAGGTGGCCAAGGTCACCTGGCCGACCCGGCGTGAGACCCTGATCACCACCAGCATGGTGTTCATCTTCGTCGTGATCGCGGCGGTGTTCTTCCTGTTGGCCGACAAGATCATCGGCTTCGTCATCAAGCTGCTGCTCGGGGTTTCCTGACATGACGCATCGCTGGTACGTCGTTCACGCCTATTCGGGCTTCGAGAACAAGGTCGCTCAGTCGATCCGCGAGCAGGCCGGCAAGAAGGGCCTGGCCGAGGAGATCGCCGAGGTCATCGTGCCGACCGAAGAGGTCGTCGAGGTTCGTCGCGGCGCGAAGGTGCAGACGGAGCGCAAGTTTTTCCCGGGCTACGTGCTCGTAAAGATGGATCTCACCGACGACTCCTGGCACTTGGTCAAGAACACGGCCAAGGTGACGGGCTTCCTGGGCGGCGGTGGCCGCGGCAAGCCGGTGCCGATCTCCGACGCCGAGGCCAGCCGCATCCTCAAGCAGGTGCAGGAGGGCGTGGAACGGCCCAAGCCCGCCATCAGCTTCGAGATTGGCGAACAGGTGAAGGTGGCCGACGGCCCGTTCGCCTCGTTCAACGGTACGGTCGAGGACGTGGACGAGGAGCGGGCCCGCCTGAAGGTCGCCGTGTCGATCTTCGGCCGGTCGACCCCCGTCGAGCTCGATTACGCGCAGGTGGAAAAGATCTGATTCACCCCCATATTGGGGGATAAATTGAGGCTTGTGGCGGGCGGTTGGATTTGGTAGACCGCGCGCCCTTGGGAGGGCTGGCCTTGTGCCGGCCTTTTCTCGTAAGGTTGGTTAAGTTCCAAAATCCATAAGGATCAAGGGCTTAGCCGTAACATAGGGTGCGGGAGGCCGGCCATGGCCGTACCGCGCCGCCCATAGGAGGGGCAGGCATGGCCAAGAAAATTCAGGCCTACGTCAAGCTGCAAGTGCCGGCTGGCAAAGCAAATCCGTCGCCACCGATCGGGCCCGCGCTCGGTCAGCAGGGCGTCAACATCATGGAATTCTGCAAGCAGTTCAACGCGAAGACGCAGAAGATGGAGCCGGGGATGCCGATCCCGGTGGTCATCACCGTGTTCCAGGACCGCAGCTTCACGTTCATCACCAAGACTCCGCCGGTGACCTACTTCCTGAAGAAGGCCGCGGGCATCGAGTCCGGCGCCAAGACGGTCGGCACGCAGATCGTCGGCAAGGTCACGAAGCAGCAGGTCGAGGAGATCGCCAAGCAGAAGATGCCGGATCTCAACTGCGATACTGTCGAGTCGGCGATGGCGCAGGTCGTGGGCTCTGCCCGCTCCATGGGCCTCCAGGTGGTGGAGTAAGCCATGACCCAGGGCAAGCGTTACAAGGCAGCGGTCACCACGGTCGATCGCGAGAAGACCTACTCCCTCGAGGAGGCGGTGAAGATCGTCAAGGCGAACGCCAAGGCGAAGTTCGACGAGACCATCGAGGTCGCGATGAACCTCGGCATCGATCCGCGTCACGCCGACCAGGCGGTGCGCGGCATGATCGAACTGCCGAACGGCACCGGCAAGTCGGTGCGCGTGGCCGTGTTCGCCCGCGGTGCCAAGGCCGACGAGGCCAAGGCAGCCGGTGCAGATCTGGTCGGTGCGGAAGACCTCGCCGAGAAGATCAATGCCGGCGAGATGAATTTCGAGCGCTGCGTCGCCACGCCGGACATGATGGGTGTGGTCGGCCGTCTCGGTAAGGTGCTGGGCCCGCGCGGCCTGATGCCGAACCCGAAGCTCGGCACCGTGACTCAGGATGTCGCCGCGGCCGTGAAGGCTGCCAAGGCCGGCTCGATCGAGTTCCGCGCCGAGAAGGCCGGCATCGTGCACGCTGGCGTCGGCAAGGCCTCGTTTAGCGAGGAGGCGATTACCGCCAACGTGAAGGCGCTGGTGAACGCGATCAACCGCGCCAAGCCGAGCGGCGCCAAGGGTACCTTCATCAAGAAGGTGTCGCTGAGTTCGACGATGGGTCCGGGCATCAAGCTCGACCCGGCTTCCGCGCTGAGCTAGGCGCGGCGGCATAGAGTTTTAGAGTTTCCGACGTTGGCCCCTCGATTGCAGGGGCCGGCGAAGGAGGGAGCGATGGGCCGCAAGGCCCTGAACTCCACCTGTCCGAGACCGCCGGTGACCACTTTCGGGTGGACGTAATGGGGAAACCCGCCAGCGCAGACGGGGGCAAGGGAATCGACGCTGCACCTTTTGGTGCGCGCACGCGCCCGAACTTCCGGGGCAGGCGAACCGGACCGCGAGGTCTCCGTTCGCGCTAACCCGCCAACGGAGGCTGCGCAGTCTGTACCGCAGCCGGTCCGATCCGGATCCTCTGGATTGGGCCTTATTTGGAGAAAGCCGTGAATCGTTCGGAAAAGGCCGAAGCGATCGCCGAGCTGAACCAGACCTTCAAGGGCGCAAACTTGGTGGTGGTCACCCGCCAGACAGGTTTGACGGTCGCGGAGGTCACGGACCTGCGTCGAAAGATCAGGGCAGCCGGTGCGAGCTACAAGGTCACGAAGAACAGGCTCACGCTGCGTGCCCTCGAGGGTACGCCCTTCACGGCGCTCGGCTCCCTGTTTTCGGGGCCGACTGCCATTGCCTACTCCGAGGATCCGGTCGCAGCGGCGAAGGTCGTTGCGGCGTTCGCCAAGGGTAACGAGAAGCTGACCATCGTCGGCGGTGCACTGGGTGAGAAGGTTTTGGACGTCGCTGGCGTTCAGGCTCTTGCCACGCTGCCCTCCCTCGATGCTCTGCGCGGGAAGATCATCGGCCTTCTGCAGGCCCCGGCCACCAAGGTGGCGGGTGTTCTCCAGGCGCCGGCTGGTCAGCTCGCTCGTGTGTTTGGTGCATACGGAGCCAAGGAAGACGGCGCGAAGGCGGCGTAAGCCGCGCGTCAAGCTATCCAAGTTACGTTCAACGAAGTTCGGGATATCAGGAGACTTAAAATGGCAAATCTCGAGAAGCTGGTCGAAGAGCTTTCGGCCCTGACGGTCCTTGAGGCCGCTGAGCTCAGCAAGCTGCTGGAAGAGAAGTGGGGCGTCAGCGCCGCCGCTCCGGTCGCCGTCGCCGCCGTTGCTGGCGCCGCTGCGGCTCCGGCCGAGGTGAAGGACGAGTTCACCGTCGTTCTCGCCGCTGCCGGCGACAAGAAGATCAACGTCATCAAGGTGGTGCGCGAGATCACCGGCCTCGGCCTCAAGGAAGCCAAGGACCTGGTCGAAGCCGCTCCGAAGCCGGTCAAGGAAGCCGTGCCGAAGGCCGACGCCGAGAAGCTCAAGGCGAAGCTCGAGGCCGAAGGCGCCAAGGTCGAGCTCAAGTAAAGCGTTTACCGGTCGGGCTGGTTCCGCAAGGAGCCAGCCCTATCGGGCCTCTTCTCCGAGCGGACTCGATCGCGGTCCGTTCCGACAAGTGGCCCTCTGCAACGGATGGGGCGAACGGCTGGCGGGCCGGGAGCTCCGAGAAAGCAGCGGGTATTTTCTCCGCCCTTGAACCTTCGAGGACGCAGGATGGCCACGGCCTTCAATACGCGGAAAAGGATTCGTCGTTTCTTCGGCCACATCGAATCGGTGGCGCCGATGCCGAACCTCATCGAGGTCCAGAAGAGCTCCTACGAGAGCTTCCTGCAGCGTGTTACGCCGGCAGCCAAGCGGACCCAGTCGGGCCTGCAGGAAGTCTTCCGGGGCGTGTTCCCGATCAAGGACTTCGCCGAGCGCGCCAGCCTTGAGTTCGTGAAGTACGAGTTCGAGGAGCCCAAGTACGACGTCGAGGAGTGCCAGCAGCGTGGCATCACCTACGCCGCACCGCTGAAGGTCACCCTGCAGCTCGTCGTGTGGGACATCGACGAGGAAGCCGGCTCGCGCTCGATCCGCGATATCAAGGAGCAGGACGTCTACATGGGCGACATGCCGCTCATGACCGACAACGGCACCTTCATCGTGAACGGCACCGAGCGCGTGATCGTCAGCCAGATGCACCGTTCGCCGGGCGTCTTCTTCGATCATGACAAGGGCAAGACCCACAGCTCGGGCAAGTATCTTTTCGCTGCCCGTATCATCCCCTATCGCGGTTCGTGGCTCGACTTCGAGTTCGATGCCAAGGACCTGATCCATGTGCGCATCGACCGTCGCCGCAAGATCCCGGTGACGACGCTTCTGCTGGCGCTCGACAACGACGCTACGTGGAAGAAGCGCGCCTCGGCGGCCGCTAAGAATCAGCCGCTCGATCCGGCCGAGGCCCAGGGCCTGTCGCCGGAGGAGATCCTCGCCGCGTTCTACGGCCAGGTCGTCTACAAGCGTGAGAAGGACGGTTGGAACACGCCGTTCGATGGCGATTCGATGCGCGGCGTGAAGCTGACGCACGATCTTATCAACGGCAAGACCGGCAAGTCGGTTGCCGATGCCGGCACCAAGATGACGCCGCGCCTGCTGGCCAAGCTCAAGGAAGCTGGCCTCAAGGAAATGCGTGTCTCGCCGGAAGAGCTGGTCGGCCGCTACGCCGCGCTCGACGTCATCAACGAGAAGACGGGCGAGATCTACGTCGAAGCCGGACAGGAAATCACCGAGGCCGTCCTCGAGCTGTTCGACGAGAACGACATCGATGTCCTGCCGACGCTCGCCATCGATCACGTCAACGTTGGCCCCTACATCCGCAACACCCTGGCGGCCGACAAGAACTCGAACCGTGAAGAGGCGCTCCTCGACGTCTACCGCGTCATGCGTCCGGGCGAGCCGCCGACGCTTGAGCAGGCCGAAACCTTGTTCCAGGGCCTGCTGTTCGATATCGACCGCTACGACCTCTCGCCGGTCGGCCGCGTGAAGATGAACATGCGCCTCGAGTTCGATGGCGTGCCTGACAGCCAGCGTACGCTGCGCCGCGAGGACATCCTCGCCGTCGTGAAGGTCCTGCATGATCTCAAGGACGGTCGCGGCGAGATCGACGACATTGATCACCTCGGCAACCGCCGCGTCCGTTCGGTCGGCGAGCTGATGGAGAACCAGTATCGCGTCGGCCTGCTGCGCATGGAGCGGGCGATCCGCGAGCGCATGAGCTCGATCGACATCGACACTGTGATGCCGCACGACCTGATCAACGCCAAGCCGGCGGCGGCGGCGGTCCGCGAGTTCTTCGGCTCGAGCCAGCTCAGCCAGTTCATGGACCAGACGAACCCGCTCTCCGAAGTGACGCACAAGCGTCGTCTCTCGGCGCTTGGACCGGGTGGTCTGACGCGCGAGCGCGCCGGCTTCGAGGTGCGCGACGTGCATCCGACGCATTACGGCCGCATCTGCCCGATCGAAACGCCGGAAGGCCCGAACATCGGCCTGATCAACTCGCTCGCCACCCACGCGGTGGTGAACAAGTACGGCTTCATCGAGAGCCCCTACCGGCGCATCCGCGACGGCAAGACGACCGAAGAGGTTGTCTACATGTCGGCCATGGAAGAGGCGAAGCACGTCATCGCCCAGGCCAACATCAAGCTGCTGGACGGCGTGATCGTCGACGACCTGGTCCCCGGGCGGATCAACGGCGAACCCTCGCTGCTGCCGCGCGAGCAGGTCGACCTGATGGACGTGTCGCCGAAGCAGGTCGTCTCGGTGGCCGCCTCGCTGATCCCGTTCCTCGAAAACGACGACGCCAACCGCGCCCTCATGGGCTCGAAC
>CALROF020000181.1:0-13781 GCA_943369775.1 Reyranella massiliensis 521
GGTGTTAATTCGTCGCTTACAAGTACTGCAGGCAACCGGCCTCTTCGAGCACCGGCTCCAGCCGGCGACGTGCAGCATCCGGCAGCGCCGCGAATTTCTTGCGTATGGCATCATAGCATTTGCCCTGGTAGCGGAACGGCGCTTGCGCATAAGGCAGGCCGAGCAGCTCGACCTCGAACGACTCCCGCCCTTCCTGAAGCGCCTGAGCGTTAGCTTGGAGAAACGGCAGGTACGTCGCCGCAGCGTGGCGCAGCAGGCTCGTCACGCCTTGAGGCAACGGCGCATCGGCGTCGATCCATTCGCCCTCGACGCCCGAGGCATCGTCGAGCCGCATCAGCCAGCAGAACACATCGGCCGCGCGGCTGCGCATCTCGGCCGCCGGTGTCGGGTCGACCGAGAGAATCTGGAGCTGGCCATAGATGCCGAAGTCGCCAAGCGACGGGCGCGAGCCCAGCAGGAACGGTAGAGTGCGGACATGGCTGTCGAGCGTGTCGAGCACGAAGCGGTAGCTCTCCTCGATCACGGGCCGGTTCTGCTCGGTGCAGCCGACCAGTGCCATGCGCCCGACCTGGCGATCGTTAAAAGCGGTCATGGTCGCGCGCCGCACGCCCTGCTCCATCACCGGATCGCGCGAACTCACCACCCAGGTCTGCGCAAAGGCGCGGTCCGCGGCGTAGTACCAGCGATAATGGAACATGATCTTGGTGAGCCACTCGTCGCCAAAGTCCTCGAGCAGGTCGCTGACGAAGGCGAGGCCGGGATCGTCGGGAATGACCGAGCGGGCGCCGGGATGCTCACGCTCCAGAGCATAGGCCAGCGGCGTCGAGTCGTTCATCAAACGCCCGTCGGGAAAGCGCAATATCGGGATCACCGGCGGCAGGCCCGCGGCCACCGCAACGTCGCGCGGCGAGCCTACAGCGTCCCATACGAACGGCAGGTGGCGGTAGCGCAACAGCGCCCGCATCTTCACCGAATAGGGCGATGGATCGAAGCCATGCAGCTTGTAGACAGCAGTGCTCATAGACCCAGCACCGCCTTGGCGATGATGTTGCGCTGGATCTCGTTCGAGCCAGCGTAGATCGTCGACGCGCGATTGTTGAGATAGAGCGGCATGGCCGTAAGCCCGGCCTCCGGTATCACCGTCGGCTCGTTGTGGCCGAGCAGGCGCGCCTCCGGCTCGAAGGGAGCCGCGTACCAGGCGAGCGCCTCGACGCCGAGATGATCCAGCCGTTGCAGGGTCTCGCTACCCCTGATCTTCATGGCGGAGGAGATGGCTCCGGGATTGCGGCCCTTGCTGAGATCCGAGAGGACCTGCATCTCGATCATCTCCAGGGCCTGGATTTCCATCTCGGTCTCGGCCAGACGCTCGGCGAAGCCACGCTCCTCGATCAGCCGCCCGGAGCCGTCGGCGGCCTCTTCCTTGGCGATGCGGCGCACATCCTCGATGCGAGCGTAGAGGTTGGGCGTGTACGCCTCGCCGCCGCGCTCGAATTCGAGCAGGTACTTGGCCACCGTCCAGCCGGCATTCTCCGGTCCGATGCGGTTGGCGACAGGCGTGCGGACATTGTCGAAGAAAACCTGATTGACCTCGTGGTCGCCCGCCAGGGTCAGGATCGGCGCCACGGAAAGCCCCGGCACCTTCATCGAGTCGATCAGGACGAAGGAGATGCCGTCCTGTGGTTTGCCCTCGGTCGAGGTGCGCACGAGACAGAACATGTGATCGGCTACATGGGCGCCGGTCGTCCAGATCTTGGTGCCGTTGATCACATAGTCGTCGCCATCCTGCACGGCGCGGGTCTTGAGGCTGGCGAGATCGGAGCCCGACCCCGGCTCGGAATAGCCCTGACAGAAGACGATATCGCCCGCCACGATACGCGGCAGGTACTTGGCTTTCTGCTCCGGCGTGCCGAATTTCATGATGACGGGGCCGACCATGCGCAGTCCCATCGAGAAGATGCGCGGCGCATCAGCCGCTGTGCATTCACGCGAAAAGATATAGCGCTGGGTGGCGTTCCAACCCGTGCCACCATACTCCTTGGGCCAGCTGGCCGCCGACCAGCCCTTCTTGGCCAGGACCCTGTGCCAGCGCCGCCCGGCTTCGAAGTCGGTGAAGACCCCGCCCGTCTTGCGGCCAGCCTCACCCAGGTCCTCGGTCAAATGCTCGTCGAGGAAGCTTCGCACCTCATCGCGAAAGGATTGATCCTCTGCACTCAGGGCTAGATCCATTGGGCTTCCTCCATTTCGTCTTCCCTGGAGGCTAGCGATCACCCACCATTGCCGTCCAGTGTACGGCTGACAGGAGCTTCCGACGGGCGGTATGCTTTTTGCCTCGCACTGCGTAGATCAACGCGGAGATCGCCATGCATCGGCTTCTCGGTTTGCTTGCCCTTCTGCTCGCTGCCCTTCCTGCGGCGGCGCAGGACAAGAAGGAAGTCGATCTGGCGTTGGTCCTGGCGATCGACATCTCGGGCAGCATCGACCCCGACGAGGCCCGGCTGCAGCGCCAGGGCTATGTCGAGGCGTTTCGTGATCCGGTCATCGTCAAGGCGATCCTGGGCGGCAACCATGGCCGCATCGCCGTCGCCTATTTCGAATGGTCGGACGCCTGGGTGCAGAAGCTGCTGATCGACTGGACCCTGCTCGATTCCGAAGCCGCCATCGAAGCCTTCACCCGCCGCCTCAACGATGCGCCGATCTCGATCGCCCGCCGCACCTCGATCAGCGGCGCCATACGCTACGCCGTTCCGATGTATGGCCGCCTTCCCTACGAGCCGGAACGCAAGGTGCTCGACATCTCGGGCGACGGCTCGAACAACGACGGCGGTCTCGTCACCGACCTGCGCCACGATGCCCTGAAGGAGCGCATTGTCATCAACGGGCTGCCGATCATGAATGGCCGGCCCAACCCCTTCGGCTTCCCGGCCGAAGACGATCTAGATAGGTATTACCTCCATTGCGTCACTGGCGGGCCCCGCTCCTTCGTGGAGGTCGCCCGGAGCTTCGAGGATTTCCCCCGGGCCATCCGCAAGAAGCTCCTTCAGGAGGTCGCCGATATCGGCCCGCTGAACGACTTCGACATCGGCGATCTGGGCGTCGAGCGCCATGGCGTGCAGCTCGCCCAAAGCGGCCGCCGGCCGCCGCGCAACGACGACGACTACACGCGCTTCGTTCAGCCGGAATACGAACTTGGCTGCGACATCGGCGAGCGCCGCAGCCGCGATTTCTGGCAGCGCCGGTTCGGTGTAACCCCGGACTGACAGACACACTCCCTAGTCCACCGATCAATGTATTTGCACTGTCTGTGGTTATATTTTGCAGCAAACAATTAAGCGGTAATCATTGTTAGAAAAAGGCATTTTTGCCTTTATCGCATTTCAGATGAAATAATTGACGATCCGCATGCCCTTGGTATATGCCCATCTAGGGATGGCCGTGCGCATCGGTTGGGGAACCGGTGCGGCAACCACGGCCTTACAGTGTGGGAAGGGTGTAGATGGCTGGGTTGTCACCCGGCGTAGCGTCGTCTGTTGGGCGTTACGGCGAAGATACCTTAGACTTCGGGACCAAAGGCAGCACGATCACCGGCCGCTTTGCCGAGAGCGTCAAAGCTGCGGCAATGTCCATTGCCGTCCTTCAACGGGCCGAGGCTCTGACCTATGCCGAACTCGACCGGCGGTCGAACCGGCTCGCCCGCCATCTGCGCGGCCACGGCATCGTCGCAGGTGACCTCGTTGCCCTGCATGCTGGCCGTTCCATCGACTCCCTGATCGCCATACTGGCGACCCTGAAGCTCGGCGCCGCCTATGCGCCACTGGATCCGGCTGCGCCAGCCGACTATCAGACGTGGCTGTTGCAGGACTGCGGCGCCAGGATTGCCCTCGCCGCCGCCGGCGCCCCGCACGACCTCCCCGTCCCGACGCTCGATCTCGACGAGGCCCTCGCGGCCAGCGAATCCGAAGACGATGCCGCCTTGGAGCATGTCTGCCGCCCCGACGACATTGCCTATGTGATGTACACATCCGGGTCGACGGGACGGCCCAAGGGTGTGCGGATTCCCCATCGTGCCGCAGTGCGGTTGGTCACCGATCAGACCTACGCGCGCTTTGCAGCCGACGAGGTTTTTCTCCACGCGGCTCCTCTGTTCTTCGACGCCAGCACGTTCGAGATCTGGGGCACGCTCCTGCACGGGGCCCTCGGCGTCATTGTCGACGACGGCCGTGTCTCGTTGCAACGGCTTGCCGATACGATCCGCCGGCACCGCGTTACCACGGCCTGGTTTACGGCCGGCCTGTTCCATCTGCTCGTCGAGCATCAGCTCGATTCTCTACATGGCCTGCGCCAGATCCTGGCCGGAGGCGACACCCTCTCGCCGTCCTCCGTGCTGCGGGCGCAGGCGGCCCTTCCCGACTGCCAGATCATCAATGGCTACGGGCCGACCGAGAACACGACGTTCACGTGCTGCTACCGCGTCCCGGCCGGCGGCTGGGGCGGAGGGCCTGTCCCGATCGGCACTCCCATCCACGGTACCTACATCCGCCTGCTCGACGACGAGATGCGGCCCGTACCGGATGGCGAGATCGGCATGCTCTATGCCGGTGGCCTCGGCCTCGCGTCGGGCTATCTCGGCGGCGCGCATCAGTCTTCGGATGCCTTCACACCCGATCCCCTGCAGCCCGGCGCCATGCTCTATCGCACCGGCGATCTCGCGCGCTGGCGGCCCGATGGGGCTCTCGACTTCCTGGGCCGCCGTGACCGCCAGGTGAAGATCGACGGCAAGCGCATCGAGCCGGGCGAAATCGAGGAAACGCTCCGTCGCTGCAACGGGGTCGCCGACGCTGTGGTGACGGCGACCAAGCCCGACACTGACGGACCCGTTCTGACCGCCTATGTCAAACCGGCAACCGAGACGGACAACCGCGCGATGCTCGCCTCGGAGGCGCGCATGGGCCTCCTGCGCGCCCTCCCGCCGCACATGCAGCCGTCGCGTATCGTCGTTCTGGATGAGTTTCCGCTGAAGGCCAGCGGCAAGATCGACTATGATCGCCTGCCTGCACCGCGTCCGCTTCCCGAAACGACGGCGCTGTTCGGGGGTGACGATACCCAGCGCACGCTGACCGGCATTTTCTCGCGAGTGCTGGGCGTGAGGGAGATTGGATTGGACGCCAACTTCTTCGACCTCGGGGCGACTTCGCTCAAGCTGGTCGAGGCACACGCCGCCATCGAGCGCACCTGGCCGGGCACCGGCGTGGTAGCGCTTTTCCGTCATCCCAATATCCGCGAACTGGCACGGGCCATCGACGGTCGCGGGGCTTCGCCCCAAGCCGCCGCGCAGCTTCGCAGCCAGCAGCAGGCAGCCGCGCTCAGGAGGATGCAACGCACTCGGCTGGTGCGATGAACATTCCGGAGAATGCCGTCGCCATCGTTGGACTTGCAGGCCGTTTTCCCGGCGCCAACGACGTCGCTCAGTTCTGGCGCAACATACGCGCAGGCATAACCTCGATTGCGCGTTTCTCCGATGCCGAGCTGGAAGACTCGTTCAGCGCCGACATCCGCCACAATCCAAACTTCGTGCGTGCACGTCCTATTCTGAAGGACGTCGATAAGTTCGATGCCGAGTTCTTCGGCATGCTGCCACGCGAGGCTGCGCTCACCGACCCTCAGCATCGGTTGATGCTGGAATGTGCTTGGACGGCCCTCGAGGACGCAGGCTACGACCCCGCGACGTATCCCGGTTCGATCGGCGTATTCGCCGGCTCGAGCATGAACACCTACCTGCTGACCAACGTTCTGGCCGAGCGGCTGACGGCCGACGACTTCGCCAGCGATTACCAGGTCGGCTCCTACGATGCGCTGCTCGGCGCGCTCTCGGATACGCTGGCGACGCGCATCGCCTACAAGCTGAACTTGCGCGGGCCGGCCATGACCGTGCAGAGCGCCTGCTCAACCTCGCTGCTTGCCATCGCGCAAGCCTGCCAGAGCCTGCTGCTCTATCAGTCGGACATGGCGCTAGCCGGCGGCGTCTCGATCACCTTCCCGCAGAAGCGCGGTTACATGCACCAGGAAGGCGGCATGGTCTCGCCCGACGGCACATGCCGTCCGTTCGATGCCAACGCTGCCGGCACAATCTTCGGCGACGGCGCCGCCGTTGTGCTGCTGAAGCGCCTCGACGACGCGATCGAAGACGGCGATCACATTTATGCTGTGATCCGTGGTAGCGCTATCAACAACGATGGCAGCGACAAGGTCGGCTTCACCGCACCGAGTGTTCGCGGCCAATCAGAAGTCATCGCCTCGGCCATCGCGACAGCCGGCGTCGAGCCGGACACGATCGGTTATGTCGAATGCCACGGGACGGCGACGCCGCTCGGCGACCCGATCGAGTTCGACGGTCTGGTACGCGGCTTCGGTTTGCACGACGTCGACAAGCCTTCCTGCGCTCTGGGCTCGGTAAAGGCCAACATCGGCCATCTCGACGCCGCGGCCGGCGTGACGGGCCTGATCAAAGCGGTGATGGCGCTGCAGCACCGCAAGATCCCGCCGCTTACCAACTTCACCCAACCGAACCGGCACATAGACCTTGCCGGCAGCCCCTTCTATTTCCCGACCTCCCTTATGGACTGGACGCCGGGCAGCACCCCGCGGCGGGCCGGTGTGAGTTCGTTCGGCGTCGGCGGCACCAACGTACACGTCGTCCTCGAAGAGGCGCCGGCCCTGCCTGCCGTAGGCCACGGCAGCCCTCGGCATCGTCGCCATCTGCTGCCGCTATCCGCTCGAAACAACGCAGCCCTCGGCGAGGCCGCGACCGCCCTCGCCGACCATCTGGCGGCCAACCCCGAAACCTCGCTCGAGGACGTCGCCCATACCCTTCAGATCGGCCGACATGCCTTCGACCACCACACCGCCATTGCCGCCGGTTCGCACGAGGAAGCGATCAAAGCGCTGCGGACGCCGCCGCCCGCGATCAAGGCGACATCCCGAGCACCCCTGATCTTCATGTTTCCGGGCCAGGGCGCGCAGTACGCCGGGATGGCGCGTGATCTCCATCGCGATCACGCGCTGTTCCGCGAGCTGATGGATCAAGGCATCACCATCGCATCGCCGATTGTCGGACCGGAACTGAAAGCACAGCTTCTCGATCCGAAGGCGGCGAACGGTGACGCCACGCTGTTTGCACAGCCTGCCCTCTTCATCTTCGAGTATGCGCTGGCACGGCTCTACATGTCCTGGGGCTTCGAGCCCGACGCCATGGTCGGACACAGCGTTGGCGAGTTCGTCGCCGCGTGCCTCGGCGGCGTCTTCTCGTTCGACGAGGGCTGCCGGCTGGTCGCCACGCGCGCGCGCATCATGCAGGCGATGCCAGCCGGCGCTATGCTGGCAGTACGTCTGCCCGAGGCCGAATTGAAGGCCGAACTGGGCGACGCGCTCGACATCGCCGCGATCAACGCACCGTCGCTCTGCGTCGTTTCCGGCCCGCAGCCGGACATCGACGCCCTCAGCGCGCAGCTCAACGCTCGGGGCGTCATGACCCGGGCGCTCGCTGTTTCGCATGCCTTCCATTCTCGCGTTCTCGATCCTGTCCTCGGAGACATCGAGCGCGCGGCCGCGAACACGGCGCTGATGGCCCCCCAGCGCGCTTTCGTGTCGAGTGTCACCGGCAAATGGATCAGTGTCGCGCAAGCGAGTGATCCGAAATATTGGGCCCGTCATGGCCGCGAACCCGTGCGCTTTGCCGATGCATTGGCTACGGCGGCACGCGAGGACGAGCCCTTCCTGCTCGAAGTCGGACCAGGCCGCAATCTCTCGGCGCTGGCAGCGCAGATCGTCGACCGCCACAAGCTGCGCGGTGTCGTGGCAAGCCTCCCGGATCCCGAGAGCGGAGATCTCGACGGCGCTCTAGCGGCACTTTGGAGTGCGGGCTTCGAGCTCGATTGGACGGCTGTGGGGGCTCCGCAAGGTCGGCGTATCTCCCTGCCGACCTACCGTTTCCAGCGCTCGCGCCACTGGATAGAACGCACGGCCCGCCCTGCTGCCACGCCAGCGCCGACCGTCGTGGCAACGGCCTCTGCCCCCCTTCCGGCAGCGACCATCGTCCCAGCGTCGAACACCACGCCGGCATCGCGCGTTGAAGCGCTGCAGGCCGAGATTGTCGGCATTCTGGAACATCTCTCCGGTGTCTCCGGCATCGACCCGAACGAACGGTTCGTAGAACTGGGCTTCGACTCCCTGCTGCTTGGACAAGTGGCGCGCGCAGTCGAGAAGAAGTTCAAGACGCGGATCACGTTCCGACAGCTCCTGAGGGATATGCCGTCGGCTGCGCTGCTCGCAACGCATCTAGACGCGACATTGCCGGCCGGACAGCAACAACCTGCCCCGAAGCCCGTTACCCCTGCTCCACGCCTCGTCGCGCCGCCCCCGCAGGGCGAAGCCGAAGCGCGCGTGCGCCTTTACCGGCCTTCCGCTGCCAAGGCTTCGGGTGCACTGACCAACACTCAGCGCGACTACGTCGAAACGCTCGTTCGCAAGACCAACGAACGCACGCCGCTATCCAAGGCCAGGACGCAACAGGACCGCGCCACACTGGCCGACCCGCGCACGGCCGCGGGCTTCCGGCAGGAGTGGAAGGAACTCACCTATCCGGTGATCGCCGCGTCCGCCAAGGGCTCTCGTCTCCGCGACATCGACGGCAACGACTACATCGACCTGGTGAATGGCTACGGCCAGACGCTGTTCGGTCATTCGCCGGACTTCGTGACGAAGGCTGTCGAAGCGCAGCTCAAGGAAGGCTTCCCGATCGGTCCCCAAAGCCCGCTCGCCGGCGAAGTGGCATCGCTCGTCGCGGAGATGACGGGCGACGAACGCGTGACCTTCTGCAACACTGGCTCGGAAGCGGTGATGGCCGCAATGCGCGTCGCGCGCGCCGTGACCGGACGCGAGCGGGTCGTGGTGTTCGCCAACGACTATCACGGGCAGTTCGACGAAGTGCTGGTGAAGGCCGGCGGCGGCGCGAACCGGGCCGCCGTACCGGTCGCGCCTGGCATCCCGCCGGAGTCCGCCGCCAACATGACGGTGCTGCCTTACGGCGATCCCGCGAGCCTCGAGTGGATCGAGGCCAACGGCGAGGAGATCGCCGCCGTGATGGTCGAGCCGGTGCAGAGCCGCCATCCCGACCTCCGGCCGCAGGCTTTCCTGCAGAAGCTACGCGCGCTCACCGAGGCGACCGGCACGGCACTCGTGTTCGACGAAATCGTCACCGGCTTCCGAGTGCATCCCGCCGGCATGCAGTCCGTGTTCGGTATCCGCGCCGATATGGCGACCTACGGCAAGGTCGTGGGCGGCGGAATGCCGATCGGGATACTGGCTGGCAAGGCGCGCTTCATGGACGCGCTCGATGGCGGCATGTGGCGCTACGGCGACGATTCGATTCCAGAAACTGCGCCGACCTTCTTCGCCGGCACCTTCGTGCGTCACCCGTTGGCGCTGGCCGCCACAAAGGCCGTGCTGCTGCACTTGAAGGAACAGGGCCCCGGATTGCAGGAACGGCTCGCCAAGCGCATGGGCGATCTTGTCGGCCAACTCAACGGCGAGCTCGAACGGCGCGGACTGAAGACGCGCCTCGAAGCCTATTCGAGCTGGTTCTATGTGAGTTTTGCGGCAGAGGGCGCTCTCGCCTCGCTGTTCTGGCCGCAGATGCGGCAGCTCGGCGTCCACGTGCAGGAAGGCTACCCGTGTTTCCTGACGACCGCACACTCCGACGCAGACATCACCACGATCCAGAACGCATTCAAGGCCGCGCTCGATGCACTGGAAGAAGGCGGCATCCTGAACGAAACGCGCCAGGCGGACGTCGTGGCGGCAGCTCCCTCGGAGTCGGCGCCCCTGACGGAGCCACAGCTCGAGATCCTGGCAGCGGCACAGGTCGGCGACGACGCCTCCTGCGCCTTTAATGAATCTGTCAGCATCGCGTTCGAAGGTGAACTCGACGCTGCCGCACTGGCGGCCGCCGTCAACGGTGTGATCGCCCGCCATCAGGTGCTGCGCGGCCGCGTCGACCGTTCCGGCGAGAGGATGCACTTTGCGCCGACCCTGCAGCTCGACCTGACGCTGAAAGAATTCTCCCGCGAAACCGACCCGGCAGCCGCACTGGCCGCACTTACCAAGGCGGATGCTCGCACCGCCTTCGACCTCTGGAATGGCCCTCTGGTCCGCGCAGCGGTGGCGCGGTTGGCAAACGACCGCCATGTGCTGGTCCTGACGGCTCACCACATCGTCTGCGACGGCTGGTCGATCAACATCGTGCTGAACGATCTCGCGACGCTCTATCGTGCCGCGTACACCGGCCAGCCGAGCGACCTGGCCCCTGCTCCGCTCTTCTCCGACTATGCGATCACCCAGGCCCAGACCAAAGCGTCGCGCGCCGACGACCTTCGCTACTGGACAGAGGTCTTCGCCAACCCACCGCCGCTGCCCGACCTGCCGACCGACCGACCGCGACAGGCGCAGCGCAGCTATGCCGGCGCGACCTACGCCACCACCTTCGACGCCGGTCTATGCAACGCGTTGAAGAAGATGGGCGCCGCCAGCGGCACGACGCTTTTCTCCGTCCTGTTCACCTCCCTGCAGACTGTCCTGGGACGGCTGTCCGGTGCATCGGACGTCGTGATGGGCGTGCCGGTAGCGGGCCAGTCGGTCGACGACATGCCGGAGCTGGTCGGCCATTGCGTGCAGATGCTGCCCTTCCGGGCACCTCTGACATGGGACACGCCATTTGTATCCCAGGTCGAAGCGACGGCCCCGCTGCTGCTCGACGGATTCGACCATGCGCGCTGCACGTACGGCACTCTTGTGCGCGCCCTGCCGCTGCTGCGCGTCGCCAATCGCCTGCCGTTGACTGAGATTCAGTTCAATCTGGAGCGCATCGCCGACGCGCTCGATTTCGGTGGGCTCAAGGTCGAGGTCACACCCAACGCCAAGGCCGCCGTCAATTTCGACCTGTTCGTCAATGTGATCGAGTCCGCTGCCGGCCTGCGCATCGATTGCGACTACAATAGCAGCCTGTTTGACGAGACGACCATTGCGCGGTGGATGACGCACTATCGACGCCTGCTCGAAGGTGTCGTGGCTGCACCGGCAACGCCACTGGCAGCCCTGCCGCTTCTGTCGTCCGAGCAGGAGCGTTTCGTCCTCGACACGGTCAACGAAAGCGCCGCCGAGTATCCTGCGAAATCCTGCATACAGGAACTGTTTGCCGCGAACGTTGCCAGAAACCCGAACGCCGTCGCCTGCATCGACCGTATGGGCTCGCTGACCTATGCCGAACTCGACCAGCGATCGACGCGCTTGGCACAGGAAATCCTCGGCATCATGAACACGCGCGGCGGCCGCATCGCCGTCGCCGTCGACCGGTCGCGCGCGCTATTGATCGCGCTGCTGGCCGTCATGAAGTCGGGCCATGCCTACGTTCCACTCGACATCCACCAGCCGCCGGAGCGGTTGAAGCAGATCGCCATCACCGCGCAGATCGACGGCATCGTCTGCCTGGACGACCGGGCCAGTGCCATTGCGCCCCATGCCTTCCCGTTGCGGCTCGACCGCATAAACCTCGAGGGACGGCTGCAGAACCATACCTTGCCGAAGGTGACGCCCGACGGGTCGGCCTACGTGCTCTTTACCTCCGGCTCGACCGGCGCGCCCAAGGGAGTCGAAGTCGGTCACCGCGCGTTGACGAACCTGATCAGCGACGTCGTGCGCCGGTTGGATATCAAGGCAACCGACGTAACGATCGCCTCCAGCGCGGTTACCTTCGACGTGGCGGCGACCGAGCTCTATGCACCGCTGGTCACCGGCGGACGCGTGGTGATGGGCGAAACGGACGAGGTCAAGACAGGCGTCGAACTGGTAGCGCTTGCGAAGAAGGCCGGCGCGACGCTGATGCAGGGCACGCCGACTTTGTGGCGCATGCTGCTCGAAGCAGGCTTCGCCTCCTGGCCGGAACTTCGCATGATCACGGCCGGCGAGGCGATCTCGCGCGACACGGTCGACCGGCTGATCTCAGGCGGGGGCCGGCTGTGGAACCTCTACGGGCCGACCGAAACCACCATCTATGCCTCCGGCGGCGAGATGCTGCCCGCCAAGACCGCGATCACGATCGGCAAGCCGCTGTCCAACATGCAGCTCTACGTGCTCGACGATCACGACCGGATCGTGCCGTTGGGCGCCGTCGGTCATCTTTTCGTTGGCGGCGATGGACTGGCCAAAGGTTACTTCGACAACAGCGCCCTCACCGCGGAGGCCTTCCGTACGATCTCTCTTGCGGGCTGCTCGCCGCAACGGCTGTATCGCACCGGCGACCTTGCCCGATTGCTGCCATCGGGTGAATTCGAGCTCCTCGGCCGCATCGACCATCAGGTGAAGTTGCGTGGCTTCCGCATCGAACTCCAGGAAATCGAGAGCACGCTGCGTCGGGCACCCGGTGTCCGGGATTGCGCGGTGTTGCTGCGCGACGATGCCGGCACCGATCCAATGCTGGTGGCCTATGTCGTCGGCGTGCCGAAACCCGCCGGCCTCGCGAGCTTCCTCAAGGAGCGACTGCCCGACTACATGGTGCCGGCACGATGGGTCGGCCTTGAGGCGATGCCAGTCACGTCCAACGGCAAGGTCGACCGCAAAGCGCTGGCGCCGCCCACGCCGGCGGCGGCCGAGCCTACTTCGGTCAAGCCGCGCACCCCACTCGAAACGCGGATCGCCGCCGTATGGGCCGCCGTCATCGGCCTGCCGCATGTCGGCGTGAACGATCCGTTGTTCGCCCTGGGCGCCGACTCCCTGCAAGTCTTCCGCATCGCCGCACAACTCGATCAGGCCGGAATCGCTATCAGCGCCCGTGACCTGATGAAGAATCCGACAGTGGCTTCGCTGGCGGCGTTACTGGAAGGACCATCCGCAACGGCGGCCGAGACTCCGGTGCGGCGGACCCCGTCACTTGCCGACTTCCGGCACGGCGCACGACGGCGTAACCTCGGATCGTGACGAGCAGCGAACGCGACAGGCAGCTTCCGGCATCCGGCGACGTGGACGGGGATGCGTTCGCGTGCACGCCTCTGCAGGAGCGCTTCTGGGTACAGCAACACACGCGCGGGCCGCAGGGACTGAACGTCGCCATGCGGTGGCAGGTTAGCGGCACCCTCTCGCACGCAGCCGCCGAAGGTGCACTCCAGGCATTGGTTCGGCGTTACGAGATTCTCCGCACGTCCTTCCGGGAAGTCGACGGCAAGCTGGCGCAGATCGTGTGGCCCGCCTGCGCCGTGAAGCTCAACGACATCGACCTCACGGTGCTCCCGCCCGGCGAGCGCGAGAAGCACGCCGAGGAAATTGCACGCACCGAAGCCCTGGAGCCGATCGACCTAAAGAAGCCGCCGCTCCTGCGCGCGTCCCTGCTGCGCCTCGCCGCGGACCGCTCCGTCCTTCTGCTGACATTGCACTCGATGATCGCCGACGGTTGGTCGACCGGGCTCATCGTCCGTGAGTTCAGTGCTGCCGCCCGTGAGATCGAAGCCGGGCGCCTTCCTGATCTTGCCGAACCCGAGCTGCAGTTCGTCGATTATGCGCTCTGGGAGAAGGAGCTGCTGTCGAGCAGCGATCTCGACGATGCGCGCACCTACTGGAAGCGGCGGCTGCAGGGTGCCGTCGGCACCGAGATACCGCCTGACCATGACGTTGCACCGGATTCCGAAACGCACAGCCATCTTGCTTCATTGCTGCTGCCAACGGAGCTGAGCCAAGCGGTC
>CALROF020000182.1:0-13762 GCA_943369775.1 Reyranella massiliensis 521
CGCGTCCATCGAGATCGGCGCCGTCGCGCTGGCACTCAACTTCGGCTACGAGCCGGCGCTCGCCATCCTGTTCACGGTGCCGCTGTGCCTCGCCTCGGTGGCCGGCGGCATCTGGGTCAGCGTGCGCAACCGCATGGCATCGCGCAAAACCGTGCTGGCGCAACTCGCCGTCATGGCGTCGGGCTCGGCGCTCGTCGCGCTCAACCTCTCCATCGCGACAACCGTCGTCGGCGCCGTCCTCATCGGCTCGGTCCTGGCGCCGCTGGCCACGTACTATTCACTCATCCTCGACACGCTGGCTCCGCCGCAGCGACGCGCCGAAGTGTTCGCGCTACTGCGCACCGCCAACGCCGTCGGCGTCATCTTCGCCAGCGCGGTCCTGACGGTCGTCTCGCTATCCCTGACGCTGATCGTCGTCACCGGCCTGATGATCGCCGTCACGCTGGTCGTCGGCGTCGCTTCGCTGCGACGCCGACCTCCCGCCGGGCGCTCAGGCTGAGCGAGGCGCCCGCGTCGCTAGTCGAGCTTCTTGGTCAGGAGCTTGAAGTCCGGATCGAAGGTCAGATCGTACTTCTTGCCTTCCTGGCAGGTCGAATCGTCGACCTCGAACTTGCCGTTCGGATGGGCGGCGCCCTTGTCGTCGTCGAATTCCATCTTGCCGCCGTTGCAGCCGACTTCCTTGAGGGCGGCTTCGAGCTTCGGCCGTTCCGCATCGGTGATCGGCCGATCCTTGGCCAGGGCCGCCGTTGCCGGCAGAACGATCGCGGCAGTCATCAGTGACAGCATGAGTCTCATATGGATCCTCCATTGCGCTCAGTATCAACTGAATGGCGGGCCGGCAGTTGCAAGCCGAGCGTCATCCTATCCGCCGATTTCGCAGGGACACGTGCGGTTTCTTGCCGCCGCGGAACGAAAACGCCCGCCCCTTTCGAGGCGGGCGTCCGTCGTGGTTGCCGGTCGGTGTTACTCGTCGCAGCAGGGCATCGCGTCTTCGCAGCACGCGCCGCCGTCACAGCAGGGCTGTGCGGCGTGCGCGGCCGTTCCGAACGCGAACAGCAGGACGAGCGTCGACAGAAGTGTACGCAACATTTTGTTCTCCGTTGATTTGAGGAAATTCTTGGCGACGGAGAGCGATCAGCGCGGCGGCGGTTCCGCGGGCGCCGGGTCTATGCCGGCGGCCGACGTGGCCGGAGTGGCGAGCCAGGCGGACGTGACCGTGATGTAGCGAAGCGGCAGCGCGCCGTCCGCGGGCGTGCTGGCCGGGCAACTGGGACACGCGACGATGCTCGCCGCGGTCGCCTGCCCCTCGCAGCACGGACAGTCCCCGCTCTCGGCATGCGCCGCATTTGCCAACGCCACGACGGCAGCGGGCAAGGCGACCCACAGCACGGCGGCCACAAGGGCAAGCGTCGAAACGATACGGGCGACGAAAGCAATCATCACGGCCGCCAAAATATCGACGCGTTTGGCCGTTGTCATGGCCGTTCCAGGAGCCCGCGGTTCAACTTCTCGGTATCATGCCGCCGTACCATCGAGCTTCGACCATGGACCAGAGAAGGACCGCCGACCCATGCGCAAACCCTCCAGGCGGGCCCTTCTGGCCGGCGTCGCGGCGGCGCTCGCCTCCCCTCTGGTCGCCTCATCCGTCCGGGCGCAAGCCGTGACCAAGGAGAAGGTTGCGGCAGCGGTCCCGAAGCTCGAAGCCTTCGCGCGGCAGATCATCGACAAGAAGCTCGTGCCCGGCCTCTCCATCGCCGTGGTCCACCAGGACGAGGTCGTCTATCTGCACGGCTTCGGCGTGCGCCAGGTCGGCATGCCCGAGACGGTCGACGCCGACACGGTGTTCCAGCTCGCGTCGGTCTCCAAGCCGCTGGCCTCGACCGTCGTGTCGGCGCTGGTGAGCGACGGCAAGGTCTCGTGGGACAGCCGCATCCGCGACATCGATCCGGGCTTCACGATGCAGGACGAACTGGCGGCGGCGGCCGTCACGGTCGGCGACCTGTTCGCCCATCGCAGCGGATTGCCCGGCCATATCGGCGACGACATCGAGGATCTGGGCTTCACCCAGGGCGAGATCCTGCAGCGGCTGCGCCTCGCCAAGCCGGCCTACAGCTTTCGCAACGGCTACTCGTACAGCAACTTCGGCCTGACCGAAGGCGCCGTCGCAGCAGCGCGGCACGCGGGCCTGGGCTGGGAAGAAGCGTCGGAAGAAAAGCTCTACAAGCCGCTCGGCATGAAATCGACCAGCTCGCGCTATCGCGACTTCGAGAACCAGCCGAACCGCGCCGCCCTGCACGTGCCGGTCGACGGGAGCTGGGCGTCGTTCACGCGGCGCAATGCCGATGCGCAGGGGCCCGCCGGCGGCGCCAGCTCGAACGCGCGCGACCTCGCGCAATGGCTGCGCCTGCTGCTGGCCGATGGCCAGCATGACGGCCGCCAGTTGATCCATAAGGCGGCGCTGCAGCAGGCACATGTGCCCGCCATCGTGCGCGGCATCGACCCGAAGACCGGCGCCGCGAGCTTCTACGGTTACGGCTGGGCCATCAATTATCGCGAGCACGGCGTCGAGCTGAACCATGCCGGCGCGTTCACCACGGGCGTGCGGACGCTGGTGCACCTGATCCCCGGCGAGCAGCTCGCCATCGCCGTCCTGGCGAATGCCTTTCCGACCGGCGTGCCCGAAGGAATCGCGGCAACCTTCTTCGACCTGGTCTTCAGGGGCGAGCCGACGCGCGACTGGGTGGCGCCTGCAAACGCAGCCTTCGAGGCTATGTCCAAGGAGATGATGAAGCCGAGCTTCGCCTACGCGACACCGCCGGCGCCGCCGGCAGCCGCGTTGCCGATCGCTGCCTACCTCGGCGACTACGGCAACGACTATGTCGGCGACGCCAGGGTCGTCGACTCCGGCGGATCGCTGTTCCTGCTGCTCGGACCGGCCGGCCGCCGCTTCCCGCTCACCCACTTCAATCGCGACGTGTTCGTCTACAGCCCCATGCAGGAAGCACCCAAGGCGCGACTTGGCGTGAGCTTCCTCGTCGGCCCCGACGGCAAGGCCACCGAGGTCACGATCGAGGACCTCAACGAATACGGATTGGGACGACTCAAGCGCAAGTAACGGCGCGAACTCTCGCCCCGGCCACAATCACCTCTCAATCTTCGGAGCGCCAGAAGCCCAGCAGGAAGAGCCGCCGCTTGCCGCGGTTCGGGCCGGCCTCCTTCTGCACGTCCGACAGGTCGACGCTCTTGCGGCGTGTCCACCACGCGATGCCGATGCCGAGCGCCAGGAACGGCGTCACGTAGATGAGCAACGTGACGAGCGCATCCATCGTCTTCTGCTCCATCTTCCGCCCTCCGTGGTCGTTGGATCATAGCCTACAACTGCCGCCTCCGACCACGTTGGCCAACTCTCGAACGCAAACGCTCGATGCTCCTCCATGAGCGCGTGCACTTGTGGGCGATCTTGTGCGCATTACATCTACGATGAATCACTCCCCAGTATAGCGAGTGTCATCTACTTACTTTCAGAAAAGGTAGGATCGTGACCGATACCATGAAGGCAATCGTCCTCGAAAAGTTCGGTGGCTACGACGCGTTCGAGTTGCGCGACGTTTCCGTACCGGCTGTCGGACCGCGACAGCTTCGGGTGCGCGTCCACGCCACTGCCATCAATCCCCTGGATTATCAGATCCGCCGTGGCGACTATGTCGATTACGTGCCTCTCCCCGCCATCATCGGTCATGACGTTTCCGGCGTCGTGGAAGAGAAAGGCGCGGACGTGAGCGGGTTCGAGATAGGCGACGAGGTTTACTACACGCCCAAGATCTTCGGCGGCCCCGGCTCATATGCGGAGCAGCACGTTGTCGATGTCGATCTGGTCGCTCGCAAGCCGCACAATATCAGCCATCTGGAGGCTGCCAGCCTGACGCTGGTTGGCGGTACGATCTGGGAATCCTTGGTGACCCGCGCCCAGCTTGCCGTCCATGAAACGATCCTGATCCACGGCGGCGCCGGCGGTGTCGGCACGGTGGCGATCCAGCTTGCCAAGGCGATGGGCGCGCGGGTCATCACGACGGCGCGCTCCAACAACCATGACTTCGTACGTTCGCTCGGAGCCGACGAGGTCATCGACTACACCTCTGGTGACTATGTCTCGGCCGTGGCGGACCTGACACATGGGCACGGGGTGAACGTCGTGTTCGATACCGTCGGCGGCGACACCCTGACGAAAAGCCCGCTCGTCCTCGCGGATGGCGGACGGGTGGTCAGCATCGTCGACATCGCACAGCCGCAAAACCTGATCGAGGCGTGGGGCAAGAATGCCGCCTACCATTTCGTGTTCACCCGGCAGAACCGCGGCAAGCTCGACGCGCTGACAAACCTTGTCGAACGCGGCCTGATCAAGCCTGTCATCGGCGCGGTGCTGCCTCTGGCTCGGGTCGGCGATGCGCATGAATTGCTCGAAGCCGGCGGCTCACGTGGCCTTCGCGGTAAAGTGGTGATCGATGTGGTGGGCCAGACCGTCGAACTCCCCACGCCACGACAAACATGAGCGGTTGACCGGCCCTCCAGTATAAGCGATGAGTCGTCCACTATATTGGACGACGCCGATGCCCCCTGCTCCTGATGCCTCCTCGGTCAATGACCGCATCGCCGCCCGTGTGCGGGAGTTGCGGGCGGAGCGTGGGTTGTCGCTGGAGGCGCTGGCGGAGGCGTGCGGGGTCAGCCGGTCGATGATCTCGCTGATCGAGCGCGGCGAGACCAGTCCGACGGCCGTCGTGCTGGAGCGGCTGGCGACGGGGTTGGGCGTGATGCTGGCCTCGCTGTTCGATGCGCCCGCCGCGGCCGCGCCCGCCGATCCGGTGTCGCGGCGCGCGGCGCAGCAGGAGTGGCGCGATCCGGCGTCGGGCTATCTCCGGCGCAACGTCTCGCCGCCAGGCTTCCCCTCGCCCATCCAGCTCGTCGAGGTGTCGTTTCCCGCCGGGGCACGCGTGGCCTATGAGAGCGGCGCGCGGCAGACGGCGACGCATCAGCAGATCTGGGTGCTGCAGGGCACGATCGACGTGACGCTCGGCAAGGTGCGGCACACGCTGGCCGTCGGCGACTGCCTCGCGCTCGAACTCGACCGGCCGATCACCTATCACAATCCGACCGCGAAGCCCGCGCGCTATGCCGTGGTGATCGTCTCCTTGCCGCGCTGAGCCGACGATGACGATGAGCCTTCTCGACGTCGCCGCCGCACTGCTGAGCGCGCTGCTGCATGCCGGCTGGAACGCCGCGGTGAAGGCCAACCGAAATCCCGCGCAGGCGATGATGGCGCAGATGGTGCTGGGCGCGATCCTCGTGGCGCCTCTGCTCTTCTGGACCGGCCTGCCCGCTCCCGGCGCGTGGCCGTGGATCGCGGGCTCGGCGCTGCTCAACCTCGTGACGGTGAACGCTCTCCTGCGCGCCTACGAGATGGGCGGCTTCGGCATCGTCTATCCCGTCGTGCGTGCACTCGCCGTGCTGTTCGTCGTGCCGCTCGCCGCGCTGGTCACCGGCCATCTCGTGGGCTGGGGCGCGTTCGCGGGCATCGCCATCATCGCCGTGTCGTTGGGCGTTCTGGCGTGGGATGCTTCGCGCGGCCACGGCCTCGTCCTGCGCGCCATCGGCTGGGCCGCACTCGCGGGCCTCGGCACCGCGGCCTACATCCTCTGCGATGCGCAGGGCGTGCGCGCCTCGGGCTCGCCGCTGGCCTACGGCTTCGTCGCCTCGATCACCAATGCGCTGGCCATGTGCTGGCGCCAGCGCCGCGCGGGACCGGTCTGGCCGCAGTTGAAAGGCCAATGGCTCTACGCGCTGCCGGTCGCAGTGGCGTCGATGCTCTCCTATGTTCTGATCCTCTGGGTGTGGAACCACGCGCCCATCGCGCCGGCCGCCGCGCTGCGCGACACCAGCGCGGTGTTCGCCATCCTGATCGCCGTCATATGGCTGCGCGAACCGCTCACCCGCACGCGCCTCGCCGCCGTGCTGCTGGCCGCCGCCGCCGTGCCGCTGCTGCGGCTTGGGTGAGTGGCGGGGCTGACACAGGTCTTTCATCGACCCTGAAGGGCGCGATCCTTGACCGCCCTTTGCCGCGCCGCCTACCCTTTTGCCGCCGGTCCATGTGGGGGCTTGGGGTAGCTTGCGCGAAACGGACGTCGATGCTGGCTCGATCCAGCCGGGTGAGGCGCCGCGCGGTGTTCTCCCGCCGGGCACATCGTTGCAGCGCTACGAGATCCTGTCCGTGCTGGGACAGGGCGGTTTCGGCATCACCTATCGCGCCCGCGACACCCAGCTCAACCGCGACGTGGCGATCAAGGAATACTTGCCGTCGGCGCTGGCCGTGCGCGAGCAGACGATCCTGGTCCTGCCGCGCTCGACGCAGATGGCGGGCGAGTTCGCCCTGGGCCGCCAGCGCTTCCTCGACGAGGGACGCACGCTTGCCACCTTGCAGCGCGCGCCGTCCATCGTCCGCGTGTTCGACTTCATCGAGGCCAACGGCACGGCCTACATCGTCATGGAGCTGGTGCCGGGCATCACGCTCGAAGAGCGGCTGTCGCGCGGCAAGGTGCTCTCGCCTGCCGAGATCGACAAAATCCTGTGGCCGCTGCTCGACGGACTCGCACAGGTCCATGCCATCGACTTCCTGCATCGCGACATCAAGCCCGCCAACATCCTGCTCGACGAGACCGGCAGCCCGACCTTGATCGACTTCGGATCGTCGCGCGCGGCGATTGCCGGACAGACCGTGGCGGCGACGGCGATCTTCACGCCGGGCTATGCCGCCGCCGAGCAGTTCACCGCCGCGCGGCAAGGTCCGTGGACCGACATCTACGGTCTCTCGGCCACGCTCTATCATGCGATCACCGGCGCGCCGCCGCCCAGCGCCTTCGACCGCATGCTCGACGAGACCTACGAACCGCTGACGCGGCGGATGCCGGCGGGCTTCGCGCCCGGCCTGCTGATCGGCATCGACGCGGGCCTCGCGGTGCGCGCCAGCGACAGGCCGCAATCCATCGCCGGATGGCGCCCGATCCTGTCGCAGGCCGGCCCGCCCGGCGCGCAGGTCACGGTGAAACTCGCCAAGCCCGCAGAGACAGCACCGCCGAGCACGACATCGGTACCCGCTGCACCGGCAAAACGTCCTGCTTCGCTCTGGATCGGACTCGCCGCTGCCGCCATCGCGATTGCAGCCGGCGGCTTCCACCTCACGGCGGAGAAGCCAACGCCTCCAACCCAGCAGGCCGCCGCACCGTCGCCCGCCGCCCTGGAGGCGGAGAGAACAGCGCGGGCGCAAGCCGAGGAGATCGCGCGACTGCAGGCGGAGAAAGCGGCCCGCGACAAGGCCGATGCCGAAGCGGCAGCGCAACGGCAGGCCGCAGAGGACGCGCAGAAGAAGGAAGCGGAGATCGCGGCCCAGCGGCAAAAGGCCGAGGAGGAAGAAGCCCGACAGAAGGCGGCGGCGGATGAGGAGGCGCGCCGCAAGGCCGAGCAGAACGATCGCGATACCGCCGAAGCAACGGAAGCCGCGCTGCAGCTCACGACCGTTGGCCGGCAGCATGTCCAGGTCGCGCTGACCGCGCTGGGCTTCAACACTGCCGGCAGCGACGGTGTCTTCGGCAAGCGCACGCGCGAGATGATCGCGGCGTGGCAGAAGAGCCGCGGCGACACGGCGACCGGATTCCTGACCGGGCCGCAGAACCAGGCGCTGCTGCAGAGCGCGGCGCCGGCCATCGCCAAGTTCGACGACGATCAGAGACGCGCCGCTGCGGTGCCGCCGGCTCCTTCGTCGGCAACTCCTGCACTGCCTGCTGCCGCGCCGCGTGCCACTCCGCCCGCCGCAGCACCTCCACGCTCCGCTTCGTCGCCGACGCCGGTACCTGGCGCCGTGCGCGAAGAGCCGCCGCCCGGCGCTCTGCGGGCCGGCGAGCGCGTGCTGGTCGACGACGGCACCTGCCCGGCCGACCAGATCAAGGAGGTTACCGGCGGCCGCAACATCACCGCCACCAATCGCGACCGCACGGCCCGCACGCGCCGCTGTATCGCGCGAAGCCCCTGACGGGGCCTCGCCTCAGTCCGCCCAGACGTCGACGTAGGCGCGGCGTGCAGAGGTATAGTGGCAGAGTTATAGGTAGCCTCGCTCCTGCAACTTCTTCACGACGAGGGCCGCCAGAATATCGACGTCGCTGCTGCCCGATTCGTAGGTGAAGATCATCAACGGTGCCCTGCCGGTTCCTGCGTACAGGACAACCCGCAGCACGCGCGAGGACTGGTAGCGACTGTAGCTGGCCGCCACGATGTCGATCTCCAGACGATGGCTGGCAGCCAGGGCGTCCATAGCGCGCTTTTGGTCGTCGCCACGATTTAGCTCGAGCAGATTCGAGCGGCCAAAGCCTGTCGAGACGCCCAGCGGCGTCAACGCAGTCTCGAATGCCTTTTCGAGGCTTCGCGCATCCACGACCGCCTCTCCGCCGGGCATCCAGATCAGAACGCGCTGAATTTTAGTCGGCGGCGGTGCAGCAGCCGGAGCGATGACTTGCAATCGCTTTTCCGGACTGCAGCCGGAGACGACCACAGCACCGACGGCTGCGATCAGGAGGGCGCGCCTTTGCATTTCCTTTGCCTCTCGCCCTACAGCAATCCGCTTGCTTTCAGTTTCGCCGTCAGAGCGTCGACAAACTCATTGGCGTCGTTTTGGTGAGAGATCGCGCCGCCGAAGCCGTTATGGCGGATGCGCCCGCTTTCAGCCATTCCGCCAAATGCGACGGCGGCCCGCCATACTCGTTTCTTCGTTGCGAGGTCATAGATGCTGACGTCGACGTTGTAGTCATCGACGACGCTGCCCTGATACAAGCGGGTGCTCGTCACTGCTGCGGCGAGGACTTGCTGCGCACCGAATCGTGCAGCATTCTCGGCCGTGACCCTTTCCTGATCCGTAGCAGGGTTGAAATCAACGATTTCGAACCCGATGCCGAGTGGCGTCCATTTCTCGGTTAGGGCCTGCCTGAGTTCCGATGCTCTAAAGAACCCCGCGTTCTGCCTCTCGCTGAGAGATGGCATGTACAGCTTGGTCGTTATCAGGACCCGCGTGAGTTTCGTCTGGTAGGAAGCGTCCCTATTGACGGCCGAGACTTTGACCGCCTCCGAACAACCCGCGAAAGACACAACAACTATTACGAACACGAAAAGTCTGCTGACTACGCTCCACACCATTTCCCGACCCCACCCTTTTTCGCGCGACTTTTTATTCTTCTTATAGGGAGACTTTTCCTTTGCAATGATGCTCTCATCAGTTGTAATTCGACATGTAACACAACCCAGAGCATCAATCCAACATCCTTCGTTCCGTAGCGATGCCGCGGCAATCAGCCATGATGCTTGTGTCCATCCTTCGAGACTGCGCGCAGCACAGGATCTCATGCCGACAGCAAGCGGCGATGAGGTCCTTCGCTACGCTCAGGACGACAGAAGAATTCAATCCGCCCAGACGTCGAAGTAGGCGCGCAGCGCCGAGGGATAGCGGCGCAGTTCGGTGAAGATGCTGTAGGCCCGCGTCACGTCGCGCGCCTCGAAGCCCCAGGCCTCGATGTCCCTTTCGCGCGCGAGGAAGATCGCGCGCGAGAGATGGAAGCGCTGCGAGACGATGATCATCCGCGTCTGCCCGAACTCGGTTTCCGCGCGCTGTATCGAAGCCAGGGTGCGGACGCCCAGCTCGTCGCGAACGATGGCGCTCGCAGGCACGCCTCTCCTGATCAATCCGGCTTCCATCGCCGCGGGCTCGTCGTAGTCTGGCGGCCGCTTGTCGCCACTCACCAGCAGCTTCTTGACCTTGCCCGACTGCCACAGCGTGGCCGCGGCATCGAGGCGATAGACGAGATAGCGATTGGGTCCGCCTTCGGGGCCGATGGGCGCGGCGCCGAGGACCAGCGCGAACTCGACATCGGGCAGTCGCGCGGGATCGTCGGTGATGTAAGGTGCCGACAGCCGGTCGAGCCGGCGCTCGGCGGCCCAGGCCAGCAGCACCAGGATCAACGCTGCCGCGCCGGCCGCGAGGAGTGCGTAGAGTAACAGCCGCGTCGCCATCCCTAAGTGTCCATCGCCTTAGTCGCTTCCTCCACGTTCACAGAGAGAGTCGATGCCCCGCCTCAGCACCGCCGAAGCCACGGTCGAAACCCTTCTCCGCCACGGCCTCGATACGGTCTATGCCCTGCCCGGCCTGCACCAGGACCCGTTGTTCGACGCCTTCTACCACGCAGCCGATCGCCTGCGGGTGATCCATCCGCGCCACGAACAGACCGCCGCCTACATGGCGCTGGGCGCCGCACTCGCCACCGGCAAGCCGCAGGCGTTCGGCGTCGTGCCCGGTCCCGGCCTGCTGAACGCCGGTGCCGCGATGCTCACGGCCTACGGCATGAACGCGCCGGTGATCGGGCTGATCGGCCAGATCCCGCAGGCCGACATCGACCGCGGCCACGGCCATCTGCACGAGATCCACGACCAGCTCGGCCTGATGCGCCACATCACCAAATGGGCGGAGCGCATCCGCGGGCCGCAGGAAGCGCCGACGCTCGTCAGCCAGGCGATCTGGCAGGCGACCTCGGGCCGTCCGCGTCCCGTGGCGCTGGAATGCGCGCTCGACACCTGGGCTCGTCGCAGCGAAGTCGCCCTCCCCGACGCGCCGCTGCCTCTGCCGCCGCAGGTCGTCGACGACGAAGCGATCGAAGCCGCGGCAAAGATCCTCGGCAATGCCGAACGACCGATCCTCGTCCTCGGCGGCGGCGCGCTCGATGCCAGCGCCGAGGTGATCCATATCGCCGAGATGCTGGAGGCGCCGGTCTCGTCCTATCGGCGCGGCCGCGGCGTCATCCCCTCCTCGCATCGGCTGGCCGTCGACATGCCGGTCGGCCATCGCCTGTGGAAGGACGCCGACGCCGTGCTGGCGATCGGCACGCGCTTCTTCATCCAGAACGGCAACTGGGGCATCGACGACAAGCTCAAGGTGGTGCGGATCGACATCGACCCCGACGAGCCGGACCGTTTCCGCAAGCCCGACGTCGCGCTCGTCGGCGATGCCGCGCACCAGTTGCGCGCCCTCATTGCCGCACTCGCCAAGCACAACCGCAAACGGCCCTCGCGCGCCGAAGAACTGAAAGGCCATCGCGCGTGGCTCGCCGAGCGGCTGTCGCGGCTGGAGCCGCAGGTCTCCTTCCTCAAGGCGATCCGCAACGCGCTGCCCGAGGACGGCATCTTCGTCGACGAGGTCTCGCAGATGGGCTTTGCCTCGCGCATCGCCTTCCCGGTCGAGAGGCCGCGCACGTTCCTCTCGCCGGGCTACCAGGACAATCTCGGCTGGGGCTTTGGCACCGCACTCGGCGCCAAGGCCGCGATGCCCGACAGGAAGGTGCTGGCGATCGCGGGCGATGGCGGCTTCATGTACCAGGTCGGCGAACTCGCCACGGCAGCGCGGCACAATCTCGCCGTCGTGGTCGTGGTGTTCGACAACGGCGCCTTCGGCAACGTGAAGCGCATCCAGCAGGAACGCTACGGCAACCGCCTCATCGCCTCGGACCTGCACAATCCCGACTTCGCCAAGCTCGCCGACTCCTTCGGCATCGCCTCGTTCAAGGCCATCGACGCCAGGCAGCTCGAAGACGCCCTGCACAAGGCCTTTGCACTCAACGCACCCGCCCTGGTCTGGGTCCCGCACGGCGACGTGCCGAGCCCGTGGGACATGATCATGATGCCGAAGGTGCGGTGAGAATTTGACGTTATGCTAGGACTCGTCGCCTCGCTGTATCAGCGCCGAACACTAAGGCATGGTGCCGCCGGGTCTCTTCTCGCCGGGATTGATGCGACGCTCTTCATCCTCGGGACCGACCCTGCGCGGGCCGGCGTCTCCATCCTTCCGTTCAGGACCGGTGCCTCGCTCGATATCGGTGCTCTGCTCTCGTTCTTCCGGGGTTGTCGCGGGTCGCGGACGCGGCTCGGCCATTCTCGTCTCCAACTCCAGTTGCAGGCTGGCCGTAAAACGGTCCAGCCGAACCAGACGTTGCGCCGTTTCCCGTCACCTTGCCGGGCAATCAATGACCAACGGCTCTAGTCCTCGTCCGGATCGTGGTCCGGTTCCTGAATGGCAATGGCATCGGCGAACCTCTTGGCGAGGACCGGGCTACCCGCGGCTTCGGCGGCGCGCAGTCCCTCCCGGTTGGCATCGAGGCGGAGAAGGTCATTGGGGGCGGCGGCCGCCAGCGCCTTTTCGATCAGGTCTATGGCCTCGCTGTACCTCTGCTGATCGCGCAAGGCGGCCGCGACCTTGATGGCATCAGCCAAGCTGCTCATGACTTCCCTCCGGTAACGGGCTCCTGTCCCAACACGACGACTACCATGCACTCAGGCTCCTCATGATCGACGGCAACGACGCGCCTGCTGCGTAGTTCCACCGCGCGTGTAGCGTCGGCAAAGTCCCTGCGCTTTCGGGATCGCCTCGTTCAAGGCCATCGATGTCAAGCGTAAGCGTCTCGCAAACGCCCTGCACAGGGCGTTTGCGCTCGACGGCCCGCCCCTCGCCTGGGTCTTGCAAGGAGACCTGCCGAGCCTGCGGGAGGTGATCATGAGGCCCCGCGTCCGCCACACGGAGACATATTGACCAGAGATTCAGTATAGGTTGTGCCCGTATCGCCTTGAAAGAACTGGCGAAGCACTTGCGTCCTCGCCGGGCGTGGGCCTTGCCCTCCCTGGTCGGTACATGGCCGACCCTCACCGGAATCGCCGAATCCTGCCTTCTGGGAGAAGCGCGACCCAGGGTTGCAGCTGCCACCCATTCAGTTAAGAGGACATCGGGACGATTTCGATGTGGTGGGACACTTCGAAGTTGGGGGTCCGAGGGGTCGGGCCCTTTCTATGAAGGGTTGGGGTGGGATCATGAGCCAGGGGCCGAATCTGCAGGGCCGCGAAGCGCTCGCGCTGTTCGCGGACGAACTGAGCGCACTTCACTATCTCGAGGGGCTGTTGTGGCCCACCGGCGTACGTTGTCCGCATTGCGGGCCCGCCGGCAAGGTCGGCAAGCTGAATGGCGAGACGACCCGCCTCGGCACTCACAAATGCTACGTCTGCCGAAGGCACTTCTCGGTCCTGCATGGCACGCTGATGAGCGCCAGCCATGTCCCGGCCCACAAATGGTTGCAGGCCATCTATCTGACCCAGGGCGGGACCAAGCCGATGCGGCCGTATCACCTGCATCGCATCCTGAACGTCTCGTTCAAGACGGCAGCGTCGATGATGCGCCGCATTGGCCAGGCGGCGGCCCAGCTTCACTATCCGACCTCTCAACCGGAGCAGCCGCCGGCCGTACCGCCGTCACCTGCCCTGCAGGCCAATGTCGTCGCCGCTCGCGGGATTCCGGCTCAAGTCGCCGCCTTGTGAGTAGGCGACCCGAAGCTGAGGGCCTGGGTCAGGCACTCAGCGGCAGGAGCTTCCGCACCGTCGGGTTGCGCAGGTAAAGGCCGCCCCAGGTCATGATGCCGAGGATGAGGCAGATGATCTGCGGCGGGGAGCCGATCTCGCCGAGGCGGACGTGGGTGCAGATCGCGCCGCCGAGAAAGCCGGTGATCAGGATCGCACCCAACGTGGCTGTGCGCGGGAGCGCGTAGAGAACGCCGCTCACCAGCATGATGATCCCGAGCGCGGGCGCCAGGCTCGGCGAGAAGCCGGTGGCGTCCATCTCGGCCTTGAGCATGCCGGGCGC
>CALROF020000183.1:0-13752 GCA_943369775.1 Reyranella massiliensis 521
AGGCTGCCGGGCCCGATGACCTGGGCGCGGATCTTCGCCCGCTGACGAAACTCCGGATGCGCCTTGAAGAGCGCCTTGTCGAGCCGCAGCGCTTCCGAGCGGCCCGTCGTCGTGATCGATCCCTTATACTCCGGCTGCGACATGGTCGGCCTCCTCGATTGATACGTGAAATAGTACGTGTAGCGCTCGCGTGCAAGCGCCGAGTCCGGAAGGCGGCCGCCGGCTGCGCGGCGCGTCGGCGAGAGGCAGAGGAGGGCGGGGGACTCCGGTAGAGTAGGGATGAAGCGCCTTACCCCGTTTCCGGGACAGGTCTCTTCATCCCCCGCTCCGAACCGGACGTGCAAGTTTCCAAGCATCCGGCTCTCCATGCGTGGCCTCGGCCACGGGTGGCTGCTGGACCGGTGCATCGCCTACGCCAAGGCCCACTCGCACCCCGAGCGGCGGGAGGAGACCATCTGGCAGGCCTTCGAAGCCGAGCGTCCTGCCCTGGTACCCTATGCCGGGCGGTTCGACGGCTTCCACGCCGTCCCGGCCTCCGTCTCCAAGACCTGTCTGGTCCGCTTCGACAACAACCGCTACTCGGTCTGTGCCAGCGCCGTGGGACGCCCCGTCGAGGTCCGGGCCTATACGGAGCGGATCGAGCTACGCCAGGACGGGCGGCCGGTCGGGTCCCACCCGCGCTGCTTCGGCCGGGACCAGACCATCTTCGACCCCTGGCACTATGTGCCGGTCCTGGCGCGCAAGCCCGGCGCCTTAAGGAACGGCGCTCCGTTCAAGGACTGGGTTCTGCCCACGAACCTCGATCGCGTCAGGCGCAAGCTCGCCGGTGCCACCGATGGGGACCGGCAGATGGTCGACATCCTCACCAGCGTGCTGAGCGACGGGCTGCCCGCGGTCGATGCGGCCTGCGCCGAAGCTCTCGGCCAGGGCGTCCACTCGGCCGACGTGATCCTCAACATTCTCGCCCGACGCCGTGAGCCTGCAGCCCCCATCACCATCATCACGCCCGATGCCTTGCGCCTACGCCATGCCCCGAGCGCCGACTGCTCACGATACGACCTGTTGAGGAGATCCCCATGATGGAGCGTTCCCAGATCCTCGAGGCCATGGGCGAGCTCAAGCTCTATGGCATGAAGGCCGCCTACGACGAGATCATCGCCACCGCCGTCAAACGCCAGCATGAGCCGCAGCGCATCGTCGGCGACCTTTTGTCGGCGGAGATATCCGAGAAGCAGGCCCGCTCTATCAAGTACCAGATCACCATCGCCAAGCTTCCCCTGGCCAAGGACATCGACGAGTTCGTGTTCGACGACACACTCATCAACGAGACCCTGGTGCGCGACCTCGCCGGCGGCAACTTCCTCGCCCACCAGCGCAACGTTGTGCTGATCGGCGGGACCGGAACCGGCAAGACCCACCTGGCCATCGCCATCGCGCGTGCCGCCATCCGAGGCGGCGCAAGGGGGCGTTTCTTCAACGTGGTCGACCTCGTCAAAAAGCTGGAGGCAGAGGCTCGATCCGGCCGCCAGGGCCGCATGGCCGACTATCTCTCCCGCAAGGACTTCATCGTCCTCGACGAGCTCGGCTACCTGCCCTTCGCCCAGTCCGGCGGCCAGCTCCTGTTCCACCTCGTCAGCAGGCTCTACGAGCAGACCTCGGTCATCGTCACCACGAACCTCGCCTTCGGCGAGTGGCCGAGCGTCTTCAACGACCCCAAGATGACCACCGCGCTCCTCGATCGTCTCACCCACCACTGCGACATCGTCGAGACCGGAAACGACAGCTTCCGCTTCAGAGCCAGCTCGGCCAAACCACCTAAACCCTCAAAGGAGAAGCC
Organism: Reyranella massiliensis 521; assembly: GCA_943369775.1. Taxonomy (GTDB): domain Bacteria; phylum Pseudomonadota; class Alphaproteobacteria; order Reyranellales; family Reyranellaceae; genus Reyranella; species Reyranella massiliensis_C. The sequence continues at coordinate 1,838 of CALROF020000183.1, forward strand.
CCGAAACTTGACCGCAACCTGACCCAAGACCACCATCACCCCGGGTCACTTCTCAGTGGAAATCCAGGGTCACTTCTCGCCGGAAATCAACACATGGGCCTGACCGAGCCCGTCGAGCGTGCCGGAGAAGCGCAGTCGCCCTGCCGCATAGGCCGCCTGGAGCCGCTCGAGGAACAGCCGCCGGAACAGGCGGGAGAGGACATGGATCGGCAGGAAGAAGCGTGGCCGGCAGTTGAGCCAGCGTCCATCGGGAGAGAGAGCGCCGCCGGGGACGAGGCAATGGATGTGCGGATGATGGGTGAGCGCCTGGCCCCATGTGTGAAGAATGGCCAGGAACCCGATCTCACCGCCGAGGTGCCGCGGATCGGCGGCGATGGTCTTGAGCGTTGCGGCGACGGCGTCGAACAGGATGGCATAGACGACTGCCTTATTGTGAAAGGCGATCTCGGCGACTTCAGCGTCGGGACGATCCGCCAATATGGCGGCGGCGCCGAAGGTAATGTCTCGTTCTATTGCACTACTCATCGCGACACAGTTGTCTGTAATGCTGCGACAATGCCCCCAAAGTTCTGGCAGGCCCGCAGAGGCCCGGTTCATCAAAACGAGGATCAGTGTGCCTTCCGAGCGTCGAGGCGATGCGGTCAGCCACCACCATTGCGTTTGGGCAGGCCTGATTTCGACAGCTCGACCTTTGCCAGGCCCTTTTGGAGCGCATTGAGATAATGAACGAATGCGACGCGATCATCGAATTTAACCGGGCCCGTGGCCTGATCGTAAAATTGGTAGATTCGCTGGAGCGTTTCGTTCCAGTAGGTCCGCCCAACAGGCGTCAGCTGAACGATGCGCGCGCGCTTGTCTCCGGCGCCAGTCACCCGTTGAACAAGGCCGTCACGTTCAAGGCGCTTGAGGACGCCGTCCAGGTTCTGCCTTGTGACGACGAGGTAATCGCCAAGCTGGCTGAGCGGGATCCCCGAGGCGAACTTGTCCTGCGAGAGCGCACCCAGAACCGCCCACTGTACCGTCGTAATCCCCAACTGCTGGACGGCCTTCCTTTGCAGCTCATTGCCAAGCTGGAAAATCCGGAAGAACATTCGGTTGTTGAGGTGATCGTTGCCAGCGTTCCGGCTCGGCGTTGCGAACTTGGCAACGGGCTCGTCAACAGCATCGGTATCGGCATCCGACAAACGGCGCCGGCGAGACGGAGTCGCGGGGCGACGCAGCCCAGCCACTTCGTTTTCCGGAACCACGTCAGGATCCATCCGGCGAGGGGCGGCCGCCCGTGCGCTCTCCACATCAATCTTCGTCTTCACTCTTGCCATCGACCATCGTCCGTTAATCTAAAATTTAGCCAAATTGGCGGAATCCTTACGTTTCTGCCTGCCATTGTCGCTCCTACCATTCTCCATCCCACGCAGAAATCGCGCCAGGGCGCCTAATGTGACTAATTCCGCGTCCATATGTGGATTGTGACCGCTCGCGGGGAGCTCCACGATCAACAGAGTCCGGCCAGGACGCTCCTGAATCAGACGTGCATGTTGCATGGTTCCGAACGGATCAGCAGAGCCCTGAATCACAAGCAGCGGGGTTGCAGTTTGTCAAGGTCGTCCACGATCGTCCAGCTCCGGAAGCTGGGCAGTAACCACGCCTCCGCCCAGCTTCAGAATGCACCGTTCAGATCTCTGCGGTATTTGGATAGCTTTTCTCTGAAGTCAGGGTCTCGCTCGAATCGTGATGCCATCGTCGCCATGCTCTTGAGGGTGATCCCTTCGGCGAAGACGTGCGGCGCTCCCACGACTGAGGACAGCGCTCGGTCTGGAAAAGCCGAGGCGAACAGGAGTGCGATCGTCGAGCCGTCGCTGTGGCCGTAGACATGGCACTGCTGCACGCCAAGAGCGTCGAGCAACATCGGCATAAACTGGCGTGCTTTCTCATGCAGATAGTTCGTGTCGCGGGGGCGGAACAATGGCGATGAAGCTCCGCACCCACGGCGAGAGTAAACCAGAGCTGGAATGCCGGTCGCCTGTGCAACTTTGCCAGGAAATGACTTCCAGTCTGCAACGCAGCCGAATCCGTGATGCAGGAAAACGATCGGTGCCACCGGCAGCCGATCGTCATCCCCTGGCCCCGGCAGGCACCACGCATACTCGATCGAAGTACCCTCGACTTCGATCCACTGAATGGTGGGTGTGTGCTCGGGTTCGCTTGACACAAGGTCGTTCGTTGCAACCTCCCTGTGAGCCTGTTGCAGAATCACCACCTTGACCGAGGCTGACCGCTTGCGCCAATGACGGCGTGCTGATTCTCTTGGCACAGGCAACGTGAGGGGGAAGAGATGGCGAACTTCTATCGCGAACCGGATCGGCGACAGCGGTTTCTTCTTCCGGTGGACATGTCGGATTGGGTTTCCGACACGGACATGGTTCACCTGCTGCTGGATGCGATCGAGTTGATGGACCTGTCGGCGTTCGAGGCCCATTACACTAGGCGCGGCACCGGCGCGCCGCCGTTCTCGCCGTCGATGATGGTGTGCGTGCTGATCTATGCCTACGCCAACGGGCACCGCTCCAGCCGCAAGATTGAACGCCTGTGTGAGCGGGACGCGGGGTTCCGGATGATCGTCGGCGACGAGGTGCCCGATCACAGCGTGATCGCACGGTTCCGCAAGCGCCACCGGAGCGCTTTCGAGGCGCTGTTCGCCGAGGTGCTGAAGCTGTGCCACAGGGCGGGTCTGGTGCGGCTTGGCGTGGTGGCCCTGGACGGGACCAAGGTCAAGGCGAACGCGTCGCTGGCGGCCAACCGGACGGCCAGGTCCCTGGAGGCCGAGGTGGCGGCCCTGGTGTCGGCGGCCGAGGAAACCGACGCGGCCGAGGACGCCATGTTTGGCGACGAACGGGGCGACGACCTTCCCGCCGACCTGCGGAACGCTTCCGGCCGCCCAGCCAGGCTGCAGGCCTGTCTGGATCAGCTTCATGCCGAGGCGAATGCGCAGGCCGCCCGCCAGCAGGAGAAGATCGACGCCCGCGCAGCCGAGGAGGAAGCGACCGGCAAACGCAAGCGGGGCCGCAAGCCGAAGCCTGCCGAGGCGGTGGTCGACGAGGAGGCCAAGGCCAACGTGACCGATCCCGACAGCCGGATCATGAAGAGCCGCAAGGGTTACCTCCATGGCTACACCGCCCAGGCGGTGGTGACGGCCGAGCAGATCATCCTCGCCCCCGATGTGACGAACCAGGCCAACGACGTTCGCCAGTTGGGGCCGATGATCGACAAGGCCCTGGCCATGGCCGAGGCGGTGATGGGCGAGGACGCCCGCATTGGGACGGCGCTCATGGACGCGGGCTACTGGTCGGAGGACAACGCGGCGCTGGAGACGGCGGACTGCGAGTACCTGATCGCCACCACCAAGGACTGGAAGCAGCGCAAGGCGATGCGCGCCGCGCCGCCTCCACGGGGGCGGCGTCCTGCGGACATGAGCGCCCGCGAGCGGATGGACCGCAAACTGCTGACCAAGCGTGGCAGAGCCCTTTACCGGCTGCGCGGGCAGACCGTGGAACCGGTGTTCGGCCAGATGAAGGAGATCCAGGGTGCGGACGGCTTCATGATGCGGGGCGACGAGGAAACCAGGGGCGAATGGAGCCTCCACTGCGCCGGCCACAACTTCAGGAAACTCCACTTGGAGTCCGTCCGCCAGGGCAAAAAGGGCGGGAAATGGCTCCTCAACTGAGCCCCGCGGCCCGGCGGGACGGCTGGGCAACGTCCCAACCATCAGCAGACCGCTCCATACCGGCAGTCTGGGGCCATTCGGCAACAGGCTCCTGTCAGCGAAACTTCGGGGGGCGCTTCTCAAGGAAGGCCTTGACGCCCTCCTTGGATTCCTCGGTCTGGTAGAATAGACCGAGCGCCTGCATGCCGATCCCGGAGATGCCTCGGATCGACTCGGAGTCCAGGTTGAAGGATTTTTTCGCGATCGCGATCGCCGTCGGGCTAAGCGCGGCGATCTCGGCGCACCAGCGATCGACCTCAGCATCCAATTCCTCCGGCGCGACCACGGCGTTGATCAGGCCCATCTGCAGAGCCTGATCGGCCGTATAGCGCCGACACAGCATCCAAATCTCCCGGGCCTTCTTCTCACCGACGACGCGGGCAAGCAGAGCGGTCCCGAAACCCGGATCGACGGAGCCGACCTTCGGGCCGACCTGACCGAAGACGGCGGTGGACGAGGCGATGGCGAGGTCGCAGCAGGTCACGAGCACGTTCCCGCCGCCGATAGCGAAACCATTGACACGCGCGATCACCGGCTTCGGTACATCGCGGATCAGGCTCTGCAACTCCTCGACCGGAAGACCGATCGTGCCGCGCCCGTCATAGGCGCCGTCGTGCGCCGACTGGTCGCCGCCGGTGCAGAAGGCCTTTGACCCCGCCCCGGTCAGGACGGTGGCGGCGATAGCCTTGTCCCATCCGGCCTTGTTCAACGCGTGAATCAACTCCTCGCAGGTCTGCCCGCGGAAGGCGTTGTATTTCTCCGGCCGATTGATAGTAATCCAGGCAGCGGCCTCGCGAACCTCGTAGCTGATGTCTTGATATTCCATCTGTTGTTCCTCATCCGTGCATGGTCAGGCCGCCGGACACGCTGATCACCTGGCCGGTGATGAAGTCCGCGTCGCTGCTGGCGAAGAAGGCGATCATGCCCGGAATGTCATCGGGCTGGCCCAAGCGCTTGAGCGGGATGGCCTTCTGGAGCTTGTCGTAGATCTTCTGCCCGTACTCGCCTTCGCCTACAAACGACCGCAGCAGCGCGGTATCGGTCGGTCCCGGACAGACGACGTTGACCCTGACATTGTCGCGCGCGCATTCACGGGCGACGGTCTTCGAGAACGAGATCAGGCCACCCTTGCACGCCGAATAGACGGATTCGCCCGACGAGCCGACCCGGCCGGCATCCGAGGCGATGTTGATCACCTTGCCGCCGCCTGCGGCGATCAGATGGGGCAGAACCGCCTTGTGCAAATTGAGCGGACCGCGCAGATTGATCGCGATGATCTTGTCCCACAGATCGGGTTCGGTCTCGAGGAACGGCTTGGCGATGTCCCACCCGGCATTGTTGACTAGGATGTCGATCTTCCCGAAGTGCCGGGCGGCGTGTTCGACAGCGTTGGTCACGTCCTCGAAGCGGGTGATGTCGAACGCGAGCGGGAGCACATCACCGCCGCGGCCATGCAGATGGTCGGCGAATGCGTTCAGCCCTTTCTCGTCGATATCCGCAGCGACCAGCTTCATGCCTTCATCGACAAACCGCTCGCAGATCGCTCGACCAATCCCGCCTGCGGCGCCCGTGACGATGGCGACCCGCTCTTTCAGTCCTCGCATTTCTTTCTCCATTTCCGGGCGTTAGGCGCCCTGCACGTTGTCGCGAACGAGGCCGCGGAGCTTGAACTTCTGTACCTTTCCGGTGGCCGTTCGCTCGATCGGTCCGAGGATCACCCGGTTGGGCACTTTGAATTTCGCCAAGCGCGCGCGGCAGAAGTCGAGGAGTTCCTGCTCGCTGACGCGGTTGTCCGGACCGGGCTTCAGCTCGACGAAGGCACAGGGTCTCTCCCCCCACTGCTTGTCAGGCATCGCGATCACGGCCGCATAAGAGACGGCTGGGTGCTTGAAGAGGACGTCCTCGATCTCAATCGAGGAGATGTTCTCGCCGCCGGAGATGATGATGTCCTTCGACCGATCCTTGATTTCGATGTATCCGTCGGCGTGGACCACGGCGAGATCGCCGGTGTGGTACCAGCCACCGGCAAAGGCCTCCTCGGTCGCTTCCCGATTCTTAAGGTAGCCCTTCATGCCGACGCTGCCGCGGAACAGCACTTCGCCCATGACGGAACCGTTGTGCAGGACAGGTTCGAGCGTGATGGGATCGGCGACGATCATCGCGTCGGTGACAGCGGTGCGGACACCCTGGCGAGCCATCTTCTGCGAGCGCTCATCGGGCACCAGGTCATTCCATTCCCGGTGCCAGTCGCAGAGCGCCGTAACGCCGTGCAGCTCCGTAGTGCCGTAAACGTGGCGCACGACGAAGCCCAGGGCTTCGGTCTCCTTGAGGACAGCTGCCGGCGGTGCGGCGCCGGCGGTCATCACCGCGACTGGCCGAGACAGCTTGCGGCTCGCGCTCTTCCCGCTTTCGATCAGCATGCCCAAAACGGTCGGTGCCCCGCACAGATGGGTCACCCCGTTTGCCTCAATGGACTCGAAGATCTGCTCGGGTACGACCTTGCGGAGACAAACGTGGGTTCCGCCGACGGCGGCGATTGCCCAGGAGAAGCACCAGCCGTTGCAGTGGAACATGGGCAGGGTCCACAGATAGACGGAATCGGCGTCCATCTTGTGATGCAGCAACTGCCCAAGCGCGTTCAGATAGGCGCCGCGGTGATGATAGAGGACACCCTTAGAATTGCCGGTCGTCCCTGACGTGTAGTTCAGCGAAAGCGCCTCGAATTCGTCTTCCGGCCAGTAGGTCGGCTCTTCCGCATGCCCTCGCTGGAGGAACTCCTCGTAGGTGCACGATCCGATACGCTCTCCGCCCTCTGCCAGTGCATCCTCGATGTCGACCACCAGCGGCTTGAACTCCATCTGCGCCAGCGCAACGCGCGCCACGTCGCTGAACTGCTTGTCGACGAGAAAGACCTTCGCCTCGCAATGCTCCAGAATGAAGGCGATGGCGGCGGCGTCGAGGCGAATGTTCAGGGTGTTGAGGAGCCCGCCGGACATCGGCACGCCGAAATGGGCTTCAAGCATTGCCGGCGTGTTGGGAGATAGAATGGCCACGGTATCGCCACGCCGAATCCCGCTGTGCGTCAGTGCCGACGCCAGCTCCTTGCAGCGATGAGCATGTTCACGCCACGTGTATCGCTCCTCGCCGTGGATGATGGCCACGCGATCGGGAAATACATCCGCTGCGCGAAGCAAGAAGTTCATCGGCGTCAGCGGCCGATAGTTGGCTGGCCTTCGCTGTAGAAAATCTGCATCGAGATTGAGAGTCACGTTTTCCTCCTGGAGACACCATTGGTTTGTTGGGACTGCGGCCGCGTGCCCGGCATCCCACGGTCTGACCCTCGTTTGCCGCCCGTTTAGACTTGATTTCCGACGAGCGCGCCCTCGAGAATCGCGCGCTTCGCGTCGAGCTCGCCAGCGAGTGCTGCGCCGCCGATTACGTGGACCGACTGCCCACGGGCCTCCAACTCGTCGGCGAGGCCGCGGACCGAGACCTGGCCGGCACACACCACGATGGTGTCTGCGGGGATCACTTCCGCTCGACCTTGGACTTCGACGTGCAGCCCCTCTGCGTCGATCTTGCTATAGGTCGCTTCGCCGATCTGGCGAACACCCAGGTCCTTCAGCTCCTTTCGCAGGATCCAGCCGGTGCTCTTGCCGAGCGTCCGACCGAAGGCTCCTGCAGAACGCTTGACCATCGTGACTGTGCGCTGAGCAGGATGCGGAGTGGCCTTGCCCTTCACGCCCCAGCGCTCCTCGAATTCTTCGACCGACTGAAGCTTGTGATCGTCGCCAAGCGCGACGAAGAGCGCGACGTCATGGCCGATGCCTCCAGCGCCGATGACCACAACGCGCTGGCCGGCCTTGACCGAACCGTCGAGAATGCTGGTGTACCCGACCACACGCGGATCGTCGGCGCCGGGAATGTCGAGCAGGCGGGGGGTGACGCCGGTCGAGACGATCACATCGTCGAAATTCTCCCGGCCCAATGAATCGATGCCGACGCGTTGGCCTGTCCGAACATGGATACCGGCGTTTGCGAGCTGCCGCTTGAAGCCTTCGACCGCTCGTCCGTAATCCTCCTTGCCGGGAACCCGCGCAGCCAACGTGAACTGTCCGCCGATCTCTGGCGCCGCTTCGTAGAGCGTGACGTGGTGGCCACGGCGCCCGGCCTCGAGCGCAGCAGAGATACCCGCCACGCCGCCACCGACGACGGCGATCCGCTTCGAACGCTGCGCCGGGAGGTCCGAAAATGTGCCTTCTCGCGCTGCACGGGGATTGACCAAGCAGCTGATCACCTGGTCGGTGAAATAGTGGTCGAGGCAAGCTTGGTTGCAGGCAATGCAGATGTTGATGAGGTCGGGGTGCCCGTCCCTGACCTTGTTGACGAAAGCCGCATCGGCCAGAAATGGCCGCGCCATTGATATGAGGTCAGCCGCGCCGTCGGCGACGAGCCTCTCGGCGTCCTCGGGAAGGTTGATCCGATTGCTCGCTGTGACCGGGATCGACACGGCGGACTTGATGCGACGCGTCGCCTCCGAGAAGGCCGCGTGCGGGACCGTCCCGGCGATCGTGGGGATGGTGGATTCATGCCATCCGATCCCGGTCGAAAGACAGTCGGCCCCCGCCTGCTCGACCTCGCGGGCAAGCCAGATCGTCTCGTCGTCGCTCAGGCCACCTTCGATCAACTCGAGGGCCGAGATGCGGTACGACAAGATCGGCCCGCTGCCGAGCGTAGCGCGGACAGCGCGCACCACCGAGAGGGGAAAGTGGGCCCGTTTCTCCAGCGGACCGCCCCATTCATCCTCTCGGGCATTGGTGCGCGCCGCGAGGAATTGGCTGATGAGATAGCCTTCAGACCCCATCACCTCCACGCCGTCATATCCGGCCTCGACCGCAAGCCGCGAAGTGCTCGCATAGGCTTTGATCGTCTCTTCGATCTCGGTAACGTTGAGCGCGCGCGGGGTGTAGCGATTGATCGGGGATTTGATCGCCGACGGGGCAACGATAGCCGGGTGGTAGCCGTATCGTCCCGCGTGCAGGATCTGCAACAGAATGCGGCCGCCCGCCCCATGAACCGCGTCGGTAATCTTGCGGTGGTCTTTAACCTGCTCGGAAAATTCGAAGGTTCCGGGCTCGTCCTTCATGCGCCCGGCGAAAGTCGGTGCGAAACCTCCGGTGACGATGAGCCCGACGCCGCCCTTGGCCCGTTCGGCATAGAACTGAGCAAGTTCGTCGAACCGCTCCGGATGGGATTCGAGGCCAGTATGCATCGAGCCCATGACGACCCGGTTCGGTAGAGTGACCGCCCCGACGCGAACCGGCTGAAGAAGTGCCGACTGTGGCTTGCCCATGGATAATCTCCTCCCGAAATCAATGTCCTGTTCCGATCAGGAACTATCACGACAAAGCCCTATCGATCCTCTGCATATATGTCAATATGGTTGCCTAGTTGCGATATCGGCATCATCGGCCGCACAGGGCTGGTCGGGAAGGAAATCGCTAAAAACACCCATAAAATGGCCAATTATGCGAATATTCATGCCGCGATGCACAATCTGTTTCCAACGGTGCCTATGGTATATGAATCAACATATTGACAATGAATGACGCATTTCGATAGGTTGCGCGTGCGGTTCGAAGAGGTCGCTTCCCTAGGGAGAAAAAACAATGAAATTGAGAAGGCTATTGCTCGCTTGCGCCCTCGCCTCATTGCACGCGCCGGCTTGGGCGGACACCAACGTCAAGCTCGGTGTCCTCACCGATCTGAGCGGGCCGTATGCGGACCTCTCTGGAAAAGGCTCTGTCATCGCCACGCAGATGGCCGTCGAGGAATTCCAAAAATTGCACCCCGACTTCAAGATCGAGGTGATTTCAGCAGACCATCAGAACAAGCCCGACATCGGGTCCTCGGTGGTGCGCAAATGGTTCGACCAGGACGGCGTCGATGCTGTCGTCGATGTCGCAAGTTCTGGCGTAGCGATGGCGGTCGGCCAGCTCGCGAAGGACGGCAACAAAGTGTTCCTTGCCTCCGGTCCCGCGAGCTCGGATATCACCAATAAGGCCTGCTCGCCAAATACGATCCAGTGGACCTACGACACCTACGCCTTGAGCAAGAGCACAGGCTCGGCCCTGGTGCAATCCGGTGGCAACAAGTGGTTCTTCATCACTACCGACTACGTGTTCGGCCATGCCATGGAGCGCGATACCTCGCGCTTCGTCGAGGCCGCGGGAGGAAAAGTCGTCGGCAGGGCACGGGTGCCGATCAACACGCCTGATTTTTCATCCTTCCTCCTGCAGGCGCGATCTTCCGGCGCCAACGTTGTTGGCCTCGCCAATGCCGGTGCGGACACGATCAATGCGGTGAAGCAGGCGGCCGAGTTCGGCCTCACGAAGGGCGGCATCCGACTGGCCGGCCTTCTTGTCGACATCACCGACGTCCACGGCCTCGGACTTCCGGCGTCGCAAGGGCTTGTCATCACCCAGGCATTCTACTGGGACCTGAACGACAGCACCCGAGCGTTCTCCAAGCGGTTCGCCGAGCGTGCCGAGGGCAAGATGCCCGGCCAAGTGCATGCCGGTGCTTACTCAGCCACCCTTCATTACCTGAAGGCGCTCGCCGCAGGGGCGCCGAAGACAGATGGAAAGGCGGTTGTCGCGAAGATGGAAGAGCTCCCTACGGAGGACGAGGCGTTCGGCAGGGGCTCCGTGCGCAAGGACGGCCGCAAACTACACGATATGTATCTCTTCGAGGTCAAGAAGCCCGCCGAATCCTCCGGCGGATGGGATCTCTACAAGCGCCTCGCTACCGTCCCGGCCGACCAGGCGTTTCGGCCCCTGGCCGAGAGCGAATGTGCGCTGGCGCGTTGACGTTCCCGTTGGCACCACCTGCGCGACGCGCGCGTGGCGCACCTTTCTTCCTGCATCACCTCAGGTCTCACCGCCATGAAGTCTCTTGAACATTTCGATCAATCCCGAAACTGGACCGCCGAAGAAACCCTCGTCATCGAGCAAGTAACTCGGATTGCTGCTGATGTTCTGGCTCCGAACGCTGGGGGATTGGACGAACGCAAGGAATTTCCTTGGGTCAATTTCAAGGTCCTGAAGGAAGTCGGGCTGAACGGCATCTTCGTTCCCGAAGAATATGGTGGTTCGCCGGTCAGCTATCGCTGCCTCCTCGAAGTGGTTCGTCTCATCTCCGAAGCCTGTGCTTCGACGGGCATCATTTTCGGCACGACTGGTGCAGTCGCGAAGCCGATCCAGGAGTTCGGTACCAAGCTCCAGAAGGAGCGCTTCCTGCCGTTGATCGCGAATGGCGGACTTGGTGCCTTTGCCATCACCGAGCCGCACGCGGGTTCGGACGGTTCTAGCATTCGCACCCGATTCCAGCCCGATGGTGGCGACATCGTTATCAACGGCGGCAAGATATTCATCACCACAGGCGATGTTGCTGACGTTGTCTTGGTGTTCGGGAAATGGAGCGAGCTGGAAGATTCGTCGAAGGCGGTATCCGTTGTCATCCTTGAGAAAGGGACGCCCGGTTTCGACGTGGTTCGCCTTGAATCCAAGATGGGTGCGAACGCATCATCCACAGCCGAGCTCGCTTTTACGAACTGCCGCATACCGCGGGCCAACCTTCTCGGAAATCCGGGCGACGGCATGAAGATCATGGTGGCCGTCCTCAACAAGTCCCGGCCCAGCGTTGCGGCCCAGGCGTTGGGCATCGCTTCCGGAGCCTTCAATGACGCGGTAGCCTACGCGAACGAGCGTCAACAAGGCGGCAAGCGGATCATCGGCCATCAGGCGATCGCATTCATGCTTGCCGATCTCGCCATAGAACTCCTCTCGACCAGGACACTCCTCGACCATGTCGGCCGCCTCGTCGACGAGGGTGTACAGGACGTTAGCGTCGAAGCCTCGATGATCAAGGTCAAGGCCTCTGACCTCGCCATGCGCATGACAACGGATGCCGTCCAAGTGTTCGGTGGGCATGGCTACGTGAAAGGTCATCGCGTCGAGCGCCTAATGCGGGAAGCAAAGGTCACACAGATCTGGGAAGGCACCAATCAAATTCAAAAACACGTCATCAGCCGCGATCTCATGACACGCTAAGCAGGTTCACTTTTGGAAGGAGGGCCCAACTTGGCCCTGGATAC
>CALROF020000184.1:0-13687 GCA_943369775.1 Reyranella massiliensis 521
CATCTTCGGCGGCCGTTGATAGCCAGCGTTGACAGCAAAGGGGCCGCGGGCGGATCATTTCCGCCCGCATTCTGACCTGCCGTTCCAGGAGCCGCCGCATGACCTATTCGCTCGATAGTTTCATCAAGGACGCACAGGCTGCCCTCAAGGCAAACAACAATTCCGCCGGCCGCGAGCAGGTACGTGTGTTGCTGGAGAAGCTGCTAGCGAACAAGGGCTTCGTCGAGGAAGCCGTAGGGCCCGCCGCGCCGATCGGCACGCGCAAGCTCTACGAGGACAAGGATCTCGGCTTCGTTGTGCTGGCGCATTGCAATCCCAAGCCGCACAAGAGCCCGCCGCACGATCACGGCGCCTCCTGGGCGGTCTATGGCCAGGCGGTCAACTATACCGACATGAGCGAGTTCAAGCGGCTCGATGGTGGCGAGGGCGCCGGCGAGGCGAAGCTCGAGAAGGTGAAGAGCTACCGGCTAGAGCCAGGTCATGCCGGCGTCTACGACGTCGGCGCGATCCATGCCATCGACTATCCCGAGGGCAGCCGATTCGTGCGTGTCACCGGCCGCGATCTCGACTATGTGCGCCGGCTGAAGTTCGACATGGCCGCCGGCAAGGCGATTCCGATCGAAAGTGCCACGGCTGGCGCGGGCTGATTCTCACAGATCGGTCACTGCAACCGCGTTGATCCTCAGCGTTGCCATGCGAAGGGTGTTCGCATGGATCAACGGATCACGAGTTACATTCAACGCGACAAGTTTCGCATCGAGGGCTGGCTCCATACCGATGCCGCGTTGGCGATTGCCGCCCTCGGCGAGCGTCAGCGGGCGCTCGGCGTCGGCGGTGGCGTGGCCGAAATCGGTGTCCATCATGGCAAGCTTTTCATCCTGCTTTATCTGTTAGGCCGTTCTTCGGAGAAGGCGGTCGCGGTCGATCTGTTCGATGATCAACACCTCAACGTCGATCAGTCGGGCAACGGTGATTTCTGGACGTTCCGGCGCAACCTCGAACGCCATGCCGATACGCAGCGTCTGGTCGTGCACCAAGGCAATTCTCTGGACCTTTCCGGCGCCGACCTCGTGCGACTGGCCGGCGGACCATTGCGCCTGACGAGTGTCGATGGTGGTCATACTGCGCAGCATGCGGCCCACGACCTTGCAGTGACGGAGGCGGCCCTGGCGGAAGGGGGCATCGTCATCGTCGACGATGTTTTCAACGAGCAGTGGCCGGGTGTCGCCGAGGGTGTGCATCGCTATTTTGCGCGGCGCCGGAACCTGGTGCCCTTCGCCATCGGCGCCAACAAGACCTACTTCTGTCGGCCATCACACAGCGAGATCTATCGCGATGCTGCCGTCGCCGCCGCTCAATGGGTGACGATGCCCGATTTCCTGGGCGAGAGGGTCGCCGTGCTGCAGTTCGCGCGTCGCAGCTTCAAGGATCGCTTCGCCCATTCCGATGCCTGGCGTCGACTGCGCGCCACGCCTGTCGGTTTGCCGCTACGATGGGCGTGGCACACGGGACGGCGTTTGCGGCGTGGATTGTTGCGTAAAGAGGATTTCTAGCCGGACGCCTTGCCGCGTCGGCGCGGGTTGTTTTTCTCGCCCCAGACTTCCATCGCGTCGAGAAGCGGTCCGAGCGTCCAGCCTTTCCGCGTGAACGAGTATTCGACGTGCGGCGGGATGGTGTTGTGCACCGTGCGCGCCACGATGCCATCCTTCTCCAGCGCCCTTAGCTGCAACGTCAGCATGCGCTGCGTGATGCCAGGCACGAGGCGGCGCAGTTCGTTGAAGCGGCGCGGCTGATCCTTCAGGTGGAAAAGGATTGTCGGCTTCCAGCGCCCGCCGATAACCTCGACCGTCGCCGTCACTGCACACCACGGAGCTTTGGAAACTGCCATTGTGGAAGCCTTTCATGCCCAACCGCATACCCATGCGTGACACTAAGTATAAAAAATGTGCGTACTTATGAAAAGTGTACTGGCGTGATAGCAGCGGCCTCATCACCCGTGGAGGTCTGCGATGCTGGTCATGATGGGAACGACAGGGCAGGTGGGCGGCGCCGCGTTCGAAGCCTTGAAGCCGCGTGGTGTAGAAGTGCGGGCGATTGCACGCAACCCGGAGCGCGCCCGGCACCTGGCAGGGCCAGGGATCGAGATCGTGCGGGGTGACGCGACGGATACGACGGGCCTCGCTGCAGCCTTTCAAGGCGCCGAAGCCGCCTTCGTCATGCTGGCGCCCTCTCCGCAGGCAGCCGATGTCCTGACCGAGAGTCGGGCCGCTGCGCAATCGATTGCATCGGCGATCCGGACCGCTGGCGTGCCGCATGTCGTGGCACTCTCCTCCGCCGGCGCCCATCTCGCGGAGGGCAACGGGATCGTCCGCACGCTCCATGACTTCGAACAGGCGCTGGCCGGTGCCGCGCCGTCGCTCGTCTTCCTGCGTCCCGGCGATTTCATGGAGAACTGGGCGGCGATGCTGCCGGCGGCGCGCGAGGCGGGCGTGCTGCCCTCCGCCAAGCTGCCGCTCGATGGCGCGGGCGAGACGGTATCGGCGCTCGATGTCGGCCGCACGGTGGCCGAACTGCTGCTCGATCCACGCCCCGGCACGCGCATCGTCAATCTCTGCGGACCCGAGAACTATTCACCGGCCGATGCTGCCGCGGCGCTGTCGGATCTTCTCGGCAAGCCAGTGATGGCAGTGCCGTCCTCTCGCGACGAGACGATTGCGGCGCTCCAGGCATCCGGCGCTAGTGCCGACTATGCGGCCAAGCTGGCCGACCTGACCGATGCGGTGAACGCCGGCCGCCTTGGGTTTGAGGCCGGCGAGGGCGAGATGCGGCGCGGCACGGTAACCCTGCACGAGGCGCTGAGGCGTCTAACGTCGGAAGCCAATTGATGATCGGCCAGGCGATCTATGTCGGCGCCTTCGTCGCCGCGATCGGCTGCGGGCTCGTCGCCGGCATCTTCTTCGCCTTTTCTTCGTTCGTGATGCCGGCGCTCGGCCGCATTCCGCCGGAGCAGGGCATCAACGCCATGCAGTCGATCAACATCGTGGTGATGAACGTCAGCTTCCTCTCGCTGTTCGTCGGCACGGGCGTGATCTGCCTGGCGCTGCTCGCGGGATCCTATGTCTGGTGGGAGGCCCCGAGCGGCAAGCTGCTCCTGCTGGCGAGCCTGCTCTATCTCGTCGGTTGCTTCGGTGTGACAAGAGCTTTCAACATTCCGTTGAACGACGCCCTGGCTGCGGCCCGGCCGGCCACGCCGGAGGCCGCCGCCCTATGGACCCATTATCTCGACCGGTGGACGACGTGGAACACGGTTCGCACCGTGGCGCCCACCGCATCTATGGCTCTGTTCGTTGCCGCCCTTCTACTGAAGGCGTGACGCCGCCGCCTGATTCGCTTCCAGGCGCTTCTGCAGCATGGCTTGGATGCGCTCCTTCAGCCGCTTCACGCGCTCGGGGCCGGCTTTCTCGGGGCTACCGGCATCGAAGGGTGGCTGCGGATCGTATTCGAGTGTGAGTTGGATCGACTTGGCGACCTCCTCGCCGGCCAGTTCAGCCGCCAACGTGAGACCGAAGTCGATGCCGGCCGTGACGCCGCCGCCCGAGACGCGGTTGCGGTCGCGCACCACGCGTTCGGCGACGGGAATGGCGCCGAAGGCCGTGAGGAACTCGCGCGACGACCAGTGACAGGCCGACTTGTAGCCCTTCAGCAGGCCGGCGGCACCGAGGACCAGCGAGCCGGTGCAAACCGACGTGACGTAGCGCGCACCCGCGGCTTGCTTGCGCAGGAAGGACAGCGTCTCCTCGTCGGTCATCAGCGGCACCTGACCGCCGCCACCCGGCACGCAGATCACGTCGAGCTGCGGGCAGTCGGCGAAGGTCGTCGTCGGCACGATTGAGAACCCCGAATCCGTCGGCACGGGAGCCAGCGTCTTCCAGATCATGTGAAGCTTGGCATTGGGCACGCGGCAGAGGACCTGCGCGGGGCCGGTGGCGTCCAGCTGTGTGACGTCGGGAAAGAGAAGGATGCCGATATGGACCGTGTCTGCCATGTGTGTCTCCTGGTTCGGCTTGCACCGTAAGCCCTGCGAGGCTTGGCAGAAATGTCAAATATCTGTTATTTTCTGCCAATGGCCCGACCGCATCAAATCTCGCTTCTCGCCTATGAAGGCTGCCAGCTTCTCGATGTCACCGGACCCGCCGCCGTGTTCGGCGCCGCCAACGACGGGCGCGACCGGCCTTTCTACGACGTGAGGATCGTCTCGCCCGACGGCGGGTCCGTCACGACCAACTGCGGCGTTGCCGTAATGAGCCATCCGATCGGCGGCCGGCCTGACACGTTCCTGGTTGCCGGTGGCTCGCGCGGCCTGAAGGCTGCACTGGCGCGCGAGGACGTGCTCGCATGGCTGCGCAAGGCGGCGCCCAAAGCCAAACGCTTCGGTTCGGTCTGCACCGGCGCCTTCATGCTGGCGGCGGCGGGCCTGCTCAACGGCAAGCGGGTGGCGACACACTGGGCAAGCTGTGAACGACTTGCCGACCGCTTTCCGGCGCTGACGGTCGACGCCGACGCGCTCTATGTCGTCGACGGCAAAGTCTGGACGTCGGCCGGCGTGACGACTGGCATCGACATGGCGCTGGCATGGGTGGAAGCCGATCTCGGCGCCGCGACGGCCAATCTCATCGCCCGGCATTTCGTGCTCTATGCGCGGCGGCCGGGCTATCAATCGCAGTTCAGTCCCTTGCTGCAGGCCCAGACGAATGCCGATGCACCGTTCGCGGCGCTGATCGACTGGATGCAGAACAATCTCGACAAGCCGCTCGACGTGCCGGCGCTCGCCCAACGCGCGGGCCTGTCGGAGCGCAGCTTCTATCGCAAGTTCACCGACGCCACGGGCAAGACCCCGGCGCATTTCGTCGAGGGCCTGCGCCTCGATGCAGCGCGCACGCTCTTGGCCAAGGGGCTGCCGCTCAAGGCGATCGCCGGCCGTGTGGGCCTGCGGTCATCGGCGCGACTGGGTCAGGCGTTCGAGCGCCGCTTCGGCATGGCGCCCTCGCTGTTCCGCGAGATCCACGCTTCTCCTCAGTGACGCAGCCGAAGGCTGCCGATTACCAGGGCGGCGGCCGCGAAGCCGGCGCTGAGCCAGATCGCGGCACGGGCGGCATCGGCGGCAGCCACGGCACCGCCGGAGAAATCGAACAGGCCGAAGATCAGAGCGACAAGCGCCGCGCCCATCGTCTGGCCGAGCGTTCGAGCAGAAGCGATGATCCCGCCCGCACTGCCGCTCCGGTCGCGCGGCACGGCGTTCATCATCAACCGGTTGTTCGGCGCGGCGAAGATGCCGAAACCGGCGCCGCACAGGACGAGCCGCCACATGATGTTGGCGGCCGACGGGTCGGGCGGCAGCAGGGCGGTGAGGATGAGGCCCGCCGTCATGCTGGTAAGTCCGATGGCTCCCAGGAAGCCGGCATGGTGGCGGTCGGCGAGACGGCCGGCGATCGGTGCGATGCCGGCGAGCGCAAGCGGCCAGGCGGTCAGCAGGATGCCTGTGTCGGTGGCGTTGCGGCCCAGCACCGTGTGGAAAAAGAACGGCAGGCTGACGAAAGCCAGACCCTGCGCCGTGAAGGTGCAGGTCGATGCACTGATGGATAGCGAAAAGATCGGCCGGCGAAAGACGTCGATCGGCATCATCGGATCGGGGAGCTTAGTCTGGCGCCAGACGAACAGCGTGCCGAGGATAGTGGCGGCTGCCAGCTCCGAGATGACCAGTAGATGCGAATGGCCGTGCGCCATGCCGTCGATGCCGAAGATCAGCAGGCCGAAGGTCGCGCCGGACATGATCGCCGACAACACGTCGAACGGCCGGTGGGTATGCGTCGTGTGCGGCAGGTAACGTTCCGACAGAACGAACGCGATGATTCCCAGCGGCACATACACCGCGAACAGGATCGGCCACGAGGTGATCGAGAGCAGGGCGGCGCCGAGGCTGGGGCCGGCTGCAAGCGAGGTCGCAACGACGGTAGTGTTGAAGCCGAGGCCGCGGCCCAGCATGGCGCGCGGATAGATCGACCGCACGAGGGCCGGCTGGATCGCCATGGTGGCAGCACCCCCGAGCCCCTGGAACACACGGGCGGCGATCAGCCAGGGCAGCGACGGCGCCAGCGCGCAACCTATCGAGGCAATCGAGAAAAGCACGAGGCCGAAGCGATAGACGTGGCGATAACCCACGATGTCGGCCAACGCCGCTACCGGCAGCAGCGAGACCATCAGGGCGATCTGGCTCGCATTGACGATCCAGATCGAGCTTTCCGCCGAAATGCCGAGGTCCTGCGCGATATAGGGCAGCGCCAGGTTGGTCATCGAATTGCTGAGTACCGACATCATCAGCCCAATGGTGATCGTCGCCACCGCGAGGAAGCGCGGCAGCCCAGGGGGCATTCCGTCGGGAGCAGCCGGAGCTTGCGCCGGTTCGGCCATTCTTATTGCGGCACCGTCGGGGCGTCGCCGCCGATGGTCGTCCGCTGCATCAGTCGCTTGTGCTTGGTGGCGTCGTAATAAGTCGCGCGATGCAGGACGGCGCGGTTGTCCCACACGATCACGTCGCCTTCGCGCCAGGCGTGCGAGAGCATGAACTCCGGCTGCTCGGCGCGCTGCGCCAGTTCCCAGAGGATCGCCTTGCCGATCGGCTCGGGCCAATCGACGATGTGGCCGGCATGGGCGCCGATGTAAAGCGCGCGGCGGCCATTGATCGGATTGTCGCGAAACAGGCGCTGCTTGACCGGCGGCAGTTCGGACAACGACTTGGCGCTCAGGATTCCCTTCTGCACACGGTCGCGCGAATGGGCGAGCGCATGTTCGGCGACCAGCGGATGGATGGTCGCCTGCAGGGCGGGGGGCAGCGCATCCCACGCCGCACGCATGCTGAGGAATTCGGTATTGCCGCCTTCGGGCGGGCAGATGCGCGCCGTCAGCACCGAGCAGAGCGAGGGGATACGCTTGAAGGAGGAGTCGGAGTGCCAGAAGTAATTGGCCTTCTGGTAGATCATGCGCATGTCGTCGGGCGGGATCGGTTCGCCCGTCATGATGTCGAGGTTCGACTGGCGTGCGAACTTGGTGCCGGCTGCGGGATTGGCGCTGCCCGTCGTCTCCAGCGGTCCGAAGTTTTCGCTGAAGGCAATCTGCTTCTCGTCGTCCATCGGCTGGTCGCGGAAGAGGAGCACGGAATGCTCCTCGAAGGCGGCCCGGATCGGCCCGAATTCACGCGCCGAAAGCGGGCGCGTGATGTCGATGCCTGAAACCTCCGCCCCGAACAGGGGGTGGAGCTTGCGGACTTCGATGCTGCCGGTGTTGCGCATGGCGTCTGCTTCCTCTGTTCAGTCGACAATCGCCTGATAGGTGAGCACACGCAGCTCGCGACGGATCGGGTAGGTCGAGGAGGGCATGAGCTGCGTCAGCAACACCACGGCCATGTCCTCTGCCGGGTCGATCCAGAAGGCGGTCGAGGCGGCGCCGCCCCAGGCGAACTCACCGGGCGTGCCGGCGATATAGGCCTTGGCCGGGTCGATCATCACCGAGAAGCCCAGCCCGAAGCCGATGCCGGTGTAGGTCGATTCCGAGAAGCGCGGTGTACCCATGTCCGCCATGTCGCCGTTCAGGTGGTTCATGGTCATCAGCTCGACCGTCTTGCGGCCGAGCAGGCGCACGCCGTCGAGTTCGCCTTTGTTCAGCATGAACCGGCAGAAGCGAAGATAATCGGACGCGGTCGAGACCAGGCCACCGCCGCCGGAGTTCACCTTGCGCGGAGCGAGGTAGCGGCTCTTGCCCGGATCGTCGATCAGGTCGAGCTTGCCACCGGCGCCGGCCGAGTAGTTGGCCGCAAAGCGATCGTGCTTTTCCTTCGGCACATGGAAGTCGGTATCGACCATGCCCAGCGGGTCGATCACTTTCTCTTTGAGATACTTCTCGAAAGGCTGACCGGAGATCACCTCGACCAGGTAGCCCAACACATCGGTCGCCACCGAATAGTTCCACGCCTTGCCGGGCTGCGCGATCAGGGGAATCGTCGCCAGCTTCTCGACGACCTGCTTGAGGCTGGTATCGGCCGTCTGGAAATCGACGCCGTCCTTGGCACGGTAGGCGGCATCGACCGGCGTGCTCTCCATGAAGCCGTACGTCAGGCCCGATGTATGGGTGAGCAGATCGCGGAAGTTGATCTCGCGCTCGGCCGGCACCGTTTCCATCTTGCCGCGGCTGCCGCCGACATAGACGCGCGGATTGGCGAAGGCGGGAATGAACTTCGAGATCGGATCGTCGAGCTGAAAGCGGCCTTCCTCGTAGAGCATCATGATTGCAGTTGAGGTGAGCGGCTTGGTCATCGAATAGATGCGGAAGATCGTGTCGGGCCGCATCGGCTTGTCGCGTGCAACATCCGCCTTGCCGTAGACCTCGGCGAAGGCGAGCTGGCCCTTGCGCATGACGCAGGTGACCATGCCGGCGAGTTTTCCGCTGTCGACCCACTGATGCATCCACGTCCGCACGCGATCGAGCCGCGCTGCGGAAAGTCCGACCTGTTCGGGGGTAACGAGCGGCAGCGTGTCCATGGCGATCCTCCTATAAGCCCCGCTAGACTAGCGCAGGATGCCAGGATTCAGACACGCAAAAGACAGGAGGGAGCAATGGCGAGATTGTGCGAAGGACGGGTGGCGATCGTGACCGGCGGTGCACGCGGTGTGGGCCGGGAACATTGCCTGATGCTCGCCGAGTACGGCGCCAAGGTGGTCGTGAACGACCTGGGCGGTGATCGCGCGGGCAAGGGCAACGATGTCGGCCCGGCCCAGCAGGTCGTGAACGAGATCAAGGCCAAGGGCGGCGAGGCCGTGGCCAATGGCGACGACGTCTCCGACTGGAACGGCGCCAAGAACATGATCGACCAGGCCGTCTCGGCCTTCGGCAAGCTCGACGCCATCGTGCTGAACGCCGGCATCCTGCGCGACCGCATGCTGGTCAACATGAGCGAGGACGAGTGGGACGCCGTCATCAAGGTGCATCTCAAGGGTACCTTTGCACCGGCGCGTCATGCCGCCGCCTACTGGCGCGACCAGGCCAAGCTCAAGGGTGGCCCGGTCGATGCGCGCATCATCACCACCACGTCGGTCTCGGGCATCTACGGCAATATCGGCCAGACCAACTACGGTGCTGCAAAGGCGGGCATCGCTTCCTTCACCGTCATCGCCGCGCGCGAGCTCGGCCGCTACGGCATCACGGTGAACTCGATCTCGCCGTCGGCGTTCACGCGCATGACCGAGGATCTGCGCGAGTACACTGAGGAGGACAAGAAGCGCCGCGATCCCAAGTGGATCGCGCCGGTCGCGACCTGGCTCGTCAGTGAAGACAGCCGTGAAGTCACCGGTCGTGTCTTCCAGGCGGGCAACGGTATCTTCGCGGTGGCCGAAGGCTGGCACAAAGGTCCCGAGGTCGAGCAGATCATGGACCCTATTCAGGCAGGCAAGGTGCTGGGCGAGATCGCCAAGAAGGCGCGCAAGAACGCCGGCATGAACGGTCTCGATCTCGACTAGAGACCTCAGGACGTTTCAGGCGACGTGCTCCCGCAGGAGGGCGCTCGCCCAGTCGACGAACACTTGAAGTCGACGCGACAGATGGCGCCGGTGCGGATAGAGAATATGCACCGGCATCGGCGCCGCCCGGAGATGAGGCAAGACCTCGACGAGTTCGCCGACAGCGAGGTGGCTGTGGACGTCGTAAAGGGGAATCTGGATCAGCCCCAGTCCCGCCAGGCAGCAGGCGATATAGGCTTCGGCATTGTTGACGGTGATGCGCGCCGGTATCGGCCGCGTTTTGACCATGCCGTCCTCGAGCCATTCCCACTCTTCGATCCTGCCGTTGGTCGGCGAGGCATAGCCAACCGCAACGTGGCGCTCGAGATCGTCAATCGTCCCCGGCGTGCCATGCTCGTGCAGATAAGACGGGCTTGCGCAGTTGGCTAAGGTGATGTCGCCGACCTTGCGGGCGACGAGGCTCGAGTCGCTCAACGGTCCGACGCGCACCGCGCAGTCGACTCCCTCATGCACCAGATCGATGGCGCGATCGGTGACACCCAGCTCTAGTTCGATCTCGGGGTAGCGGCGGAAGAAATCGGGAAGCGCCGGCGCAAAGATCAGGCGGCCCATGCGCCCCGGCACATTGACGGACAGTCTGCCGGCGGGAAGGCTGGACGACTGCCGGAACAGGCCCTCGACCTCTTCATAGTCGCCGAGGAGGCGCTCGCAGCGTTCGTAGAAGGCGATGCCTTCCTGCGTCGGCGCCACGCGGCGCGTCGTGCGGGCGAGAAGCCGTGCGCCGATACGAGCTTCGAGTTCCTGAATGGCCATCGAAACAGAGGAGCGCGGCATTTGCAGGGTTGCCGCCGCCTTGGTGAAGCTGCCGCACTGAACGACGCGGGCGAAGATTCGCAGGCTTTCGATGCGATCCATAACGCAGCCAATTGTTTTATCCATCCGACAAGTGATGTCGGTTTTGGCCACTTTATTCCAATCAGATGAACGATCAAGTTGAGGTCATCCGTCTAGACAACGAAGGAGCCTCATCGATGGTCGACCACAGCCTCACGGGCAAAACCGTACTGATCGCCGGCGGCGCCAAGAATCTGGGCGGGCTCATCGCCCGCGATTTGGCGGAACACGGCGCGAAGGCCGTCGCCGTTCACTACAACAGCGCCGCCAGCAAGGCAGAGGCTGACGCGACTGTCGCCGCCGTACAGGCAGCCGGTGCCAAGGCGGTGGCGCTGCAGGCCAACCTCACCAGCGCAGGCGCGATGGAGAAGCTCTTTGCGGATGCCATTGCCGCTGTCGGGCGTCCGGACATCGCCATCAACACCGTCGGCAAGGTGCTGAAGAAGCCGATCGTCGAGATCTCGGAAGCCGAATACGACGAGATGAGCGCGGTGAACGCCAAGTCGGCCTTCTTCTTCCTCAAGGAGGCTGGCAAACACGTCAACGACAACGGCAAGATCTGCACGCTCGTCACGTCGCTGCTCGGTGCCTTCACGCCGTTCTATGCCGCCTATGCCGGCACCAAGGCACCGGTGGAGCATTTCACACGCGCGGCCTCGAAGGAGTTCGGCGAGCGCGGCATCTCGGTGACGGCAATCGGCCCCGGCCCGATGGACACGCCCTTCTTCTATCCGGCCGAAGGAGCGGACGCGGTCGCCTATCACAAGACGGCGGCAGCTCTCTCGAAGTTCACCAAGACGGGTCTCACCCATATCGAGGACATCGTCCCCTATATCCGCTTCATGGTGTCCGATGGCTGGTGGATGACCGGCCAGACCATCCTGGTCAACGGCGGCTATACTACGAAGTAGAATGATTCAGCTTCCCGTCGATCCCGCGCCGAGATCCTATCCGCCATTCGTCTCCTTGCTGCGTCGCTCGGCGCGACGATGGGGAGGCGTCGGCTCGGTCGTGGGCTTCGAGGCGATCGAAGCCTGGCTGCTGGGCAATGCCGCGGCTGAAGACGATACCCTGCCATGCTTCGAAGAGCTTGTGTGGCGGCTGGTGACGGCCGGCCTGCCGCTCGACCGCGCCAGCCTGCATGTCGGGACCCTGCATCCGCAGGTCTATGGCTTCGCCTGGAACTGGAACGCTGCCGACGGCTTCTGCGATGAGGTCAAGGTCAGCGAGCAAGCTCTGCAATCCGACGCTTACCGCCGCAATCCGCTGTTCGGTGTCATCGAACGGGGGCAGGCCTATCGTGGCAAGACCACCGATCCCGACGCGGTGGCGCGCCATCCGCTGATGGCGGAGCTGGCAAAGCAGGGGATCGTCGAATATCTCGCGCTGCCGCTCACGGCCGGCGGTCGCTATCACAACGCCGCGACGGTTGCGACCTCGAGCGAGGGCGGTTTTTCCGATGCGCAACTGGCCGCGTTGCAGCGCGTCCTGAAGCTCTTCGCCTTGCATGTTGAGCGGCAGATCCAGCGGCGCATCGCGGGCAACGTGCTCGATACCTATCTCGGCGTGGCGGCCGGTGGTCGCGTGCTCGACGGCCTCATCAAGCGCGGCGCCGGCGAGCCGATCCAGTCCGTGATCTGGGTGTCGGACCTGCGTGGTTTCACCGACCTGTCGGAACGACTGTCCGGGCCGGACATGATCACGCTGCTCAATGCCTACTTCGGATGTCTGGCGGGCGCGGTGCTCGACCATGGCGGGGAAGTGCTGAAGTTCATCGGCGATGGGCTCCTGGCCGTCTTCCCCTTCACGGCCTTCGCGACAGAGCAGGCGGCGGCGCAGGCCGCTCTCGCCGCTGCCGAGCAGGCCTGCGCGGACCTGGACCGGCTGAACGCCACGCCGCCGGCGGAGATCGCCGCCATCGAGGGCTGGCATCCGCTGCGCACCGGGATCGCCCTGCACGACGGCGAAGTGTTCTTCGGCAACGTCGGCGCTCCTGCGCGGCTCGATTTCACCGTGATCGGGCGAGCCGTCAACGCGGCAAGCCGGGTCGAGGCGCTCAGCAAGTCGCTTGGCCGCGCCATCCTTATCACCGAGACGGTCGCCGCCCGTCTCGATCGGCCTCTCGACGATCTCGGGCGCCACCCGCTGCGCGGCGTCGTGCGGCCGGTGGCAATCTTCAGTCCCAGGCTCGCTTAGCGGAAAAGGAGGATGCCTTCTTTTCGCCGCTTGAGTGGAGCGGCTGGGCCGGGCATGTGTCTCCCGACAAGTGTGGGAGGTTAGACATGAAAACCAAGATCAACCGTCGTAGCATTCTGGCAGGAAGTGCCGCTGCCGTTCTCGCGCCGGGCGCCGCGTTTCTGCCCGGCCAGGCCAGCGCGCAGGCATGGCCCAACAAGCCGATCCGCTGGGTCGTGCCTTACACGGCAGGCGGCCTCACCGATTCGGTGACGCGCCTCACCCTGGAGAAGACGAACGTCGGCCAGACTTTCGTGGTCGACAACAAGCCGGGCGCCAACTCGCTGATCGGCGCCGAGATGGTCGCCAATGCCACGCCCGATGGCTACACGTTCCTGACCGTCATTGCCGCCCATGCGGCGAACAAGACGCTCTACGAGGGCAAGCTGAAGTTCGATCCGGTGGCGAGCTTCGCGCCGGTGTCGCTGGTCGGCATCGCGCCGATCATGATCCTCGTCAGCAACGACATGCCGGTGAAGAATGTCGGCGAGCTGATCGACTACGCCAAGAAGAACCCGGGCAAGATCTCGTTCGGCTCCTCGGGCGTGGGCGCGGCGGCGCACCTTTCGACTGAGCTGATCATGCAGGTCACGGGCACCAAGATGGTGCATGTGCCCTACAAGGGCACGGCGCCCGCGCTGGCCGATCTGATGTCGGGCAACCTGCAGCTCCTGCTCGACGTGCCGATCGGCACCATGAGCCAGGTCCGTGCCGGCAAGGTCCGAGCCCTGGCCATGATGTCGAAGGAGCGCGTGCCGGGCGCCGAAGACATCCCCACCATCGTCGAGTCGGGCGGCCCCCTGATCGAATCCTCGAGCTGGGTGATGTTCATGGCCCCGGCCAAGACACCGAAGGACATCGTCGACAAGCTGGGCGCCGAAGTTGCCAAGGCCGTGAAGGACGACGCGCTGCGCAAGCGACTGGCCGAGCAGGCCGTGATCCCGGTCGGCGCGACGCCGGCGGAGACGGCCAAGTTCCTGAACGACGAAGTC
>CALROF020000185.1:0-13679 GCA_943369775.1 Reyranella massiliensis 521
CGGCGCTGGCACTGGGAGCTGCAGGCGTTCAGATCGGCACGGCTTTCATGCTGACACCGGAAGCCAAGACGGCGCCGATGCATCGGGCGGCTCTCAAGAAGGCCAACGACAACAGCACGACGTTGATCAATGTGTTTACCGGCCGGCCAGCACGCGGGATCGTGAACCGCGTCGTGCGCGAGGTCGGCCCCATGAGTCCCGATGCGCCGGCCTTCCCCTTGGCCGCCGAGGCGATGCAGCCCCTGCGCGGACCCGCCGAGGCCAAGGGATCGACTGACTTCACGCCGCTATGGAGCGGGCAGGCGCCGACCCTGGCGCGCGAAATGCCGGCCGGCGAGTTGCTGGCCGCGATGGTGCGCGAAACCGGCGCTGTGTTCAGTCGCGTGCGGGGATGACTGCCGCAAGGAGCTGATCGACGAAGCCACGCGTGATCGGCGCGTGGCCCATCAGCAGGCGGTAGAAGAGCGGCCCGAAGATCAGGTCGAGCGAGAGCTCCATGTCTTCGGGCGGCGCAATTGCTTTGTCGGCAATGCAACGCTCCAGAAGCGCACGCGTCGCGTCGCGGTTGCGCGCGATGAACTCGTTGCGAAATGCCTTCGCCAGTTCGGTCTCCGACTGGGCGGCAGCCACCATCGCCGCGACGCTGCGGCCTGCTGGGGCGGCAAAGGCGTCTGCCAGCGCATGGAGCTGGGCGCGCAATGCCGCCAGCGGGGTGCGCGGCGACTTGGCGGCTTCGGCGGCGCCCGTCGTTTCGAGGAAGGCAGCCATCGCTACCGCCGGTGCGTTGGGCCAGTAGCGATAGATCGTGGGCCGGCTGACTTCGGCCTTCTGGGCGATCGCCTCGATGGTGACGCTGGTGAGTCCGCCGCGTTCGAGTAGGGCGCGCGCTGCGGCAAGGATGGCGGCACGGGTGCGGGGATCGCGCGGACGGCCGCGCGGTGCAGGTTGAGAGGGGGCTTGACGGGACATCTATTAACGTTACGATACGTAACGTAATATAACACAGGTGATGCCATGGACGCAAAGCAGACGAAGGCGGACCGCAACGGCGGCCTGACCGTTCAGCCGCATCTGACCGTGCACGACGCCAAGGCCGCGATCGATTTCTACGTGAAGGCCTTCGGGGCCGTGGAACAGTTCCGGCTGGTCGAGCCCTCGGGCCGGGTCGGTCACGCCGAGGTCAAGATCGGCGAGAGCCTCCTGATGATGAACGACGAGTACCCCGACTTCGGCGCCAGGTGTCCGGCGGCAATCGGCGGGTCACCGGTCGCTTTCCGCATCGAAGTGGCGGATGCCGACGCCGCGGTCGAACGGGCGGTCAAAGCGGGCGCCACCGTGGTGCGGCCGGTTCAGGACGAATTCTACGGCGATCGCATGGGGATGGTCGCCTGTCCCTTCGGCTACCGCTGGTCGCTCGCCCAGCCGAAAGAGGTCGTGAGCCCGGCCGACATGCAGAGGCGCTGGACGAAGATGCTGGAAAGCGGGCAGGCGTAATACGCCACGTACCTCCCTTTGGCATCGATGTGACAGGCATTATAGTCGCATCGACGCGTAAGCGTATTAGGGAGGTTAAATTGAAAAAAATCGTTGCTGGTGCGGCACTTGCCGTGTTGCTTTCGACGGGCAGTGCCCTTGCTCAAACGCCATTGAAGATCGGCGTCATTGCCGGTTTCTCCGGCGTCTACGGCGATCTGACGTCTGGACAGGTTGAAGCGGCGCAGATGGCTGCGGATGAAGTCGGCGGCAAGGTGTTGGGTCGGCCGATCGAGATCCTGCAGGCAGACCATCAGAACAAGGCCGACGTCGGCGTTACGATCGTGCGCAAGTGGTACGACACCGATGGAGTGTCGATGGTCACTGGCATCGATACGTCGTCGGTGGGCTTGGCCGTGCGCAAGATCGCCCAGGAAAAGGGCAAGATCGACCTCAACGTCGGCTCTGCGACGGCAGACCTCACTGGGCCAGCTTGCTCGGAAACCGGCGCATCCTGGATCTACGATACCTACGCTCTGGCGCAGGTCACGGGGTCGGCCCTGGTCAAGGCCGGCAACGACTCATGGTACTTCATCACGGCCGACTACGCCTTCGGTCATGCCCTGGAACGCGACGTGACGGCCGTTGTGACCAAAGCTGGCGGCAAGGTGGTGGGCGGCATCAAGCACCCGATCTCGTCGCAGGATTTCTCGTCCTATTTGCTGCAGGCCCAGGCATCGAAGGCCAAGATCATCGGGCTGGCCAATGCCGGCGCGGACACCATCAACACCATCAAGCAAGCGGGTGAGTTCGGCATTACCAAGGCCGGCCAGAAGCTCGCCGGCCTGCTGATCTTCTCCACCGACGTGCAGGCGCTGGGGCTGAATGCGGCCCAGGGCCTGGTGCTTACCGAATCGTTCTATTGGGATCTCAACGATAAGACCCGCGAGTGGACGGCCAAGTTCCGCAAGCGCAAGGACAAGGTGCCGAACATGACGACTGCGGGCGTCTACAGCGCCACGCTGCACTATCTGAAGGCTGTGCAGGCGGCCGGCACGGACGAGCCCAAGGCCGTGATGGCAAAGATGCGCGAGATGCCGGTCAACGACGTCATGACCACGAACGGCAAGTTGCGCGAAGACGGCCGCCTGATGCGCGACATGTACCTGTTCCAAGTCAAGGCGCCGTCGGAGTCCAAGAACAAGGACGATATCTACAAGCTGCTCGCCACCGTGCCGGCGGAGCAAGCTTTCCGTCCTCTGAAGGATGGCGGCTGCCCGTTCATCAAGAACTAGGACTGTTCTGGGTAGAAGAGAGCGTGGCTACGCCGCCACGTTCTCTTCGATCCACGCGGCATAGGCCGGAGCGACATGCTCGAAGGCGAAGGCGTGGATCGCCGGCAGCTCGTAGGAATGCAGCTCGCGGATCGCCCGCTCGACGGCGGGGTAGTGCTCTTCGAGCGTCTTGAACAGCACGCGATATTCCTTGCCGTGCTCGATGGCACCCTTCCAGGGGTAAATGCTCTCGATGCGTGAAATCTGGGCGCAGGCAGCGAGCTTGGCCTCGACGAGCGCGCGAGCGAGTTCGCGCGCTTCCTTGCGATTGGCGACCGTTGTGACGACGGCGATAGCGGTCATGTCTCCCGTCTCTCGTTGCGCTCGGCCGGCATCACCGCGATGCGGCGCAGGTCGCTGCCGGCGATGACCGTCAGCACCGTCTCTATGCCGATGCGCTCGCTGTCCAGCAACCTCACAAGGTCGTCGGCGCCCGTGACAGGCTCGCCTGCCAGCGCAATCACGATATTGCCGCTCTGGAGCCCGGCCTGAGCCGCGGGTCCGTCGAGTTCCAGGCTGGTGATGGCGACGCCACGCGGCTGGGCGAGGCCCAGTGCCAGGGCGAGCCGTCGCGGCAGCGGCACGGTCTGGCCCGCGACGCCGATGAAGGCTCGGCGCACCCGTCCATGGCGCACGACCTCGCTGACCACATGGCTCGCCGTGTTGGCGGCGACGGCAAAGCAGATGCCCTGGGCTCCGGCGATGACGGCCGTGTTGATGCCGATCACCTCGCCGCGCGAGGAGACCAGGGGGCCACCGGAATTCCCGGGATTGAGCGCCGCATCGGTCTGGATGACGTCGTCGATCAGCCGCCCGGTCTGGGCCCGTAGCGACCGGCCGAGCGCCGATACGACACCTGCCGTTACCGTCGATTCAAAGCCCAGCGGATTGCCGATCGCGACCACGAGCTGGCCGCGGCGCAGGTCCTTGGAATTGCCGAGCCGCGCCGCTGGCAGGGAGACGTCGTCGATGATTCGCAGCAAGGCGAGGTCGGTGTGCGGGTCGTTGCCCAGCACGCGCGCGGTGACCGTACGCGTATCGGCCAGAGCCAATCGCACCGTCGAGGCGTTCTGCACGACGTGAGAATTGGTCAGCACCAGCCCGTCGGGCGAGATGACGACGCCGGAGCCGGTGCCGCCGCGTCGCCCGCTCTCGGGGGCGGCCGGCGTCTCGACACGCACGACGGAAGGACCGACCAGGTCAACGACATCGACCACGGCCTGCGAATAGGCGTCGAACAACGGCCGTTCGTCGATGGTGGTTTCGCGATGGGTACCAGGTATCGAAGCGCCGGGACGTTCGTCACCGACGAGGAGGGGATCGAAGTCGAACATGCTCCCATATGGGGAGCCTGCGGAGTTTCCGGTAGCCGAGCGATCTGCGAGGATTGGCCAGGCAATCTGTTGAGGCGGGGGCCATGCAGACCAGTCGTAGCGCTGGTGAATTTGGAGCTGGTGACGTCGGAGGCGTTGGTGCGCAATCCGGCTCGTAAGGCACTTTATTGCGCAGCTATCGTTGCTTTTGGTGCCCTGCTGGTCTGGTTGGGTGCTCACGAGCATGGACGAGGCGTAGAGTCGGGGCTGGCGATCACCTCGATTGCCCTGGGCATTCCGGCGGTAGCATTTGGGCTCATCTTTCTTGCTCAGGCTCTCTTGCTTGCGCGCGGACGGTCGAAGCTGTTGGCCGGAAACGACGTCCTGACCCGGTGGCATATCGCGCCGGCCGACTGGGACAGGTTTCGGGTCTTCGATGCCGCCCGCAGCGCCTCGGAGCCATTTCAACTCGCCAACGATCTCTGGATCCGAAAGACCACGCCAGCGCAGGGCGTCGGCGTGATCATCGGCAAGACCTCTCTCATCGTCGACGATTCCTATCATGTGCTGCGGCCGTACGGCCTGCCCGAGTTGCGGGCCATCAATCGGCTGGCGGCAACGGGCGGGGCGCCGGAATGCCTGGAGTTCAGACTGGCCTATCCAACCCGCGGCGGAACCCGTTACACCACGCTGCGCATTCCCGTTCCGAGCCAGGCGCGCAGTGAATCGCTGCGTGTCTACGATTGGTTCGAGCCACGTCTTCGCCACAAGCCAGCTCTGGCGCTGCGCAATACGCGACGTACCTACAGGATCTGCCTGATCATTGGCTTCGGATGCCTTGCCGCCTTTGCGATCGGCTGGACGCTGGCGGCTGCAGGCGGCTATCGCGTCCAGGAGGAGGATTTCGGGTCCGTGGCGCCGTTCATCATGATGGTCGTGGGAAGCATAGGCGTCGTCTTTGCCCTGCTGCTGGCGCTGGGGACCTACGCATTGGCGCCGGGCAGGAAGGGTGGCTAGTCCAGTGTCCTACTGGACGAACCAACTGTCAGGCTTCTATCCGAACGAAAGTCTCGGTCGGCGAACGGCGGCCACTTTGGAGGGAAGCGCGGGCTCGGCCAGTCGAGACCCGATGTAGCCGACAAGGTCGCTTACCTTCACAAAGGTGCTCGCGACTTTGGTCGGAACCTCGAGGTCGAACCGTTCCTCGCAAGTCATGACGACCTCGACGACGTCGAGGCTATCAGCGCCAAGGTCTTTGAAGCGCGCGTCGTTCGAAATCTGCTCTTCGGCAACTCCGAGGTGAAAGACGATGATACGCTTCACCTCTGCAGTAATGTCGGTCACAACATCACCTCATAGGCAGGGTCCCCCACGGGCCACTGCTCTAACGCCATTCATTGCGCTAGAAGCTAACCTTCGGCCAGTGATCAGTTGAGGCGACGATCGAGATTTCCGGCAGAGTGATTTCGCTGCAACAGATTCAGGCGACACGACGGCTTCCGGTTCGTTCGATGACTGCTGAAATACTTGGAAGCAAAGCGTGATCGCTGTGGATGTGCGGCGCTTCCTAGAACAGCGAGAAATACTCCCGTTGCTCCCAGTCGCTGACCTCGAGGTTGAAGCGGTCGATCTCCGCCTGCTTCAGCCTGAGATAGTAGTCGACGAAGAAGTCGCCGAGACCTGCACGCAACGCCTTGTCCTCATGCAAGGCTGCGAGAGCCTCGCCGAGGCTGCGCGGCAGCAAGGGTGCCTTGGCTTCGTAGGGCGTATCGGCCGACGGACCGGGATGGAGCTTGCGGTCGAGACCATCGAGGCCGCAGACGATCTGGCTCGCCATGTAGAGGTACGGATTGGCGGCCGGCTCGCCGACCCGGTTTTCGAGATGGGTGGTCGGGTCGCCCGGTCCGCCCAGTACGCGCACCATGACGCCGCGGTTGTCGCGCCCCCAGATCGCGCGGTCGGGCGCCAGGGAGAAGGGGCGGTAGCGCTTGTAGCCGTTCAGCGTCGGCGTGCTGAACGCTGCGGCAGCGCGCGCATGCTCCAGAAGACCGGCCATGTAGTGCCGGCCAACCGTCGACAGCGGCTCGTTCGCGTCCATGAAGGCGTTGGCGTGGCTCGCGCGATCCTTCAGCGATTGATGCAGATGCCAACCGCTCGACATCACGTTGGGAAGCTTCGGTCGGCACATGAAAGTGGCGTGGAAGCCGTTGCGCTGGGCAATCTGCTTGGTGGCGCTGCGGAACAGCACCATCGTGTCGGCAGGCTCAAGACCAGTGGCAGCGCGGAAAGTGAACTCGACCTGGCTCGGTCCATATTCGACCTCGAAGGAGCGCAACGGCAGGCCAAGATCGACGAGGTTGGTGCGCAGGATCTCGATGATCGGGTCCATCTCGTCGTAACGCTGCTCGGTCAGGTATTGATAGCCCTGGTTCAGCAGCGACACGTCGGGCGGCTCACCCGGCTGGCCGGCATCGTTGACCCCGAGCTTTGCCTTCTCGAGCTTGAAGAGATGGAACTCGACTTCGAGCCCCGCCATGAAGTCGTAGCCGCGCTCGCCCAGTGCCTTCAAAGCGTTTCGGTAGATGTGCCGTGTGCAGAGCGGCATGGGCCGTCCGTCGGCGAAGTAGATGTCGCACAGCATCCAGCCGGAATGCGGCGCCCAGGGCAGGGCCCGGAAGGTCGACGGATCGGGCAGCATGATCACGTCGGCCGCGCCTTCCAGCTCCTTCATGCCAAAGCCGCCGCCCGGCTGCCAGACCGGGAACACGGTTCGATGCGATGTGTCCTTCAGCAGCATCGTCGTGGTGAAGCCGACACCGTTTTTCAAGGCAGCGTCGACCTCGGAGGCAGCCAGCGTCTTGCCGCGCAGGATGCCGTGCTGGTCGGCGAAGGCGAGCCGGACCACCGACATCTCGCCGGCTCTCATGCGGCGCTCCGCTTCGCGCGTTGCTGCCTTGCGGTCCTCGTTCCAGAGGCCCGCGCGTTCAACCAGAGTCATGAGGGCTACGCAACCAGCGGCGGGACGGTATCGACCGCCCAGCTCGACTCACGGCGGCGTCGCACGTCGACGTCCTTCCAATAGGCGTCCCAGCCCTCGGTCGGTCCCATGCCGTCGATGGCGACAGGACCTCGGATCTCGGCGGCGCGCTGGCGGTCGAGCCACATCGGTGGCTTGGCGCCGTTGGCGACCTGGCCTATCGCCGACAGAAGCATGCGGCGATAGGCGACGATGGCCTTGTCGGTCGTTCCGAGGTGCTCGCGCGTGCGGTCCTGGATGCGGCCCTGACTCTCCACTGCCCACTGATCGTGGACGTTGATGTCGAAGCCCATGCCGGTGAAGGTCTGCTTCTTCTGCTCCGAAACGTTGTAGCCGTAGTCGTTGTGACGACCGATCAACGGCCGGTAGTCGGGGAGCTGGTAGAGCTTCAGGCGTTGCTCGCGCATGGCGGCGTGGTCCACGGGCTTACCGAAGCTGGTGAAGATCGCGTACCAGTAGCAGCTAGTATCGTCGATCGGCACATGCCACTGCGTGATCGTCATTTCCGCGCTCATCGGGATCACGAAGGCATAGGGGAAGACGAGGTTGGTTACGCGCACATGTGTGTGTGTTTCGTTGAGCTTGCGCAGGGCGAAGAGGCGAAGGCCATAGTCCGTCGCTTCGACATCGAGCTTCGGCCGTGTGTAGTCCCGCAACAGGCGCGTCATCGGGATGTCGGAGTCGGAGGAGGCGGAGCGGAACTGCTTGCCGTAGGCCGCGCCGGTATCC
Source organism: Reyranella massiliensis 521 (assembly GCA_943369775.1). Classification (GTDB taxonomy): domain Bacteria; phylum Pseudomonadota; class Alphaproteobacteria; order Reyranellales; family Reyranellaceae; genus Reyranella; species Reyranella massiliensis_C. Next base: position 7,887 of record CALROF020000185.1, read on the forward strand.
TCGTCCTCGTAGAAGCGGTGCAGGTAGGAGGCGTGGGCCGGGTCGATGCCGACTTCCAGGGCCTGCAACCAATTGCACTCGATCAGTCCCTTGAAGGCGAAGGCATGTGTGCCGGGGGCCAGGAAGCAATCGAATTCCGGGAAGGCGGGTGCCTCTCCTTCGCCGAGATAGGCGAAGACGATGCCGTTCTTCACGACCACCGGGTAACTCTTCTGCCTGACCTTCTGACAGAGCACGCTGCCCTTGGGTTCGGCCGGCGTTTCGAGGCATTTGCCGTCGACATCGAACAGCCAGCCATGAAACAGGCAGCGCAAGCCGCCATCCTCGAGGCGGCCAAAGGCAAGATCGGCACCACGATGCGGACAGTCGCGGTCGAGCAGGCCATGGCGGCCACGCTCGTCACGGAACAGCACGAAATCCTGGCCCAGCACGCGCACCGCCTTGGCCGGCCGCTCCTCGGGCAGTTCGTCGGCGAGCGCCACAGGATGCCAGTAATGGCGCATCAGCGCGCCGCATTTGGTGCCGGGGCCGATCCGGGTGATCAGATCGTTCTGCTCGGGGCTCATCATGGCTTTGCTTCCTGCGCCTGATCTTTGGCAAATCCGAGTGTTACATTAACGAACATTCGTTCTATATTGATATTCGCCTACCTTCGCTTTGCCTGGCAAGAGCCCCTCGAAAAGCATGAGCAGACTGCGTCCACTGGATGCCGAACGGCGAGCCCAACGTCCCGACAGCGCCAACTTCTCGGAAGCGCTGGCGCGCGGGCTCAGTGTCATCACTGCTTTCGACGACGAACGCCGCCGCATGACGTTGAGCGACGTCGCCCGCGCCGTCGACCTCCCGCGGGCGACGGTGCGCCGAGCGCTCGCAACGCTGGTTGATCTAGGATACCTCGACGTCGAGGGGCGAATGTTTCGCCTGACGCCGCGCATCCTCAAGCTGGCCGCGGCCTATCTCTCGTCCAACACCGTGTCGAGCATCCTGCAACCGGTTTGCGAGCGACTTTGCCAGCAGGTCGGTGCCTCGTGCTCGGTCGCGGTACTCGATGGCGACGAGGCCGTGATGATTGCTCGTGCCGTTCCGGCGCGTCCGCCCTCCGTCGGGCTGGGCGTCGGCTATCGCTTGCCGGCATTCTGCAGCGCCCTTGGCCGTGCGCTCCTGAGCGGTATGGCCGATGTCGAACTGGACGCCTACCTCTCGCGGCTGCAGCCGTGGCGTGCCACGCGCCAGACAGTGATTGCGAAACCTGAAATTCGCCGACTGATTCTCGATGTTCGGAAGAAGGGTTACGCGCTCGTCGACCAGGAGGCCGAGGTTGGTATTCGATCGATCGCCGTACCGCTACGCCGCTTCGACGGCAAGCCGGTGGCGGCGCTCAACATCGGCGTCCAGCCCGAGCAAGTGTCCGCCAGAATGATGGTCGGTGAGTACGCTCCGCTGCTCCTGCAGGAGGCCGCTATGCTACAAGCACAGCTCGTTTAAGCGCCGATCAACCCAGCAACTGGCGGCAATCGAGATCGTCGACGGCCAGGTGGATGCGCTCCAGATGGCTCCACCAGATCACGGGTGGGATGCCCCCCAACTGAAACCAGATCGGCCGCGTGGTCTGCCAAAGCACGGCAAGCCGGTAGTCATCCTGCAGCGCCCGCCGGTCGTAACCAACCACGCCCTGGGCCACGATCTCCTTGTGGAAGCAGTCCAGCAGGCGGGACTCGGCCCTTTGCCGAAGCTCCGGGTACCAGTGCATCGCGATCATGTAGGAAAGGTCTTCGGCGCCCATGCTCAATCGCCAGGCGTCCCAGTCGAACAGCCTGGTGCTGTCGGCAGAGCCGTTGCGCGGCAGGAAGCAGTTCCAGACATGCGAGTCGCCCTGGATGACGGTCATATGTTGGCGACCACGATAGCGTTCGAGCAGACGAGGAGCCTGATCGAAGAGCCGCGCATAGAGCGAGCGCCGGGCGAGCGAAAGCCGCTCGCCTAGAAAATCGGCGAAGCGTTCGTAGGCGTTGGCCAGATCTCGCAGTCGTTGCTGGGCGTCGTCGGCGGCGGGCCATGTACCGACCGCGGTGCCCAGGCGAGGGTCGTCCCACCAGCAGGCCTTGAACCGGGCATGCGTGCGGACGATGGCTTCGCATTGCTCAATTGTCGGCGGCAGCGGCCATTGGGTGGCCACCATGTGTGAATCGGTAAGGTCTTCCAGCAGCAGATGCCAGGCACCTGTCGCGGTATCGTAATGCCCTTCGAAGCAGCGAGGCAGGAGGTCTTCTGGCGTGGCGGAAGCGACGTCGGTATAGAATCCGACCTCCTTGCGACCGCTTTCCCACTTGGCTCCGGGACGATTGGGCAGATCGGTCTTGAGAATGAGCGAGCCGGGAGCGTTCGACGTCACGCCGTTGTAATCGAGACGCAACCGGAAGAACTGCGACAGCAGGGAGGGGAATGAACTCTCGACCGTAACGCCACTGACACGACTGCGCTGATCCAGGGCATCAGCGCGGCGAAGCACCTCGGTCAGGTGCTCGGCATCGGCGGCCTTGGGCAACGGGGCTGTCATTGTGTCTGGCATTATTGTCCCATCGGGAGGGTGCAAAATACGGGAAAAGTGACACCCTAGCCATGGAGTGACCGCAGCCGGTAAATTGGCCCGCATGAACACTTTGAATGGCATGCCGGGCCCGACCTCTCGGGTCTTCTTCTCACAACGTCTGCGACTGCATTATGTCGATTGGGGAAACCCCGAAGCGCCGCCGCTGCTGCTGGTCCATGGTGGGCGCGACCATTGCCGGAACTGGGACTGGGTGGCGCAAGCGCTGCGCAAGGACTGGCACATCATCTGCCCGGACCTGCGGGGGCATGGCGACAGCCAGTGGTCGCCCGACGGCAACTACTCTATGGCGGCCTACATCTACGATCTCGCACAGCTCGTGCACCAGCAGGCCTTGGCGCCGGTGACGATCGTGGCCCATTCGCTGGGCGGCAATATCTGCCTGCGCTTCTCCGGTATCTATCCGGACAAGGTGCGCAAGCTGGTGGCGATCGAAGGGCTAGGGCCGTCCCCCAAGATCATCGCCGAGCGTGGCAAGAAGCCGATGGACGAGCGCATGCGCGAATGGGTCGAGGAGCAGCGCAAGCTGTCGGGCCGCCTGGCGCGCCGCTATCCCACGATCGAAGACGCCTTCAAGCGCATGCAGGACGAGAACAAGCATCTGAGTGCCGAGCAGGCGCGGCATCTCACGCAACAAGGCGTGAACCAGAATGAGGACGGCACCTATAGCTGGAAGTTCGACAACTACGTCCGCGCCTGGGCGCCCTACGACATGAGCTACGAGGACATCGAGCATCTGTGGACGCAGATCTCGTGCCCCTCGCTTCTGGTCTATGGCAAGGAGAGCTGGGCCTCGAACCCTGAGAAGGACGGCCGCATCAAACACTTCAACACTGCCAAGGTCGTGGAGTTCGATAATGCCGGCCATTGGGTCCATCACGACCGGCTGAACGATTTCGTGGCGTTGACGAAGGATTTCATCAAATGAAGGCAGCGATCTTCCGCGCCGGCGACCTGGTCGTCGACACGCTCCCCGATCCGGTTCCGGCGCAAGGACAGGTGCTGGTGAAGACGCTGGCCTGCGGGATCTGCGGATCAGACCTGCATGCGGCCAAGCATGCGCACCGCATGGTCGCCGTTACCAAACGCATTCCGGGCCGTGTGCCGATGGATCTCGCGCGCGACGTCGTCTTCGGCCACGAGTTCTGCTGCGAGGTTCTCGATTATGGTCCCAAGACCGAGCGCAGGATCAAACCCGGTACGCGCGTCTGCTCCATGCCGCTGATGATGGAGGCCGATGGGCCGAAGGGCATGGGCTACTCCAACACCTACGTCGGCGGCTATGCCGAACGCATGGTGCTGTCGGCGCCGCTGATGCTGGAAGTGCCCAACGGGTTGCCGACCGAGCATGCAGCGCTCACCGAACCATTGGCCGTTGGCGTCCACGCAGTCGAGAAGGGCAATCTCACGGGCGACGAGGCACCTCTGGTCGTGGGCTGTGGCCCGGTCGGCCTCGCGGTGATCGCGGCCCTCAAGCTCAAGGGCATCCACCCGATCGTTGCGGCTGACTTTTCTCCGAAGCGACGCGAACTCGCCGTGCTCATGGGCGCCGATATCGTGGTCGATCCGGCCGTGGAGTCGCCTTACGGCAAGCTGGCGGCGGACAAGCGCGCCGCGGTCTTCGAATGCGTCGGCGTCCCCGGACTGATCCAGCAGATTTTCGAGAAGGCGCCGCGCGATGCGCGGATCATCATCGTAGGCGTTTGTATGGAACCCGACACGATCGAGCCGCTGTTTGCGATCTTCAAGGAGCTGAACCTGCAGTTCGTGCTGGGCTACACGCCCGAGGAGTTCGCGCGGTCGCTTCGGCTGTTGGCCGAGGGCAAGGTCGATGCCGAAGCGCTGATCACCGGCAAGGTCGGGCTGGATGGCGTGAAGGGCGCCTTCGAAGAGCTGGGCAATCCCGAACGGCATACCAAGATCCTGGTCGAACCCTGGCGCTAGTGTTTGCCTTCCATTGACCAGATGGCAGTCGATTTGATAGCGCTGTCGACGTCCTTGGGAGGAAAGCATGAAATTCTATAATTCAATCGGCCCCAATCCGCGCGTGGTTCGGATGTTCATGGCGGAGAAGGGCTTCGAAGTGCCGAAGGTCGAAGTCGACCTGCTCGCTGGTGAGAACCGCCGCGAGCCCTACCTCGAGGTCAACCCGTCGGGGCAGTGCCCGGCGTTGGAGCTCGATGACGGCTCGGTGCTGGCCGAGATCACCGCGATCTGCGAGTACGTCGACGAGGTCAAGAAGGACACGCCGTCTCTGATCGGTGAGACGCCGGAGGAGCGTGCCAAGACCCGCATGTGGGTGCGCCGCATCGATCTCAACATTGTCGAGCCTGCCCTCAACGGCTTCCGCTTCGCCGAGGGCCTCAAGCTTTTCCAGAACCGGGTTCACTGCATTCCGCAGGCGGCCGACGATCTCAAGGAGACGGCGCGCAAGAAGCTGGTCTGGCTCGACAGCCTGATGGGCTCGAAGCCCTTCATCGCCGGCGACAAGATCACCCTGGCCGATGTCGTGCTGTTCGCCTTCCTCGACTTCCTGGCCACGGTCAAGCAGCCGCTCAGCCCCGACTGCAAGAACCTGACGGCCTGGTTCGGCCGCATGAAGGCCCGGCCCAGCGCCGCGGCCTGATCTTCAACACTTCCAAGTCGCAGGATCACCCCGATGCGCCGACTGCTTGCTCTGCTCGTTCTCCTCGTTCTGCCTCTGGCCGGGGCGCACGCTCAGGGCGATCCGCCGGGCGTAAAGGGGCTGTTCCTGTTGACCGACTATCCGTCACAGACGGTGCGCGCGGGGGAGGTCACGACCATCCGCGTGAAGGTGAACAATGCCGGCCTTGTGCCGGAGCCGCTGGCGCTCTCGCTGCAGGGCGTGCCGGCAGGCTGGAAGGCCGACATTCTGGGTGGCGGTCAGCCGGTCGCTGCCGTGATGGCCGGCGTCAATCAGGACGTGACGGTGCAGATCCGGGTCGAGGTGCCCAAGGATGCACAGCCAGGTTCGCAGAACCTCGTGCTAAACGCCAGAGGACAGGTCGGGCAGCAGGCCAGCCTGCCGCTCACCTTGACCGTCGGCACCGAGACGCCGGCCAAGCTCAGCCTGAAATCGCGGCTGCCGTCGCTGCGCGGCACGCCACGCTCGGCCTTCGACTACACGCTGACCGTCGGCACCGAATCCGGCAACGACCTGACCG
>CALROF020000186.1:0-13650 GCA_943369775.1 Reyranella massiliensis 521
TTGCTGCGCCAGCTCCCGAAGTCCATGTAGCTCGAATTGGCGAGCGAGCTGTAGGTGGGATGGAATGAAACGTCGCCGGGATCGATCGAGGCGCCGTTGGCGATGGTGATCGTGTCCTCGATCAGGCCGTCGGCCGAGGTGACCTTCCAGTGCGTGTCGTCGACCTTGGTGAAGCTGGCGCCGTCGGCGGCCGTGCCGTAGCCGAAGAACTGGAAGACATCGCCCTGGCCACCGGCGCCGCGGCCGGAGAAGTCGGTCACGATGTCGCCGTTGGCCTGGCCGGCCGTGAACTGGAAGATGTCGGCGCCGGGGCCGCCCACCAGCGTGTCGATACCGGCACCGCCATCCAGCACGTCGTCGCCGTCACCGCCCGCCAGCATGTCGTTGCCGGCGCCGCCTTGCAGCGTGTCGTTGCCCGCAACGCCATAGAGCTGGTCGTCGCCGCCACCGCCCTGGAGAAGATCGTTGCCGTTGTCGCCCAGCAGCGTGTCGTTGCCGTTGCCGCCGATCAGGATGTCGTTGCCGTCGCCACCGCTCAGGCTGGAGGCGACGTTGGACGCCTTGATCGTGTCGTTGCCGCCGCCGCCGATCGCGGTCTCGACCACGGTCTCGAAGGCGATGCCGATATTGTTCACCTTGCCGCCGGCCGAGGAGAAGGTGCCGGGATTGAGATCGACGTAGGCGTTCTGGTTGAAGCCCGAGAGGTTCAGCGCGTTGTTGGTGCCGTGGCTCCAGATGGTGACGATCGCGGCCGGGTTATTGCCGGTGCCAAAGTCGTAGATGCTCTTGAAGTAGCCGCTGAAGCTCGAGTTGAAGCCGAAGGTCTGGTTGCCGCCAAAAGTATCGTTGGTCGAGGCGCCGTACAACCGCTGCACCGCCAGGATGTCGAGCATCTGCGGTGACAGCGGCACGTACTCTCCACCACCCGCCGGCGTGCCCCAGCTCGTGCGCACCGGATAGTCGCCATAGTAGGTCGTCTTGGTGTCGCCCGGGCTGATGTAGGACATCACCGACCACAGCCGCGTGTCGTAGACGCCGAACTGCTGCTGCTGGGCGTTGACCGCGAAATTGTAGGGGCCGGCATGGCCCAGCCCCGCGATATGGCCGACCTCGTGGATCAGTGTCGACCAGACGAAGCCGCCGCCGGCATTGGAGTCGGCGGTGATCGGCCCAAAGTCATCAGGTTTGGTATCGACCGAGATATAGGCGCCGCCATCGGGACGGGCCTGCAGGATCGTGTCGCTGCCGACCGGGACCGTCGCCTGGAAGTTGAAGGTGGCGAACGCCTTGCCGTCGGTGCCGCGCTTGATGGCGATGTTCGAGGTTGCGGCATCGTCTGCCAGCGAGAAGGTGATGTTGGCCAGGCCGGTCCAGAAAGAGAAGGCGCCTTCGAAGACCATCTTCTCGAGGTTCGACCAGCTCGACGCAGCATCGAACGAGTATTTGACCGTGCCGCCCGCCGTGCCGGGGGTCGCGCTGCCCCACTTGATGGCCTCGGAGACCAGCTTGTAGGTCGGCGGTACGTCTTCCGCGTAGGTGTAATAGGTTTTGGGAGCGACCTTGTTGGCGTCATCGACGCCCGAAATGAAGGTGACCTCGGACTCGTACGGACCAAAATTCGCCATAACCCCAAACTCGAAAAGTTACACGGGCAGCGGCGTGAAACTATTCAGTGAGGATGAAACGGGCAAGACAAGCAATCTGCAGTGCCGGCGCGGAGATTTGGTGTTCGCTGGAAGACCGAGATCAAAGCAAGTGCGCTGCATGGTCTGCCGCGTGCGGAGCATGTTTGTCGGGTTGAGAGCGAAGACGTGACGCGGAAGGAAACGGCCATCGCTCATCGCGACGATTGAAGCACAGGCTTTCCTCGTTCTGCGCATCTTTGGTTTTCCAGATTATTTACGCAGCAGGCCTCGCGTTCGATCTTAGAGGCCATGATGAGCACTCTGCTCCCCACAACGATCTGTTGTCGTTGCTGTAGCGGCTGAACGCCGCCGCGCTGCGTCGTTCCTGACGCACGCCCTCATGCTTTCCTCGATTCTGCGTGTCACTGGAGTAACCCATGTTCCGTCTGCCCACTCGGCGTACGTTCCTTCGCGCCGCTGCTGTCACCGGCACTCTTCTGCCTGCTGGTGTCGTCGCTCAGCGTGGCCTTGTCGGCGGCGGTCTGCCGACCGATCTGCTTGACCCCGCGATCTGCCGGGCATCGTTCGGCGAGCCGGTGGTACTCCCGCAGAAGCGCGCACTGAAGCTCACCTGGAATGCCACGGCGATCTGCACGGTGGGCGTCGCAGTGGCGCAGGAGAAGGGCTACTTCCAGCGTCACAATCTCGAAGTCGAGCTGATCAACTTCGGCGGTTCGACCGACCAGCTCCTCGAAGCCATCGCGACGGCCAAGGCTGATGCCGGCGTTGGCATGGCGCTGCGCTGGTTGAAGCCGCTGGAGGGTGGCTTCGACGTCAAGATCGCCGCCGGCATCCATGGCGGCTGCATGCGCCTCTTCGCAACACCCGCCAGCGGCATCACCAAGATCGCCGATCTCAAGGGCAAGGCTATCGGCGTCACCGATCTCGCCGCGCCCGATCGCAACTTCTTCTCGATCATGCTGCATCAGGCCGGCGTCGATCCCAACAAGGAGGTCGAGTGGAAGGTGTTCCCCGGCGACATCCTTCCCGTGGCGCTGAAGAAGGGCGAAGTGCAGGCCTTCTGCCAGGGTGATCCGCTGGGTTGGCTGGCACGCGAGCGCGACGGGCTCACGGAGGTCGCCAACAATCTCAGCGGCGAGTTCGCCCATCGCACCTGCTGCGTGCTGGGTGTGCGCGGCACGCTGATCCGTCAGGAGAAGCCGGTCGCCGCTGCGCTGGTGCAGTCGCTGCTCGAGGCGCAGGAATGGGTGGCGGTCAATCCTGATGCTGCGGCGGAGATCTTTGCACCGCACGCCAAGGCGCCGGTCGACAAGCTCGCCGCCATGCTGAAGAGCCACACGCACCACCACACTCCGCTGGCGGCTGACCTGCGCAGCCAGATCGCGGCCTACGGTGAGGAACTGAAGCAGGTCGCCGTGTTCAAGCAGAGCACAGACATTCAGAAGTACGCCGCGCGGGTCACCGCGGACGTTCTGTCCTGAGGATGGGCCATGACATCCATCGCTGAAGTAAGTCCGCGCCGACTCCGGGTGTCCGCGCTCGACGAACCTTTGCCGCGTCCCGCGTTGCTGCTGGCAGTCGCCGGTCTCGCCTGGCTGGCGGCGGGCGCGCTCGTCCTTTCCTGGCCTGACGTGCAGGAGCTGGAGCGCACTCGTCTGCTGGGTGCGTTGGCACTCGCATTCGGCGCCTTGCAGCTCGCGGCCTATGCCGGCGGCTGGCTGTTTGCGCGGCTGGCGCGGCTCGGCCGCTTCGCCCCCTGGCTGATCGTGCTGGCAATTTGGTTGGCGGCCTGGGAGATCGTAACGGCCAAGCTCGATCTCCTGCCGTTGCCGTTCTTCCCATCACCGCAGGCCTTCGTCGAAGTCTACACCGACGATTGGCGGCGGCTGGGAGAATCGCTGCTGGCGTCGCTGTTGCTGCTGTTCCGTGGCTTCGCCATCGGCGCGGCGGTGGGTTTCGTGGCGGGCGTCGCCTTGGGTTGGTCCAAGCGCGCGGGCTACTGGATCCACCCGCTGATGCGCCTCGTCGGGCCGTTGCCCGCCACAGCTTGGTTGCCGCTCGCGTTCTTCATCTTCCCGACGAGTGCGGCGGCCAGCACGTTCCTGATCGCCCTGGCGACAGCGTTCCCGCTTACCGTTCTCACCTGGTCGGGTGTCGCCGGCGTGCAAAGTGCCTACTACGACGTGGCGCGCACGCTCGGCGCCAAGAGCCGCTTCCTGGTGTTGAGGGTCGCGATTCCAGCGGCGCTGCCGCACGTCTTCGTCGGCCTGTTCATGGGGCTGGGCTCGTCCTTCGCCGTGCTGGTGGTGGCCGAGATGCTGGGCGTGAAGTCAGGACTCGGCTGGTACCTGCAATGGGCGCAGGGCTGGGCGGCCTACGCCAACATGTACGGCGCGCTGCTGGTGATGGCGCTGATGTGCTCGGCGCTGATCACACTTCTCTTCCGTGTGCGCGATCGCCTGCTCGCTTGGCAAAAGGGACTCGTCCAATGGTAACGCTTGCTGAACGTTCAGTTGCCGCGACTGCACCACCAATCGTGGGTGCCCGGCTCGATGTCCGCGAAGTCGATCACGGCTTCGTCCTCAACGGCGAGGATCTGCCGGTGCTGGAGGATGTTTCCTTCAGTGTCGCGCCGGGCGAGTTCGTGGCGCTGCTGGGCCCCAGCGGCTGCGGTAAGTCCACTCTGCTGCGTCTGGTGGCAGGCCTTGATCAGCCGCGTCACGGCCACCTCGTCGTCGATGGCGAGGAGGTGACGGAACCCGATCCGTCGCGTGTCGTGGTCTTCCAGGATCCGACGCTCTATCCCTGGCGGACGGTGTGGCGCAATGCGTCGCTGGGATTGGAGGCGCGCGGCCTCCTGAAGCAGCAACGCAGCCGGGTCGACGAGGCGCTGGCGTTGGTCGGGCTCGATCGCTTCGCCCACGTCTATCCGCACCAGCTCTCCGGCGGCATGGCGCAACGCGCGTCACTGGCGCGGGCGCTGGTCAACGATCCCAAGCTGCTGATCCTCGATGAGCCGTTGGGCAAGCTCGACAGCCTGACGCGGCTTGCCATGCAGAGTGAGCTGACACGGCTGTGGCAGACACGCGGCTTCACCGTGCTGATGGTGACACACGACGTGGAAGAAGCATTGCTTCTTTCCAACCGAGTCATCGTGTTCAGCGACCGGCCAGCGCGGCTGCGTGCCGATCTCGCAGTGGACCTGCCTTATCCACGCCACCGCGACCATCCTGAGCTGCTGCGTCTGCGCCGCGAGATCCTGGGCCTGCTGGGCTTGGGCGGCGACTGGTAATTCCTCACTGACCTGTGGAGGCCGAGCCATGATTGCGAGACCGACCGTCGACCAGCTCGCCGTCCGCGTCTGCCATGCCGTGCGCGACGTGCGGGGCGAGCATCAGGCCTGGATCGCACTCGATCGCGTGCAGGATCATCTCGACGGAGAAAGCACGATGGCGATCGATGCCGCCGTCGCGTTCGCCGCGGCCAAGGGTTGGCTGGCGCTGGGCGGTGGGCCGGCACACAGCGTCCTGCTGACGCCAGTGGCGCCCTAGGAGGAGGAGACCTAGGACATTTTCTAGGGCTGCATTGGGAGCAGCGACCGGATTGATCACTCTCATGCGTCGACGCGGCGAGGAATTTTCCCGCGATGCAGTCGCGCGGGAAGTTTCTGCTCATCGCCTCACAACCAATGTCGGGCCCCGGGTTGATTCACCCGGTGCCGCATGCGACGCGGCGGGTCGATTGCATGAGGAAACAATGGCTGGTGACGTTCTGAGCGGCGATGCGGATCTCGACCTCGGTGCCGTCGTGGCGGGGCTGAGAGAGTCGCGCGACGTCCTGCACAACGTGCGCTATCGCGGGCCGGTGCGTCCGCCGCCGTCGCGTGCGGCGATCGAGGAGACGCTGGGCCAGTTCGCGCGCGCGCTGTTTCCCGCCCATTACGGTCAGCTCGAACGCCGCGATCCGGCAATACCGCCGACGCCGGAGATGATCGACGACTATGTCGGCACGGTGCTGGAGCAGGCGCTGGCAGCGTTACACGATCATCTGCGCCGCACTTTGCCTTTCACCGACGCCGAGCCGCGACCGCAAGCGGATATCGATCGTCGTGCGCGCTTGATCGTTCGCGACTTCGCCTCAGGCCTTCCGGCTATCCGTGGACTGTTGGTCAGCGATCTACGTGCAGCTTATGCCGGCGATCCCGCCGCAACCGGCTATCCCGAAATTCTGTTGGTCTACCCGGGGATGACGGCGGTGATGCACTACCGCTTGGCACACGCGCTTCACAAGCGGGGCGCGCGCTTCCTGGCGCGGCAGATTTCCGAGATAGCCCATTCACTGACGGGCATTGATATCCATCCAGGGGCGGAGATCGCCGGCAGCTTCTTCATTGACCACGGCACGGGCGTCGTGATCGGCGAGACTGCGGTGATCGGCGAGCGCGTGAGGCTCTATCAGGCCGTAACCTTGGGCGCCCGCAGCTTCCCTGCCGACGAGACCGGTTCGCTGATCAAAGGGCGGTTGCGCCATCCAATCGTCGAAGATGATGTCGTGATCTATGCCGGCGCCACCATTCTGGGCCGCATCACCATCGGGCGCGGCTCGACCATCGGCGGCAGTGTCTGGCTGACCCAGAGCGTGCCGTCGTTGAGCCAGATCACCCAGGCTCAAACCCGCGAAGAGCGCTACGACCGACAAGGCTGAAAGGCTGTGCCGGCGGGTGATCGACTATCGAGCGTGGCAATAGTGCCTCGCTGAGGTCGCACACCTTGCTCACTTGCTTTGCCCGATCATAAGGACTAATTGCGAATGATTCGCATTTGAGCGTTGGCTCAGCGTATATGGATGTGTGAGCAGGGTGGCGTACGACCGTAGCCTTCTGGCCCTCTACTTGGCCCACCGCGGCGAGCTGGTGAATTATGCCAGCGCCATCGTCGGCGATCGTGCACGGGCGGAGGATGTCGTGCAGGAAGCGTGGTTGCGCTTTGGCGCGGCCAACGCGACGCGTCCCCTCGACGAGCCGGTAGGCTTTCTCTATCGCGTCGTACGCAATCTCGCCGTCGATGGTCGCCGTCGCCTGACCCGCGAACGGGTGGTCGTCGTTGGCGGCGAAGCCGCGACGCCGGAGCACGACACGCGGGCCGACGACTATCCGTCGCCGGAAGCGGAGACTGCATCGCGCCAGGAGCTTCGCCTGCTGAAAGAGGCGCTGGCCGAATTGCCGGAGCGCACGCGCCGCGCGGTGGAAATGCATCGCTTCGGCGGCTTCAAGTTGCGCGAGATTGCGGCCGAACTCGGCATTTCCATCACCGTTGCGCATGAACTTGTGGCTCAGGGCATCGCGTACTGCCGCCGCCGTGTCCGGCCTCCGACAGAGCCATGAAGCCGGTGAGCGAAAATCCGCTCGGCCAGAACGTCTACTGGATATGACGATGCCGGTTGAGGAAGAAGATCGCGCCACGCTCGAAGCGGCTCGCTGGCTCGTCGCGCTGGAGGAAGAGCCCGAGGATGCCGGCCTGCGCGCGCAAATCGCTGTCTGGCGGGCCGCCAGCCCGGCCAACGAGCTGGCCTGGGTGAGTACGTCGGACATCTACGGCCTGATGGCGATGGCAGCGCCGGCACAGCGCGCACCTGTCGCGCGACCTTCCTTTCGGCGCTCCTTCTTTAGCCGCCGTGCATTTGCCGGCGCAGTCGGGCTGGCGCTCGCGGCATGTATTGCCTTGGTCGCGGGCCCCGGTCTTCTTCTGCGCCTGCAGGCCGATCAGGTCACTTCGACCGCCGAAGTGCGTCCGCTTCGGCTGGACGATGGCAGCATCATACATCTCGGTCCCGACAGTGCGATCGACGTAGCCTATGCCGAAGGTCGCCGCGGCGTGCGGCTGCTGAAGGGCGAAGCCTTCTTCGAGGTGACGCCAAATCCCCGGCGTCCGTTCAGCGTCGTTGCAGGCGACGTCGAGACGGTGGTGCTCGGTACCTCGTTCAACGTGCGGTTCGTGGGCTCGAGCGCCGAGGTCACGGTGAAGACCGGCCTGGTGCGCGTCGACAATGCCGGGGCGTCGCCGCCGGTCGGATTGCGGCTGGAGCCGGGTGATTGGGCGCAGGTCGGCTGGAACGGCAAGGTCGAGCGCGGTGCTATCCCGCCTGAAGAGGTGGCGCCCTGGCTTCACGGCCAGATCGTGGCGCGCGACCGGCCGATGGCCGATGTGGTCGACGAGCTGCGTCGCTACACCCCAGGCGCCATCGTCATCGCCGACAGTGCGCTCCGCGGTCGTCGCGTGACGGGCGTTTACAATCTCGCCGATCCCGTTGCCGCGCTGCGCGCCATTGTCGGCGCCCATGGCGGTTCCGTGCGCCAGGTTTCGCCGTGGCTCCTGGTGGCTTTCTGAAAAATCTTCGAGCAGCCCGAAAAAACTGAACGCCCGGTCGTTGTTTGGGCGAAGGCACGATGCTGAGACGCATTCCCATGACGTCACATCCTGTCCCCGTGAGAGCAATTGGGGTGGAGCGTGGCGATGTGGGGAGTTGGCGGGCCGGCGCGCGCGCGTGGTGTTTTTTGTGGCGTGCTGACAATGACAGCGCTTGCCCTTCCGGATCGTGCGACGGCGCAGGATGAAGCTTCGCCCGTGCAGGTCGCGCAGCAGCGCCAGATTGCGTTCGTCATTCCGCCGCAGGCGTTGACCGACGCGCTGGCGTCGTTCGGTCGGCAATCCGGCATGCAGGTTTCGGTCGACGGTGACGTGGCGCGCGGCGTCTCCTCGCCCGGCGTCAGCGGTACGATGACGGCCGAGCAGGCGTTGGCGCGTCTGCTGGCAGGGACGGGCATCACCTACCGCCTGACCGGCGGCAACACCGCGCTGCTGCAACGCCTGTCGTCGGCGCCGGGAGCGCTGCAGATCGATCCGGTGCAGGTGCAGGGCGCTCACGTCCCGGCGCAGGCGATGATCGACAACATTCCGCCGCCCTATGCCGGCGGTCAGGTGGCGACGGGCGGTCAGCTCGGCCTGCTGGGCAACCGCGATGTCATGGATACGCCGTTCAACCAGACGAACTTCACGGCGAAGAAGGTGCAGGACCAGCAGGCCAAGACCATCCGCGAAGTGATGGTCGACAATCCCTCGGTGCGCACCTGGGCGCCCGATGGCGGCGTTGGGCCGGACCAGATCACCATCCGTGGCTTCAACGTACTCGCCATGTCGACAGCCTATGGCGGCCTGTTCGGCATGCTGCCGGTCAATTCGCTGATGCCGGAGCTGGCCGAGCGTATCGAAGTGCTGAACGGGCCGAGCGCCATGCTGAACGGCATGCCGCCGGGCAGCAGCATTGGCGGCACCGTCAACGTCGTGCCCAAGCGCGCACCGGAGCAGGATCTGACGCAGATCACGGCCAATTACGCCTCGGGCACGCAGTTCGGTGGCCACGCCGACATCGCGCGACGCTTCGGCGACGACAAGCGGTTCGGCGTGCGCTTCAATGGCGTCTTCCGTGGCGGCGAGACGGCGGTTCAGAACAATACCGACCAGCGTGCGCTCGGCGTCCTCGGTCTCGATTTTCGCGGCGAGCGCGTGCGGCTCTCGGCCGATCTCGGCTACCAGAGCCAGTACATCACCGGCGTTGTGCCTTATCTCGGCGTGGCACCCAACATCCCACTGCCCTGGGCGCCAAACGTTCGCACCAACCAGGGCCAGTCGTGGAGCAACACTCTGCGCAAGGACCTCTTCGGCGTCGTTCGCGGTGAGTTCGACATCACGGAGAAGATCACCGCCTATGCCACCTTCGGTGCGCACGATAACCGCACGACCTACCTTGCGCCGGCGAGCGTGGTCATCAACAACTTCAATGGCAGCGCGACAACCACACCGGCTGCCTTCAGCCAGTACTACACCTTCCTGACCGCCGAGGCCGGCGTACGTGGGTTCGTCGATACTGGCCCGATCGGTCACGAGATCGCGGTTACAGCCACGATGCTCGACCAGACATTCGGTACCGGTAGCGTCCTAGGCACGCCATTTGCCACGAACATCTACAACCCGAATGCCGTGGCGCCGGTCTATGTGCCGATGCCAGCCGCCAACAGGACGGGCGTCACGACGCTGTCGAGCCTGGCCTTCGCCGATACCTTGTCGGCGGCCAACAAGCGTATCCAGCTCACGGTCGGGGCTCGCCTGCAGCAGGTGAAGACGGCTGCCTTCAACGTCGCCACCGGCGCGCAGACGTCGAACTACGATCAGAGCGCCCTCAGTCCCTCGGTGGCGCTGGTCTTCAAGCCCTGGGAAAACGTCACGCTCTACGGCAACTTCATTCAAGGTTTGCAGCCCGGCACCGTCGTCGGCTCGACGTTCGCGAATGCCGGCGATGTCTTTCCGCCCTACAAGTCGACGCAGTTCGAGGCCGGCGTGAAGGTCGACTGGGGCCGTTTCACCACGACGGCCAGCCTCTTCCAGATCACCCAGCCCAGCACCGTCACCGACGTGGCGACCAACACGCTCACCTTGAACGGCGAGCGGCGCAACCAAGGTCTCGAAATCAACGTGTTCGGCGAGCCGATCGAGGGTGTCCGGCTGCTGGGCGGCGTGATGTTCCTGAATGCGCTGCTGATGAAGACGCAGGGCGGTGCGACGGATGGTTGGACAGCGCCATTCGCACCCAACTTCACCCTCAACCTCAGCGGCGAATGGGACCTGCCCATGGTGCGTGGCCTGACCTTGAGCGGCCGCGTCGTCTACACCGGCTCGCAATACATCGACACCACCTTGCCGCGCCGCAGCCTGCCGGATTGGACGCGCTTCGATCTCGGCGTCCGCTACACGTTCGACAATGTACAGAGCCCCACCGGCAAGCCCATCGCGATTCGTTTCAATGTCGATAACGTTCTCGACGCCAACTACTGGTCCGGCGGCGACAACGTCAACACCATGAACCTGGGAACGCCACGGACGTTTCGGCTTTCTCTCACGACGGATTTCTGATCGTGGCGGTCCCCCATGGCGCCCTTGTCCTGTCGCGCCTGATCCTGGCCATCGGCGGTGGCTATGCCGTGGCGGCGGGCATTGCGGCGCTGCTTGCCGTCGCGCTGCCCGCGTTCTCGCTGCTGCCGCGCAGCGAGGCCGTGGTGCTGGCGTCGATGCTGGCCTTCGTCATTTATCTCGTCGCCCTGATCACGGCCTTCGCTGTTCGCCGAGTGGCTCATCTCGCGGGACTGCTTGTCGCGGCGGGCGCTTCCTCGTGGGGCGGCGCCTGGGGGATCGTGCACTTTACGAGCGGCGCCTGAGATGGAGCTGACCTTCCGCGGCTCGATGAACTGGCTGCACACCTGGGCGGGTGTGGTGCTGGGAGGCCTGCTGTTCGCGATCTTCTGGATGGGCACGCTTTCTGTGTTCGATCGCGAGATCGACCGCTGGATGGCGCCGATGACCCGGCTTGCGGTTCCCGATAAGCCGATCTCCTACGACGCCTTGCGCCCGACGATCGACGAAGCCGCCGCCGCGCGTTCGGCTTTCTGGGCCGCGCTGCTGCCGACCGAACGGCAGCCCATGATTCGTGTCAGTTGGCGCACGGCCTCGGGACCTGTGCAGCGCTATCTCGATCCGGCGACTGGTCAGCATTTGCCAGATGCCGGCACATGGGGCGGCACACGCTTCATCTTTCCCTTCCACTTTAACCTGCATCTGCAGGCGTGGAATATCGGCCTCTGGATCGTGGGCCTTGCCGGTATGACGATGATGGCGCTCTGCATCGCGGGCGTGGTCATCCATCGCAAGATCTTCAGTGAGTTCTTCACCTTCCGCGCCGACCGCAAGCCGCGGCGTCTCATTCTCGATCTGCACAACGCGACAGGCGTGTTGGGCTTCCCTTTCCATCTCGCCATCACCCTGTCCGGGTTGATCATTTTTTACCTGACCTATTTCCCCAGCAGCTGGAAGGTCGCCTATCAAGGGAACAACCAGGTCTTTTCCCGCGAGGCCTTCGGCACCTATGCCCGGCCCAAGGTCAACCAGCCCGGCGAGATGGCGTCGGTCGACGCCATGGTCGCCGAGGCAATGCGACTGTGGGGAGGCGATGCGCCACGCTCGCTGGTGGTTAGAAATCCCGGCGATGCGGCCGCCGTGGTGCAGGTCGTGCGATCCAACGACGGGGGCGTGGCTGCGACGGCCGATACGGCTTCTTTCGATGCTGCGACAGGCGCGCTGCTGCATCAGCGCGCCGGCAGCGCGCCGGTTTTGACGGCGCAGCGATTCATCGCCGGCCTGCATTGGATCCAGTTTCGTCACTGGACACTACGCTGGGCCTATTTCGGCTTGGGCCTGGTCGGCTGCGTGCTGATCGCGACGGGATACCTGTTCTGGCTGGAATCGCGGCGGAAGAAACACGCGCAGCTCGGACTGCCCGGTGTACGCCTCGTCGAGGGCCTGACCGTGGGCAGCGTGACCGGCATCATCATCGCCACGCTTTCCTTCTTCGTCGCCAACCGCCTGTTACCGCTCGGTGCGAGCTTCCTCGGTGTCGAACGCTTCGCCCTGGAGATCTGGACCTTCTATCTCATCTGGCTGGTGACCTTCGCGCATGCCTGGCTGCTGCCGGCGCGGGCTTGGCTCGATCAGTGCCGGGTCATCGCAGCCCTCGCCCTGGCCGCGGTTCTGCTGAACTGGCTCACGACGGGTGACCATTTGGGACGGAGCCTCGCTCATCGCCATCTCTGGTCGGTCGCCGGCATGGATCTCGTCCTGCTGATCGGCGCCGGTCTCGCCGCGCTGACGGCATGGCGGCTCGCACCGCGCACGGCCCTCACGCGCAACACAAAATAAATTTCTCCAAGAGGTGTCTCATGAAGCATGTCATCGGTCTCGCTACGGCTTTTATTGTCGCCTTGCTGGCGGGAACGGCCTCCGCTCATCACGTCTGGCTTGAACCTGACGGCAAGGGCGTACAGCTCTGTTTCGGTGAATTCGGCGAGAACCTGCGCGAGGCTTCTCCGGGTCTGCTCGACCGCTTGCAGCCGCAAGCCAGATCCGTTTCGGCGGCGGGCGAGCAACCTCTGACGCTCACGAAGACGGCCAAAGCCTTCACCATGCCGGGCGAGGTCAAGCCGGGGACCAGCGTGGTCGCTGAAGACTCGCGTTATCCGATTTCGGTGCGCACGCGCGACGGCAACACGACGCGGTCGATGTGGTGGCCGGCGGCGCGCTTCGTCACGGACCGCACGGCAATGAAGGCCGTGCTGGTTCTCGATGTCGTCCCGGTGGGAGGCAACAAGTTCCAAGTCTTCTTCAAGGGGCAACCGCTCGTCAAGGCAAAGGTCGAGGTCGTGGCGGCCTTCGGCTGGTCGAAGACCATGTACACGGATGAAAGCGGCAGCTTCGAAGTCGCACTGCCCTGGCGCGGCGCCTATGCGTTCGAGGTCCATCACGCCGACAAGGCGCCGGGCAAGCGCGGCGAGGAGGCCTACGACACGGCAAGCTACGTGACGACGCTCACGCTGGTGCAGGCGCAGGGTGCGGAGATGCCGCCGCTGCCGACGCCGGGCAAGCCGAACTGATGACGGAGGCGGTGCTGCTGCTGGCTGTCTTTGCGGCCTGCTATCTCGGCTTCGGGTTGCTGGCGCTCAGCCAGGACCGGCATTGGCATCAGCTCTTGCACTCGTTTGGAGGAGGTCGCGACTGTCCTCCTCGACTGGTGCTGCCGCTGCGTATTGGGGGCTATGCACTCCTTCTCGGGGCTCTTGCTCTCGCCCTGCTGCGAGACGGGCCAGGCTTTGGTTCGCTTGTATGGGCGACCATGCTGAGTGCAGGCGCCATCGCCATCGTGACCACCCTCACGATCGTCACCTTGCAGGGCGCCGCCAAATGACGTCGACGCCGCACGACCTCTCCGTGTGGGGGATGTTTGTTGCGGCGGACTGGGTGGTTCAGGCGGTGATGGTGGGCCTGGTGTTCGCGGCGGGGCTGACCTGGGCCGTGTTCGCCGCCAAGAGCCTGGAGCTGGCGGCCACGGTGCGCCGGCAGCGCGC
>CALROF020000187.1:0-13616 GCA_943369775.1 Reyranella massiliensis 521
CGGATGATGATGGTGCCCATGTCGGCAGCCCTAGCCTTGTCGAGCAGGCGCCCATAATCGAGCCCAGGCGTGCCGGGTGGCATTGGGCCGCCGGCGCTGGGGTTCAATGCGTTGTAGACGACCTGGACCGTATCGAAGAGCTTCGACTCGACGGCCCGCAGCAATGCCGCCGGTTCGCCGACGCCGCTGAATCCAATGAAGCGTGTCTTGCCGGACGCCCTGAGCTTTTCCATCGCCGGCGCGACTTGCTCTAGGGCAATTTCCACGGCGAGCTTGTCGCCGGCATCCTGGGCCGCCAGCGGATTGTGAAGCTGGAAGAGGTCGACATGGTCTCGCCCCATGCGCTTCAGGCTGTCTTCCATCCCGCGCACGATTGCGCCCGCCACGTCTTTCCGATGTTCGGCGACGAGCCGCACCTTCGTGCCGACCACGACGTCGGCTTTCAGCGCCTTCAGGGCGCGGCCGAGGTTGCGCTCCGATTCGCCGTTGCCATAGATCGCCGCGGTATCGAAATAGTTGATGCCAGCTTCGATGGCGCGCGCCAGAGCGCGTTCCTGGTCAGCGGCTGCCCCTTTGGTGAAGAGACCGCCGACCGCGCCGGCGCCGTAGCCCAGAACCGAGACCTGCAGGCCGGTGCGGCCGAGACGTCGTCTTTCCATCAGGACTCACCTTCGATGCGGACCTTGCCGGCCTCGTTGTCCACGACGACGTGATTGTCGTAGTAGGTCACGGTCGGCGTCGCGCCGAAGGCGGCCGCCATGCGCTTTTCCCACTCCGGCGTGTACCAGGCGCGGGCCGCGGCCTCGGATTCCCAAAGATAGACGCCACCACCGCCGGCATCGCCGTTGAGGTAATATTTCTTCAGGAGCCCTTTGGCGCCAAGCGCCGTATAGGTGGGGGCCGATTTGCGCGCGGCATCGACGGCGGCGTCGCGCGGGCGCTTGCTCATGGGGATTTGAACGATGGCAACGAACATACGAGTTAGCCTACGTCCATTCGCCTCGGGGGAGCAATGATGGGCGCCGACCTTGCCGGCATCGAGATGTGCGTCTTCGACGCCTATGGCACCTTGTTCGACTTCAACTCGGCCGTTGCGCGCCACCGCATTGCGGTCGGGCCTTCCGCCGAGGCACTGTCGGAGACATGGCGGACCAAGCAGATCCAATACACTTGGCTGCGCAACAGCATGGGCACGTACGCCAAGTTCTGGCAGGTCACCGGCGAAGCGCTCGACCATTGCCTGGCCGCGCACCGCATCGTCAACACCGCCGTGCGCGAGAAGCTGATGGGCGCCTACCTGGCGCTCGATCCCTTTCCCGAAGCGCCCGGGATGCTCGCCTGCCTGAAACGTGGCGGCATGCGGATGGCGATCCTGTCGAACGGCAATCCCGAGATGCTCGACCCGATGGTGGCAGCATCTGGCCAGGCCGATGCGTTCGAGGCCGTGCTGAGCGTCGACGAGGCAGGCGTCTTCAAGCCCGATCCGCGCGTCTACCTGCTGGTCGAAGCCCGGTGCGGCGTGCCCCCGGCGAAGGTCTGCTTCCTCTCTTCGAATTGCTGGGATGCCCACGGTGCGGCGCAGTTCGGATTTCACGCCGTCTGGGTGAACCGGACAGGCGCTCCCAACGACAATCTACCCGGTGCGCTCGCGCGCGAAATCCGCGATCTTTCCGAGCTTCCCGACCTGATAGGTGTTCCGAGATGAGTTCGTTGCCGACCTTTGCCGATGTTCAAGCCGCTGCCCGTCGTCTCGAAGGAGTGACGATCCGCACGCCGCTGCTCGAGAACGAGCGAGTCAACCGTGCGCTGGGCGGCCGGCTGTTCATCAAGGCGGAGTGCCTGCAGCGGACTGGCTCGTTCAAACTGCGGGGCGCCTACAACTTCCTCGCCGCCATGAGCGAGGCCGATCGCGCCAAAGGCGTCGTCGGCTGGTCGTCCGGCAATCATGCCCAGGGCCTCGCCGAGGCAGCCCGGTTGTTGGGCGTGAAGGCGACGATCGTGATGCCGGCCGATGCACCGGCGCTCAAGGTCGCCAACACAAAGGCAAGTGGCGCCGAAGTGATCCTCTACGACCGCGTCAAGGATAGCCGCGAGGAGATCGGCCAGGGCATCGCGGCCAAGACTGGCGCCACTATCGTGCCGCCCTACGATCACCCCTGGATCCTGACCGGTCAGGGCACAGCCGGCATCGAGATCGCCGAACAGGCAAAGGCACTTGGCGTCACGCTCGATGCTGTGGCTGCGCCCTGCTCGGGTGGTGGCCTCGCGACCGGCGTCGCGCTCGGGGTCAAGGGCATCAGCCCGACGACGTCCGTGCATGCCAGCGAGCCGGCCGGCTTCGACGATCTGGCACGCTCGCTGGCGACCGGCACCAAGCAGAAGAACGATAAACTGTCGGGCTCGATCTGCGACGCGCTGCTGGCGCCGACACCGGGCGACGTCACCTTCCCGCTCGCCCAGAAGGTGCTGGGACTGGGCCTCGTCGTGAGCGACGACGACGCGCTCGATGCCATGGAGTTGGCCTTCCGCGAATTCAAGCTGGTGCTCGAACCCGGTGGTGCCGTGGCGCTGGCGGCAGCACTCACGGGCAAGCTACCAGTGAAAGGGCGTGCGGTCGCGGTCGTCTGCTCCGGCGGCAACGTCGATCACGAGACCTTCAAGCGGGCCCTCGGCCGCGCCAAAGCATGACCCTGTCGCGGCGCGCCCGCCGCGAATGGCGGTTCTTCCTCTGGTTCAGCGTCGCGAGCGCCGCCATCAGCGCTTATTTCGGTTACGCGGTCAGCGCGGAGGACGAACCGGCGATCAGGGGAGCATCGCACGGCGTCCTCGCCTCGGTGCTGATCGCCACGCCAATCGTCTTCGCCGAAATCCGCGGGCGCCGCATCGCTCTGCTGCGCCGCCTGCGGCGCCTGCCGTGGGCAGCCTTCTTCACCATCAAGGCGCTGTTCTACGCTGCCGTCATCGTCGGCGGACTATTGATCATGCGCGTGCTGACGCACGCTCCGGACGAGGATCCCTTCGCTTTCACGGCGACCTTTCGGGGCTCGATCGCCTTCGGCGTCGCGATGTCGTTGCTCGCCAACCTGATCGTCGAGACGGGCGGCCTGCTCGGCTTTACGACCTTGAAGAACATACTGACCGGTCGCTACGTGCAGCCGCGACGGGAACAGAAGGCGTTCCTGCTGGTCGATATGCGGGACTCGACTGGCCTTGCCGAATCGCTGGGCCCCATCCGCTTCCACGAGCTGCTCAACAGCTTCTTTCGTGACATCGCCGAAGCGGCCTTCGAGAGCGAGGCCGAAATCCACAAGTACGTCGGCGACGAGGCGATCCTGACCTGGCCGATCGATGCGGCACTGGCCGACGGCGAGTGCCTCGCCTGCCCTTTCCTGGCGCGCGACCTGATCGCCCGCAATGCCGAGCATTATCGCAAGCGATATGGCATCGTACCGACCTTCCGCGCCGCACTTCATTGCGGCGAGATCGTCGCCGGCGAGATCGGCGACGTGCGGCGCGAGATCGCCTATGTCGGCGACACGCTGAACGTCGCCGCCCGACTGCTCGAAGCGGCGAAGGGCCTGGGCCACGACACTCTCGTTTCGCAGGATCTGCTCGATATCGTCCGGCTGCCGGCCGGACTCACGGCCACGCCGCTGCCAACCTTGGCCATCCGCGGCCGGGCTGCGCCGCTCGGAATCGCCGCTCTCTCGACAGCCGACTAGAAGCTATCGCGCGTCTGCCAGGATCAGGTCGGCCGCCTTTTCGCCGATCATCATGCAGGCGGCATTGGTGTTGCCCGACACGAGCGTCGGCATGATGGAACCGTCGGCGACACGCAGCCCCTCGATCCCATGCACACGCAACTGGGGATCGACGACGCAGTCCGAATTGCGGCCCATCCGGCAGGTTCCGACAGGGTGATAGGCCGACTGCCCTTCCCGCTTCGCGTAGTCGAGAAAATCGCTGTCGGTCCATGCTTCCGAGCCGGGCAGCAGCTCTTCCGTGATGATGCGGGACAGAGCCGGCGTGCGGCTCAGCACGCGGGTGAACTTGATCGCGGCGACAGCGGCGTTCTGATCGTTGGATGTCGACAAGTAGTTGGCGACGATCTCGGGATGGTCCTCGGGATTGCGCGAAACGACACGGACATGGCCCCGGCTCTCCGGGCGCGACTGATTCGCGAGGATGGTGAAGCCCGAAAACTTGTGGGGGCCGCGGTCGATCCGGTCGGTCGACCAGGGAAAGAAATGGAACTGCGTATCCGCTTCGGCCGACTGCGGCAGCAGGCGGGTGAAGGCGCCGGCGAAGGCCGGGCTGGCCGTCAGCGGCCCCGTCTTCATCAGCATGTATTCGAGCGCGGCGCTCACCCGCCGGTGAATCATATTGATGTCGTCATTGATGGTGAGCCGCCACCAGGTCCTGTAGGTCGAACGGATGCCCCAATGATCCTGCAGGTTCTCACCGACGCCTTGCACGTCGCGCACCACCGGAATGCCGCGCTCCGACAGCAGCACGCCGGGTCCGATGCCCGAAAGCTGCAGAAGCTGCGGCGATCCGATTGCGCCGGAGCACAGCACCACTTCGCGACGCGCGCGCACCGTCCGGCTCTCGCCGCTCCTGCGGTAGGCAATCCCGGTGGCCCGGCCGTTCTCGACGACGATGCGCTCGGCCATCGCGCCGGTGACCACCTGGCAGTTGGAGCGCTTGCGAGCCTCGGCAATGTAGGCACGGCCGGTCGAGCTGCGCCGACCGTCGCTGATCGTGGCGTGATAGTAGCCCGCGCCCTCCTGGCCGGCGCCGTTGAAGTCGTCCGTCGCCTGGAGTCCGACTTCGGCGCAGGCAGCGAGGAAACTGTCGCTCAGCTCGTTGCGATACTCGCCTTGCGTGATCTTCACGGGGCCGCGACCGCCATGCAGTTCGGTTTCGCCGCCAGGATAGCTTTCGAGCCGCTTGAAATACGGCAGGCAATCGTCGAACGACCAGCCCTCGTTGCCCATCTGCCGCCAGCCGTCGTAGTCCGACGCCAGGCCACGGATATAGACCATGCCGTTGATGGCACTGCTGCCGCCCACCACCTTGCCGCGAGGCCAGTAGATACGCCGCCCGTCGAGCCGTTGCTCAGGCGCCGTCACGTACTTCCAATTGACCGCAGGATCGAGAAAGGTCTTGGCAAACCCGAGCGGCATCGAAATCCAGCGGCTGGTGTCGTTCGGCCCTGCTTCGAGCAAAAGGACACTATATCGTCCGCTTTCAGTCAGGCGGTCGACCAACGGACCGCCCGCAGACCCTGCCCCAACAACTACGAAGTCGAATTCATCCATTCTGCCGCTTACTGGGAGTTTTGATACTCGCCAGCAAACTACCAAGAATGCCTTTGGGAAGGAAGATGATGAACACGACCAGCAGAACGCCGTAAACGAGGTTGTCCCAGCCGACGGCCTTGGTGCCGAATCCGATGCGCAGGGCCTCTGCAAGGAGAATGGTGATGATGGCACCGACCGTCGGCCCGAGCGCCACATAGATTCCGCCGACGACCGCCGCGAAGACCATCTGCAGGGAAATGCCGATGCCGCTCACTGTGTCGGGCGAAATGAACATCTGATACTGGCCGTAAAGCGCGCCGGCCAGCGCCGTCATCAGGGCGCTAATGACAGTGATGCGCAGCTTCTCCGCCGTCACGTTGACGCCAGCCGCCGCGGCTGCGTCCTCGTCTTCAGAAATCGCTTCCATGGCGTAGCGGCCCATGCTGCGATCGATCCAGTGCCATACCAGCAGGCCGCCTGCCCAGACGCCCAGCGCAATCAGATACCAGACGACCTTGTCGTCGAACTGTAATGCCAGGATGTGGCTGCCTTTGGTGCGCTCGGGCGTAATGCCGAGCGAGCCACCGGTGTGGTTACGCGTTGCGGTAATGACCTGCAGCACGATGCCCGACAGAGCGAGCGTCACCAGAGCGAAATAGTGTCCGGTGATGCGGAAGCGAAAGCACGGATAAGCCACCACCAGTGCCAGGGCGCCGGCACAGAGCATGGCTGCCGGAACGCCGAGCCAAGGCGAAAGGCCGAAGTGATTCCACAGCAACACCGTCACATAGGCGCCAACGCCCATGAACCCGCCATGGCCCAGCGAGACCAGACCGAACCGGCCCATCACCGCCCATGACGTGTAGGCGAACGACCAGATCAGGATGAGGATCAGGATGTGCAGGTGATAGGGATCGCGATAGACGAACGGCAGCGCGATCAGAGCCGCGCCGACGATCCAGGGCATGTACTGGCGCAGGTTCACGAGCGCCTCGCCAGCAATCCGGCGGGCCGGATGAACATCATCAGGATGAAGAAGGCGAAGGCCAGCACGTAACCCCACTCAAGGTCGGAGAACAGGCCGCCGAGCGAGATGATCTCGGCGAACAGGAAGGCCGCGACGAAGCCGCCGACGAAATTCCCAAGCCCGCCAAGCACGCAGATCAGGAAGGTGATCGGCCCGAACGACAGGCCGACGAAGGGATGCACGTCGTACTGCAGCACCAGAAGGCAGGCCGCGAGACCGGCCAGGGCGCCGCCCAGGGCCGAAGTCACGACGTAGATCTTCTTCGCGTCGACCCCCATCAGCGCCATGATCTGGCGATCCTGGGCGATGGCGCGGATCGCCGTGCCGGTGAAGGTGCGGGTCATGAAGAGGTAGACGACGATCATGCCGATCAGCGCCGCGCCGAAAGCGAGCAGGCGCGAGTAGCTCAGGTGCATGTCGCCCAGGGTCAGGATCGGCAGGCGGATGCCGCGGTTGCGGAAGTCGATGCCGAAGGCGACCGTGGCGAAGCTCTGCAGCACGAACAGGACGCCGCCGGTCGCGAGAAGCTGGTTGATCGGCGGTGACGAGAGCAACGGCGCGATCACCAGGAAGTGCAGCAGTGCACCCAACGCCGCCACCAGCAGGATCGCGAGAGGCGCCGCGGCGTAATAGGACAGGCCGTAGTACTGCACGAGGTAGTACATGCCGTACATGCCGATCATCACCAGCTCGGCGTAACAAATCCATGTCACGTCGATCACGCCGAAGATCAGGTTGAGGCCCAGCGCCAGCAGCGCCAGTACGCCGCCCAGCAAGATCCCGTTAAGGACCGCCTCGAGAAGGTAGATGTCGAAGATCTCGAAAAATGAACCCATCACCTTCTCCAGATCGGAGTGCCGGCCCGAGGCCCGCTTGAACTAAACACCGAGGTAGGCCTGCCGGATCGTGTCACTAGCCAGCAGTTCGGCCGACGTGCCGGAGGTGCGGATCGAGCCAGCCTCCAGCAGGTAGGCGCGATCCACGACCTGCAGCACCTGCTGCACGTTCTGTTCGACGATCAGCACCGTCAGGCCGCCGGCGCGGATGCGCTTCACCAGTTCGAACACCTGCTGCACCACGACCGGCGCCAGACCGGCCGACGGCTCGTCGAGCAGCAACAGCTTCGGGTCGCTCATCAGGGCGCGGCCGATGGCGCACATCTGCTGCTCGCCGCCGGACATGGTGCCGGCGAGCTGATGCCGCCGTTCCTTCATGCGCGGGAACAGGTCGAACACGAATTCCAGCCGCTCGGCGTAGCGCGCGCGCGCCGCCGGCATGTAGGCGCCCATCTTGAGGTTGTCCTCGACGGTGAGCCGCGGAAACAGCCGGCGGTTTTCGGGCACATGGGCGATGCCCAGTCCAACGATCTTGTGGGCGGGCGTAGTCAGCACGTCGGTGCCTTGCATCGCGATGCTGCCCTTGGTCGGCCGAATCAGGCCGGAGATCACCCGCATCAGGGTCGTCTTGCCCGCGCCATTGGGTCCGATCACGCCGACGGCTTCACCCGCCTTGACCTCGAGGTTGACGCCGAACAGAGCATGGAAGCTGCCGTAGCCTGCGTCGACCGACTTGAGTTCGAGCATGTACCGTATCCCCGTCAGCGCCGTGCTTCGGCAGCGGCTGCCGTCGCCTGGGTCGAATGGGCGTCGGTGCCGAGATAGACCTCGATGACGCGCGGGTCGTTCGAGACCTGGCTCGGCAGGCCCTCGGAGATCTTCTCGCCGTGATCGAGGACCATGACGCGATCGACGACGCGCATCAGCACGCCCATGATGTGCTCGACCCAGATGATGGTGATGCCGAGTTCGTCGCGGATCTTGCGCAGCATGTCGGCCGCCTGATCCATCTCGCTCTCGTCGAGGCCGCCGAGACTCTCGTCGGCCAGCAGAAGCTTCGGCGCCGTGGCCAGTGCCTTGGCAAGCTCCAGCTTCTTCAGGCCTGCCGCGCCCAGCCCGTCGACGCTGGCGTTGCGATCGGTCGGCAGCCCGACCATCGCGAGCGCCTGCTCGGCAGCCTCGTTGGCCTTGGCGGCGCTCTGGCTGCCCTGACCATAATAGCCCGCCAGCGCCACGTTCTCGAAGATCGAGAGCCGGCGGAACGGCCGCGGGATCTGGAAAGTGCGGCCAACGCCAGCATTGATGATTCGATGCGGCGCCAGGCCCGAAAGCTCACGCCCCTCGAAGGAGATCGATCCGGCCGATGGCGGAAAGGTCCCCGAGAGCATGTTGAAGATGGTGCTCTTGCCCGAACCGTTCGGGCCGATCAGGCCGAGGATCTCGCCCTTCTCGACCTTGAACGACACGTTGTTGACGGCGGTGAAGCCGCCGAAGCGCTTCACCAGCCCATTTACCACTAACACTGTCGATACCCTCGCTGACGCGACGTTTACGTCCGATCGGCAGTCTGACGGACCCGCCCTACTGGTTGCTGTAGGTCGTGCCCTTCGGCAGCGGCAGCACGGCGTCGCGCTGCGCCTGGCTCTTCGGCCACACCACGTACGACTTGTCGTCGACGTACTGGATGACGACCGGGAACGAGCGCTCGTTCTGGCCGGCCATCGAGCCGTCGGCCGGGAACTTCACGCCGAAGCCCAGCATGGTGCCGCCTTCGGGCAGGTCGACTTCAAGCGCGGCCTTGCGCAGCGATTCCGGATCGACACCGCCATACTTCTTGATGGCGCGCGGCACGACCTCGGTCAGCAGCACATAGACGTTGCTGGCGGCCATGCCGACATGGGCAGAGCGGATCGCCACGCCCGGCTTGGCCTTGTCGAACTCCTCACCGACCATCTTGATGACTGGCGGCAGCTTGGGATTGAGGCCTTCGGGCTTAGCCAGCCAGATCGAGATCGGATCGGTATTGAAGACGTAGTTGACGTCGCTGCCCATGCCTTCCTTGAGCTTCTCGTAGACGCCGTAGCCTGCGCCATGGCCGACGAGAGCGCCGAACTTCAGCCCCTGCTCGCGCGCCTGACGGGCAAACAGCGTGATGTCGGGGTTGTAGCCGGTATGGAAGATCACGTCCGGCCGGGCGCGCTTCAGCTTGGTGACCATCGCCGACAGGTCGGGCGCGGTCGCGGCATAGCCCTCCTTCAGCACGACATTGAAGCCGGCCTTCTTGGCGCCGGCCTCGTTGCCCTTGGAGACGTCGACGCCGTAGGCGCCGTCCTCATGGATGATCGCCACGCGCAGGTCCTTCGGCTCCTTGCCGAACTTGGCCTTCGCGTTGTTGGCGATGAAGTCCATGGTCATCAGGCCGAACTGATTGCCGCTGGCCTGGGGACGGAAGATGTACTTGTAGTTCTTGTTCTCCAGCACCGCCGAGGAGATGCAGGTGGTGATCCACATGAACTTCTTGAGCTGCTCGACGCGGGCGGCCACCGGCACGCACTGTGCCGAAGAGAAGAAGCCCAGCAGGATATCGACCTTCTCCTGCTCGATCAGGCGGACCGATTCGTTGATGGCGACGTCCGGCTTGCTCTGGGCGTCGGCGTAGATCGCCTCGATCTTGTAGCCCTCGACCCCACCCTGCTTGATGAAGTTGTCGAGCATGATCTTGGCGCCGGTGTATTGCAGCTCCGAGCCGCCGCCGGCCAACGGGCCGGTGAGGTCGTAGATGACGCCGATCTTGAGTTTCTTTTCCTGGGCTACGGCCGAGGCCGCAAACCCCAAGGCGGCCACAGCCGCCACCGTCGCGCCAAGCAGGCGCCGACCCATCGTCCTGGACATTCCCGTTCCTCCCAAGCGCGCTTGTGCGTGCATTTGTTGTGCGCATCACAAGGGCCGACACGGATAATGTCAAGCGGTCTCCGCTCAGTTAGCGCCCCTCGCCTGGTGTAAGGATGTCGAACATCATGCCGACGGGCTGGTCCATCATCGCGAACAGCGCCGACAACCTGGAGATGTCTCCTTCGAGCTTTATCGCGCCGCCCGCCACCGCGTCGGCAATGGTCGTTCGACGCAGCATGATGTCGTCCATCGTCGCGCGCGTCGTCGTGACCGATGCGTTGGCATCAGGTGTCTCCTCGCCCATGCGGTGGGTCAAGGTGCAGTTCTTCAACGTGAGCGCCAGTCGTTCCTGGCGGTCGGTGAAGTGCCAGTTGATCACCATCGCCTGCCCCGCCGCCTTGGCCGCGTCGAGACGGATCGCCATCAGGTCGAAGAAGACATCGGTCGCAAGGCCCGCCAGCGTATCGGCACCCATTGTGGATCGTGCCGGCACCTGGAAGACGCCATGGCGCAACTCCTGCGCGCCGTAGAGGAAGGCATTGCGCCAAGTTGCCGACTCGGCCTGGTAGCCCATCTGCTCCAGCGCATCGGCACAAAGCGCGCGGGCTTCGAGATTGCCTGGCTCGGCGTAGACGACCTCCTTCATGACCTGCGCCACCCAGCGATACTCGCCTTTGGCGAAGTCAGCGCGCGCACGCGCGATCACCGCAGGACTGCCACCCATATATTCGACGAACTTCCGCGCCGCCGGCGCCGGTGGCAGCGGATGGAGGTTGCACGGATTGGCGTCGTACCAGCTCAGGTATCGCTGGTAGACCGCCTTCACGTTGTGACTCACGGTGCCGTAGTAACCGCGCACCGACCAGCGCTCGGCCAGACCGGGCGGAAGGTCGATCTGCTCGGCGATCTCGGCCGGCCGCCAGCCCTTGTTCATGTAGCGCAAGGTCTGGTCGTGGATGTGCTTATAGAGGTCGCGCTGCGCCTCGAGGTAATCGATCACCTTCTCGCGACCCCAGGTCGGCCAGTGATGCTGGCCGATCAGGACTTCCGTCTGCGGTCCGTACAAAGCGATGGCATCGCCGACATACTTTGCCCAGATCCTGGGATCGCGCACGACGGCGCCACGCAACGGGATGAAGTTGTGCAGCAGCGGACAGGCATTTTCCGCCATGTTGAGCACGCCGAGCTGCGGATAGAACATGTGCATCTCGGCCGGCGCTTCGGTCTCGGGCGCAAGCTGGAACACGATCCTGATGCCGTCGATCGTATGCTCCTCAACCGGCTGCACGATCGACCGCGTCGGCGCGATCAGCCCCGGCGTGCCGCGCGCCACGCCCTTGCCCAGGCCGGCATCAACCTGGCCGCGCGCGCCACGCGGCAGCAGCGATCCGAACTGGAACTGCGCGCGGCGGATCATCGGTGGCCCGGCCAGCACGTTCTCGCCCGACACCGCCTCCATGAAGCCGGTCGGGGCTATCACTTCGACCTTGCCCGCCTTCACGTCGGCCTCGTCGACCACACCGCGCACGCCGCCATAGTGATCGACATGGCTGTGCGTGTAGATCACGGCCACCACCGGCTTCTTCGGCCGATGCGCCCAATAATGCTCCAACGCGGCCTTCGCCACCTCGGCGGTGGTCAGCGGATCGATCAGGATCAGGCCGCTGTCGCCTTCGATCACCGTCATGTTTGCGATGTCGAAGCCGCGAAGCTGGTAGAGGCGGTCCGTGACCTTGAACAGGCCGTTGGCGAGATTGAGCCGCGCGATGCGCCACAGGCTGGGATTGACCGTGGCCGGCGCCAGCTCGCCGTCGATGAAGGCGTATTCGCCGAGGTTCCACAGCACAGTGCCGCCCGCGGTACGCACCATGCCGCCAGGCACGGGCGCGATCAGCCCGCGCTGGGCAGCCTCGAAATCCGCGGTGTCCGAGAACGGCAGGCGCGCCGCCATCGCAGCATTCGCGGCGCGGGTCGCAGGCTCGGCATCACGCGCGACATCGAGATGGGAAGCAGGAACTGGAACGGCCGATGTCGATGCCATGATCGGTCAGCCCTCGACCTTGATGTTGTTGTCCTTCACGACCTTGGTCCAGCGCTCGGTCTCGAATTTGATCTTGTCGAGATAGGCTTCGGGCGTGCTGCCGGTCATGAAGAAGCCGAGTTCGCTGAACTTCTTGATGACTTCAGGGTCCTTGACGATCTGGAGCACGAGACCGTTCAGGCGATCGACGATCGGCCGTGGCACGCCGGCCGGGGCGACCACGCCGTAGAACACTGCGCTCTCGAGGTCCTTCATGCCGATCTCGGCGACGGTCGGCACATCGGGGCAGATGGTCGAGCGCTGCGCCGAGGCGACGACGATGCCCTTCAAGCGGCCCGCCGCCACATGATTGCCGGTCGGCAGCACGACATCGACGATCACCGGAACGTGCCCGCCCATCACGTCGCGCAGCGTATCGGCGACGCCCTTGTAGCCGACATTCTCCATCTTGAGGCCGGTTCGCGCGCGGAACAGCTCGCCCCACAGATGCGGCTGGTTGCCGACGCCCGAAGTACCGTAGCGTACTTTCTCCGTCTGCTTGTTCACCCATTCGGCGAACTCCGCATAGGAGCGAACCGGCACCGAATTGTTGACGGCGATCATGTCGGGGATATCGGCCAGGGTCGAGATTGGCTGGAAATCCTTCAGCGGATCGTAGGGCTGCTTCAATCCCAGGGCGGCGTTGGTCGCGAGCGTCGTGGTGCCGAGCAGAAGCGTATGGCCATCGGGCTTGGACTTGGCGACCAGTTCCATGCCGATGATCGTGTTACCGCCGCCGCGATTCTCGACGATCACCTGCTGGCCGAGCAGCGAGCTCATCTTTTCCGCCACGATGCGGCCGGCCGTGTCGGTGGCGCCACCTGGAATATAGGGAACGACGATCTTGATCGGCTGGCTGGGCCAAGCCTGAGCCCGCACCGCCGTTGCGCTAACGATCGTCCAGCCGGCAGTTCCTACCAGTACAGAGCGTCTCTTGAGCATGTTCCCACCCCTTTTGAATTTCCGGGCAGGATCGCAAACGGCCGCCGCCCGCGCAACGCGCGGGCGGCCTGCAATTCAACTCTAAAGGAGCTATTCCGCCGGCTTCAGCGACGAGGCGGAAGCCTTGTGGACGTCCCGCTCGCTGGGAAGCATCGACAGCGCCAGGAACGAGCAGAACGCCACGCCCGCCAGCACCATCAGCAGGATCGGGAAGCCGGCGTCCTTCACCGCCGGGCCGATCAGGGCGACGACGATGGAGCTGACGCCGAAGCCGATGGCCAGACGCACGCCGGTGACGCGGCTGCGCATGCGATCGTCGATGTAGCGCACGATCATGGCGTCGGTGAACGGGATGGCGCCGAACACCAGCAGCATGAACATGATCGCCGTCACGAACAGC
Organism: Reyranella massiliensis 521; assembly: GCA_943369775.1. GTDB lineage: Bacteria > Pseudomonadota > Alphaproteobacteria > Reyranellales > Reyranellaceae > Reyranella > Reyranella massiliensis_C. The sequence continues at coordinate 13,481 of CALROF020000187.1, forward strand.
GCCCAGTCCGTCACCTGCGAGGCGATGAGGAACAGCGGCACCTGCAGGAGTACGATGGGCAGGTAGATGTTCTTCAGCGGATAGCGGTCGATCAGCTTGCCGACCACGAGCTGGGCCAGCGAGGCGAGCGAGAAGA
>CALROF020000188.1:0-13409 GCA_943369775.1 Reyranella massiliensis 521
AGGTCGCCCGGGGACTCCTCGGTGGCATCCTGCTGGGATGGGGAGCGATGGTCTCGCTCGGCTGTACCGTCGGCGTGCTGCTGTCCGGGATCTTCGCCGGCGCGGCGTCCGGCTGGGTGTTTGCGCTGTTCTGCTTCCTCGGCGTCTGGCTCTCATCGATCACGGCGCGGCGCCTGCGAGCTACGCTCCTGACGTGGTGAACAGACAGTGCGACAAGCAGGGATGTCCCATCTGTCGGTGAATGCAGTACGCGCGGCGCGGGCCTTGTCGTTGATCCGGAAAGAGGCGCTTACGCAGCGGTCGGACTTTCGGGGCATTCTCCGCAAGTTCAACCGGTTGTCGGTGGACGGCATCGCCGCCCAGATCAGAGCTGGCATCGAGCGGGACGAAATCCATTAGGACGTCAATATCCTGGCCTAGGCGACACTGACGCTGGCCGCCTTGCGTGGCGCCCGAGCGCAGTGGCTACAAGACGCGGATAAAGTCGACCTTGTAGGAGTTGTCCGAGAATTGAAGGGCCACATAAGGCGTTCATTGGCCGCATCGCGCCGATTTCGCGTTTTTCAGAACATCAGATGTGGGGTGCGCGATCGACGTCCGCGCACTGTCGCGCTCTGTCGAGGTTAATTGCCTCAGCTTCGCTGATCCATTGAGCCAGGCGAATCATTGGAAGCACGAGCTTTCGCCTCTCCGTTGACGCTGAAGGGTGGCGGTACATCGGGACTTCCTTCGCTACGATCGCGATAGAGAGCTGTTCGCGCCAGCAGCATCAGTGTAACGGGCGTAGTGACGGTCACGAATATCGCGATGAGGATCTCGTGCAGCACCGGCCGCGACTGCAGGATCGAGAAAAACACGATGGAACCAAGGAGGATTCCACCAGTGCCCCAGGTCGCGCCAAGCGTCGGAGCGTGCATGCGTTCGTAGAACGTCTTTAGCCGCAGCAAACCGATGGCACCAATTATGGTGAAGCCAGCGCCGAGCAGCACAAGCAATGAGGTCAGGAGTGCGGCCCACGCGGGCAATTCTACTGCGTTGGTCATTCGATGATCTCCCCGCGCATGAGGAACTTTGCGAGCGCTAGAGTCGAGACAAAGCCGAGTATCGAAATCACCAGGGCGGCTTCGAAGTAAAGCGTGCTTCCGGTCCTCATGCCGAAGACCAACAGGAGCAGCATGGCGTTCACATAGAGCGCATCCAGAGCAACGATACGGTCCTGTGCCCGTGGGCCGCGAACCATCCGGAAGCAAGCGATGGCCATGGCGATTGCGAGCACGATCTGGGCGATCAGCAGCGACCAGGAGAGGATTGTTGCGCTCATACCAGTATCTCCAGGAGAAGACGCTCGTAGCGGTTCTTGATGAGGTCGATCCAGTGTGCTTCGTCGACGAGGTCGAAGACATGGAGTAGAAGCTTGTTCTGAGTCGAATCATATTCCACCCAGGCTGTTCCCGGCGTGCTGCTGATGATGCAGGCAAGGATTGCCAGCCCGGTCGGATCGCGAAGCTCGAGCGGCACGATGACGAAGCCGGAAACCCGCCGAGTCTGGTCGGCGCGCAGAATCAATTGGGCGACGGCGAGATTCGAGCGCCAGATGTCAACCAAGACAATCGCCATGAGCTTGGGCAGCAGATACCAGCGCTTCAAACGCGGCTTGGTCGGCTGCAAGGCAGCCGTCACGTTTGACGCCGTGACGGCGATCGCGGCGCCCAACACGACTTGTCCCACCGACAGTCCGTTCAGCAAGAGCCACATCGTCAGGAGCGATGCCGTGAGAAGCGGGTAAGGGAGCAGGCGACTCATTGGCCAGCCTCCGCCGGCCGGACACGAGGCGCCATTAGCACCGCATCGATATAGGACGAGGGCGAATGCACGGCGCGTGCCGTTTCGTCCATATATCGCATCACGCTTCCGCCCTTGATGGCAAGACCAAGGGTCAGCAGCAGCAAGCCGATGACCGGAACAAATTCAATCAGGAGGATGCGCGGCACGACCGCGTCGATGGGGGCCCAGAAGGCACGAATGCCGACGCGCGACAGTGCAAGCAGGGCCGTCAGGCCGGACAGGAGAAGAAGGGCGATGAATACCCAGTTGGCGGTGGGAAGGCCGGCTGTCGCGCCTTGTTCCGCTGGGGCGAATAGAGCTGCAAGTAACGCCAACTTGGCTACGAAGCCGGAAAGCGGTGGCAGGCCGATCAGCAGCAGTGCGCAGCCGACGAAGCAGGCACCGAGGACGGCGGGCGTCGCGGCGAATTTCGTGCCGATCTCCTTCTCGAGTCGATCCTCGTCCTCGTCCTCACCCAGGGCTTCCGCAGTAATGGCGATCACGTCGGCACCTGGATTCTGCCCCCTTTCAATCAGCTCGATGAGGAGAAAGAAGGCACTGATCGTGAGGGTCGAGCTGACCAGGTAGAGCAGCGCTCCGCCTGTGATCCGGGCGTCGGACAGCCCGACGGTGGCGAGCAACGTTCCCGATGAGACCAGCAGGCTGAAGCTGGCGATGCGTGTCATGGCCTGCGAGGCCAGTACGCCCAGGATACCGAAGGCGATCGTTGCCAGGCCACCCACGAGTAGAAACATGGCGCCGTAGCCGGCCGCTTCGCCGGCCGACGTTCCGAACAAAAGGGGGCACAGGCGCAGGAGAACGTAGACGCCCACCTTGCTGAGAACGGCAAAAATCGCAGCGACCGGTGCCGTTGCTGCAGAATAGGCGCTGAGCAACCAGAGGCCCAACGGCCACATCGCCGCCTTCGTTAGAAAAGCCATTCCCAGGATTGCTGCGCCGGCCTCAAACAGCATCCGGTTCTCGGTGGACAGGATGGGGATGCGTACAGCGAGATCGGCCATGTTCAATGTGCCGGTGACGCCATAGATCAGGCTCACCCCCACAAGGAAGAAGAAGGAGGCCGTCAGGTTCACGACGATGTAGTGCAGGCTCGCCTGCACACGTCGCGGACCTGAACCGTGCAGGAGAAGGCCATAGGAGGAGGCCAGCATCACTTCGAAGAACACAAACAGATTGAACAGGTCGCCGGTGAGGAAGCAGCCGTTGACCCCCATCAGAAGGAACTGGAAGAGGGTGTGAAAGTGGGAGCCGGCCGTGTGCCACCGAGCGAGCGCAAAGATCAGCGACGTGCAGGCAAGGACGGCGGTGAGCAGGAGCATCATCGCCGACAAGCGGTCCAGGACGAGTACGATACCGAACGGCGCGGGCCAGTTGCCAAGCAGGTAGACGTCGGTGGTGGAGGTGTCCGCCTGCTGCAACAGCACGATCGCGACGTAGAGCGTGGTTAGGGTCGAGACGAGATTGATCAGCCCCTTCAGGAACTGGCGCCGCTCGTCGTACACCGCCAGCAACGCACCGGCCACGAGCGGCAGTACGACGGGAGCGATGATCAGGTGATGTGCCCAACCGTCCATCACTGTTCCTGCCCATCGACGTGGTCGGTACCCGTCAGGCCACGAGAGGCCAGCAGCACGACGAGGAATAGGGCGGTCGTAGCGAAGCCGATGACGATTGCTGTCAGCACCAGGGCCTGGGGGAGTGGGTCGGCATAGTCCGCAAGGCTGCCGGTCTGCGATGAGAGAATTGGGGCGGCGCCCGAGCGCAGCCGACCCATGCTGAAGATGAAGAGATTGACCGCATATGAGCAGAGCGAAAGGCCGATAATGACCTGGTAGGTGCGAGGCCTCAGAAGAAGCCAAACACCGGAACCGCCCAGAATGCCAATGGTGATCGCGAAAAGAAGCTCCATCATGCCTCCGGAGCCCGGGCAGTTGTCGTTCGAGCGGCGCGTAACTTGCGAACCGATTGGTGGGCGAGGGCGATTAGCATCAGTACCGTGGAGCCCACGACGAGGCCGAAGACACCGAGGTCGAAGAAGAGCGCGGTGGCTGCAGGTACGGCACCGATCACGGGCAGTTCGACATATTGCGAATGCGAGGTCAGGAAGGGATAACCGAACAGCCACGAGGCCATGCCTGTTGTGGCGGCAAGCAAAAGACTGAGCCCGATCCAGTTGACCGGCAGGATGCGCAGCTGATCCTCGACCCGGGTCGTGCCGGAGGCCAGGTACTGCAGGATAAACGCAGCCGCCAGGGCAACTCCGGCCACAAAGCCTCCGCCCGGCAGATCGTGGCCACGCAGGAAGAGGTATAATGCCAAGACGATGATGACCGGGAACAGCCATTGCATGATGACCGCTGGCACCAGCAGGTAGTCGCCGATTGTATCGCCGGGCTTGCGGTCTGGCTCAGCCTCGTCGAAGGCGTTCTGACGGAGCTGCTGTTCGGGCGACCCAATATTGTCAGGCGCCGGGCGGAAACGACGCAACAGTGCGTACACAGTAAGCGCCACGGCCGCCAGGACCGTGATCTCCCCCATCGTGTCGAAGCCGCGGAAGTCGACAAGGATCACATTCACGACATTACGGCCGCCGCCTTCGAGGTATGACCGCTCAAGGAAGTAGCTGCTGATCGGGGCGGATAGCGGCAGCATCATGACGGCATAGGCGAGCGTCGCCAGGCCAGCGCCGACGGCGAGGGCAATGGCTGCATCCCGAGAGCGACGCAGCCGAGTGGACATCGGGGCTGGCCCAAGATCCATGTCCTCAAAGCGCTTGGGCAACCAACGCAGCCCAAGCAGAATCAGGATGGTCGTCACCACTTCGACGGCGAGCTGGGTGAGCGCCAGATCGGGCGCGGAAAACCACGCAAAGGTGATGCAGGTGGCCAACCCCGCACCTCCCAACAAGATCAGCGCAACAAGTCTGTGATACTTGGCTTGGTAGGCAGCACCGATCGCACAGCCGGCGCCCGCCACCCAGACCAGCGCGAGCGCCGCATCGATGTCGCGCCAATCGGGCCACTGAAGGCCAAGGCTGCCGAGAGAGAATGGCGCCAGTGCCGCGGCGAACGTAACTAGCAGCAGGATCTGCAGCTGAGGTTGCAGGCGTCGCGTGCTGAGCACCCTCAGCGCGGACTGAGCCCATCTCAGGGACAGCAGGAGGATGCCACGTTCGAAGAGGCGTCGGCCATTCACGAGCCGGAGCAGCGGCGGTCCCACCGGGCTGTGACGCAGATAGTCCTTGAGTGCCAGATACAGCAAAACACCGCCGACCAGCGCCACAGCGCTCATGATCAGGGGCAGATTGAATCCGTGCCACACCGCCAGGCTGAATTTCGGCGTCCGCTGGCCCAGCACCGATTCTACAGCAGTATAAAGATAAGGTCCTACAGTCGCTGCTGGCGCCATGCCGACCACGAGACAGGCAAGCATGAGGAACAGGCTCGGCATGCGCATCCAGAACGGTGGCTCGTGCGGCTCGCGCGGCAGATCGGCCGGCTTGCGTCCGAAAAAGACCGAGTGGATGAAGCGCAGCGAGTAGGTAACGGCAAAGGCACTCGCCAGGACTGCGACATAGGGCTGTGAGGTATCGAGCACCGAGTGGACATGGGTCTCGATCGCCTCGGCAAAGAACATTTCCTTTGACAGGAATCCGTTCAAAAGAGGCACGCCTGCCATGGCGGCGCTCGCCACCATGGCGAGGGTTGCCGTCACCGGCATGTAACGAAAGAGCCCGCCCAGCTTTCGCATGTCCCGCGTGCCGGTCTCGTGATCGATAATTCCGGCCGCCATGAACAGCGACGCCTTGAACGTCGCATGGTTCATCATGTGGAAGATGGCGGCGACGGCACCCAACGGGCTCCCGAGACTGAGGAGCATCGTGATCAGCCCGAGATGGCTGATCGTCGAATAGGCAAGGAGGCCCTTTATATCGTGTTGGAAGATGGCGAAGTACGCGCCGAACAAGAGGGACGCCATTCCAGCGAGACCGAGCAGCCAGAACCATTCGGGAGTGCCGGCCATGACTGGCCACAGCCGTGCCAGCAGGAAGACGCCTGCCTTGACCATCGTCGCAGAGTGCAGGAAGGCCGAGACGGGGGTTGGTGCCGCCATGGCGTTGGGTAGCCAGAAGTGAAATGGAAACTGCGCGCTCTTCGTCAGCGCTCCCAAGAGGATAAGAATCAACGCCGGCAGATACAGCGAATGCTCACGAATGGTCTCGCCGGAAGCCAGCACGATATCGAGGTCGTAGCTGCCGACGATTTGGCCGATCAGGATCACGCCGGCCAAGAGGGCAAAGCCGCCCAGACCCGTAACGAGGAGAGCCATGCGGGCGCCGTCGCGCGCGCTGGCATTTCCGTGCCAGTAGCCGATCAGCAAAAAGGAGAAGATGCTGGTTAGTTCCCAGAAGAACACCAGGATGATCAGATTGCCGGCAATGACGACCCCAAGCATGCTGCCCATGAACGCGAGCAGCAGAGAGAAGAAGCGCGGCACCGGATCGCTGGGCGACATATAGTAGCGTGCGTAAAGCACCACGAGAAAGCCAATGCCCGTCACGAGCATGGCGAACATCCAGGCGAAGCCATCAAGTCGGAGTGTAAAGGTGAGACCGAGCTCGGGTATCCATTCGAGGTCGCTTCGAACCACGCCCTCGTCGGCAATCGCTGGATAGGCCATGGCCGTCAGGCTGAGGCAGATCAGCGCAACGCCGCCGGCAAGCCATGCTTCCGAGTTGCGCGCATTAGGACGGAAGGTTGCGGCGAGGACGCTGCCAACGAATGGTAGCACGATAAGAATTGTCAGCAGGACATCTTTGCTCATGGGCCTCGCAGCGCATACCTGAATTGCGGGTGATTCTAGCTCGTTCCGACAGTCCGATTGCACTCTTCTACACGAGCGACCTTGGCTTTAGAAAGCTTGGATGCTTGGTCGACGATCTCGCGAATTGCGGCACTCGCAGGGCAAGGCAATGCCTGTCAATGCAGGTACGCCAGCGGAACGGCCTAAACGTCGCGATCCGCGATATGAAGAACCTCTTCTGCTGCTCACGGAAGTGTTGGTTCGAGTCCGACTGGGGTGCCCCCACGGATCCTTGATGAACTGCTGAAGCTCGGGACTGAGGTCGCGCGGTCGACGGTCGCCAAGTATGTGGCGAGGAGTGGGCGAGGGCGGTCGCAAGCCTGGAAGACCTCTCTGCACAACCATGCGGAGGGCATCGGCGCGACGGATTTCCCGATGGTGCCGACAGTCGGCTTTCGGTCGCTTCTCGTCTTGGTCCTCCAGCACGAACGGAAGCAACTGATATCACTGAACGTAACGGCCCATCTCACGGCGGAGTGGATCGCTCGTCAGATCACCGAAACGCGAAGAGATTGTCATTCTAGACGCCATCATTGCAGGGCGCCGTCGGCGGCAAGACGAGCGGTACACGCCAATTCGCCGCTTATCTTCCGCCTGAAACCGTAAAGGACACCTCACCTTGAACGATGTCTGCGCCATCCAGCGCTTTGACAGACCAGTGCAAGGCATATTCGCCCGCTGGCAGGGACGGTGACCGAGCGAAGAGCAGATTAGGTTCTGTCTTGTACCGGGGCTGAAAGCTTGCCACGACGCGGCTGCCCTGCGTCACGACAAGCCGAGAGCGGATGTGATCGACTGACCTGTCAAACCGCACGAAGAATGCCGTCGGCGCACCCGAAATTATCGAGTGATCGACCGGGCTAGTTTCCACGACCTTGATGGTCTGCGCCCAGGCACCAGAAGCCATCGTCAGACAGGTCAGTAGTCCCAGTATGGCGAATAGACGTAGAGCCATCGGTCAGGCCTCCACTTGCTCCCAGCGCTCAAGCGGCGCGAGCAGGTTATGCGCTTGCTGATGGACTGAAGCCCGGTTCACCACCCTCCTAGGCCTCGTTGACTGTCATCTTGAGGCATCGCTGGATCGTAGTAGGGCTTGCCTTCGCTGTCGGAGGAACCGGGAGGCCATCGTGGGGCGTTTGCGCGTGCGCCGTTGATGCCAGCGCCACGTTCACCAAGACCGCGAGGACAATCCGGAACCGTCCAAGCACGCGCATCGTCTCTTCAGACCTAGTGCTGTGGCGACCCATGTCAGCCCGTGTTGCGCACGCCGCTCCACAGATTCGCCGATCAATCGCGGTCGGCCAAAAATGCCAAGCACGAGAGACATATCGGCAAGTACTCATTGCCTAGCGCCGCCGTCACCGACATCCGCTCCAATTCGGTGCCGACGGCTCCATGCCTTGGGATTCTGTGCCAGTGAAAACCTTGGCTGACTATGCAGTTTCAGCAAATCGGTCGCCGGCTGGAGAGGGCAAATGTGCTCGGCGGCATGTGGTTGTCACTTGCTTCCGGAGATTGTGGTACCCATGCTTGTTGCGAAGCAGGCGCCTGCTTGGCGCCCTGGGGGCCGCGCCTTGCCATCCAGCTGGGTCACCACCTTCGACGATCCGGACCGCTATCAAGCGATGCTTCGTGGCGCCGACTGCGAGGTGTTGCTCAATCATGGAGGCGGCTTCAAAGTTGAGTTGACGCGCGTCGATCTCGAGCGGCTGTGGATGCAGCGTAGCCGCTGTCATGCGGCCCCGCCGATTGTCCGTGCCGCACTGGATCCAAGTCGTGTCGCCGTATTGTTCGCGTCCGACACCGATCATGGTCCGATGCATCACAACGGCATCGACCTGTCGTCGTCTGAGATCGTGCTGCACAGCCGTGGCGACACAATCTACAACTGGGCACCAGGACCAACCCATTGGGCGGCCATGTCGTTGACGCACGACGACTTCGTCAAGCCAAGCCAAGCCAAGCCAAGCGTTGCTTGGCCATCCACTGGAGGCTCCCTCGAGAACGTACGCGACGCATCCCACCGGAGAGGCGATGGGGCAATTGCGTATGTTGCACAATGCGACGTGCGAACTCGCCGGGACCGCCCCCTCAGCCTTTTCTTGCCCCGCGGCAGTCGCCGCGCTCGAGCAGGAGCTGGTTCGTGCGATGGTGGCGTGTCTGGCCGGACCTGTGTTGGCGACGGCTAAGGTCGAAAGGGGATGGCACAGCAGGATCGTCAGCCGCTTCCATGATTTCCTGGCGTCCAGGCAATACGAGCCGGTTTATGTCGGTGAGATTTGTGCGGCGATCGGCGCATCAGAGGGCACGCTTCGCAACTGTTGCCATGAACGGCTGGGTATGGGGCCGATTCATTATCTCTGGCTGCGGCGAATGCATCTTGCGCGCCACACCCTGCTCGACGCCGAAGGCACCTCGAAGACGGTCACCGAGGTGGCCACTGAACACGGCTTCTGGGAACTCGGTCGTTTCTCCGTCGAATATCGCACGCTGTTCGGCGAATCGCCCTCGACGATGCTCAGGCGCCCGCCCGAGGCGACGCTGCGATCCAAAACGCGCTGAACGACGTCCCCTTCGGGTTTTTGCATAGTCGGCCAGACCTCATTCGCCATACTGCCGGACTTCGTCGGGCAACGAATGGCTTATGACGAGCTGTGGCACCGCGACATACACCGACCCCGATGACTATCGCTGGACTCTGCCAGGGGTCGTTGCCGATCTCGTGCTGACGGGGGGCACCGCCTTCAGGGCGCGCATGACTTGGCTGAAGCTGCGCCGCCTGACTTTGGTGATGATCGAGGAGGTTGCGCCGCGCATCGCCTTCCTCTCGCTCGACCCGTCACGGATCTTCGTCTCCTTTCCCCTGCAGGGCGAACCTGTCTGGGACGGTCGTCGGTTGTGCCGCGGCGAATTCGTCCTGCATGGCAGCGGAGAGCGACTGCACCATGTGGCCCATGCCAGCCTACGATGGAGACTGATCTCGATTTTGGCCAAGGACCTCGCCGGTTGCGCCCAGACCTTACGGGGCGTCCTTTTCGCGCCTCCCGAAACGGCGCAGCTCCTCCGACCCGCACGAAACACGACAACCGAGCTGCTGCAGCTGCACGCCCGCGCCTGCCGCCTTGCAGCAGCCAGTCCCGACATGATGGCTCATCGCGAAGTTGCGCGTTCCGTCGAGGAAGAGGTGCTTCACGCCCTCGTGAACATGCTCACGGCGTCAAAGGTCAACGATCGTAAGGTTGTCGAGCTGCGCCGTGCCCACCTTATGGTGCGCCTCGAAGACACGCTTGCTGCACAGCCGCAGCGGCTCGGCCTGTCCGACCTCTGCGAAGCAATTGGCGTGTCGCAGACGACGTTGAGGATCTGTTGCAGGGCCGTCCTGGCCTGCGGCCCGCTCGAATACGCGCGCATCAGGCGCCTGAACCAGGTGCGTTCCGCCCTTTCGAAGAGGCATCACAAGACTGTGAGTGTCACCGCAACAGCCAGGAGCCACGGCTTCTCGCAGTTGGGCCGCTTCGCCGGAGCCTACCGCGCGCTGTTCGGCGAAACGCCATTGGCCACCGTGCTTCGCGCTTCTGTCGAATCTGCATAGTCCTTGCCGACGCGGTGCGGGAGGTTTGCGTCGGCTCGGTCGCAACTCGCACCGGCCTCCTTTGCTACGGAGGAAGACACATGAGTGCAGCCCACCCCGGCAGGCAACGATCGCTACTGTCCAGGCTCTTGGCCTCGACCTTCGCGCTCGGCGTCACATTGGCAGCGCCGGCCTTCGCACAAGCACCGGCGCAAAAGCCGCCCAACATTCTCGTCATCATGGGTGACGACGTAGGCTGGTTCAATATCGGCGCCTACCATCGCGGCATGATGGCCGGCAAGACACCCAACCTCGACCGCCTTGCGTCCCAAGGGATGATGTTCACCGACTACTACGCCGAGGCGAGCTGCACGGCGGGGCGCGCCAACTTCATCACCGGTGAGCTTCCGTTGCGCACGGGGCTGACGACAGTCGGCCAGGCCGGCGCCGACGTCGGCATTCCCGCCGAGGCGGCAACGCTTGCCAGCGCACTCAAGGCGCAGGGGCTACGCGACGGGGCAGTTCGGCAAGAACCACCTGGGCGATCTCAACAAGTATCTGCCGACGGTACACGGCTTCGACGAGTTCTTCGGGTATCTGTATCACCTCGACGCGATGTCGGATCCGTACTGGTACTCGTTCCCCGTGGACCAGGATTACTACAACAAGAATAGCCCGCGCAGCCTGATCCACAGCTATGCGACCGAAACGGACGATGCGACCGAGATGCCGCGCTGGGGCAAGATCGGAAAGCAGAGGATCGTCGATGAGGGTCCGCTGCCGCCGTTCCCGGACATGTCCAACGTCCAGAACATGCACGACCTGCCGTTCCTGAAGGCCAAGTACGACATGACGACGTTCGACGAGGTGTTGGTCAAAGCCTCGAGCGACTTCATCGACAAGGCCAAGAGGGACAACAAGCCGTTCTTCGTCTGGCACAACACCACGCGTATGCACGTCTGGACATTCCTGTCCAAGAAGTACGGCTCGATGCAGAACAGCCAGACCGGCTACGGCCTCGAGGAGGCCGGCATGGCCCAGCTCGACGACTGCGTTGGCGCCCTGTTGAAGAAAATCGACGACATTGGCGAAGCCAACAATACCATCGTGATCTTCACGACCGACAATGGCGCCGAGGTATTCACCTGGCCGGACGGCGCATGACGCCGTTCAAAGCCACTAAGGGGACCGTGCACGAAGGTGGTTTCCGCGTGCCGGCCATCATCCGCTGGCCGGGCCAAGTCAAACCTGGAACCGTCGAGAACGGCATCTTCTCCGGCCTCGACTGGTTTCCCACGCTGATGGCGGCGGCGGGCAACCCCAACATCACCGATCAACTTCTCAAGGGCGTGAAGCTCGGTGATCGCACGTACAAGAACCATCTGGATGGCTACAACCAGATGGACTTGCTCACCGGCAAGGGGCCAACCAAGCGCCGCGAGATCTTCTACTTCGGTGGGCCGGCACTGGGTGCCGTCCGCATGGACGATATGAAGTTCACGTTCTTCCAGCAGCCCTATGGTTGGCCTGGAGAGAAGATCACGACGGACATGCCGATATTGACCAACCTGCGCCAGGATCCCTTCGAGCGGCTGGCGTCGCTCCGCGGAGAAAGCCTCAACAACCAGGGTGGCGGTTACATGAACGACTTCTTCGCTCGTGAGTTCTGGCGCTTTGTCCTGGTCCAACAAGCGGTCGAGAAGCTGGCCCTTACGGCGGTTGACTATCCGCCGATGCAGGACCCCGCTTCGTTCAATCTCGATGCCGTGAAAAGGAAGATCCAGGAGATGGCGAAGAATCGCGCAGGCCAGTAGCCAATGCATGACGACCCCGGAGGGAAAGACCTCTCCGGGGCATACCTGCATCCTAGAATTCAATGTCGAGGCGGCTGGCGCACCAACAGCTGATCGCTGATGCCGGTCAGCGCGGTATGGACTGCACGGCCTCCGCTGCCGCGGCGCGCATGCATTCCATGAAGAGTTTGGCAGAAAGCGTCTGTGCTCGCGACCGCATCCAGGTCATGCCCACGGGGCGTACCAGAGGTGGTAGGTCGAGAGGCAGCGGTGTGATTGCGCCCTGCATCTCCAGGCGCAACGCGAGGGATTCGGGTAGCGAGGCGATTGCATCCCATGTCGCGAGATATTCCCGTATTACGGAAACCGACAGCGTTTCGACGACGCTGACCGGGGCCGGCATGCCGTTGCGCCGGCAGGCGTCCATCAACGAATCGTGCAAGAGTGAATCGATTGGCGGCAGCACCCAGGGATAGCGCGCCATGTCCGACCATTGCACGGTGCGCCGGCGCAGGAGCGGATGCTTGGGCCGTGCTACCAGCTTGGTGCGATCGCCATAGAGCTCTTCCTCGTCGAGGCCAGCGCCGGCCTTCTGCCCGGGCAATGTGCCGACCACGATCTCGATGTCGCCGCCGCGGAGTTCGTGCAGCAGGGTGTCCATCGTTCCTTCGCGGACGAACACCGTCGTGGCGGGCGACGTCGATTTCAGACGTACCAGGCAAGCCGGCAGCAGCGCCGCCGCAGTCGCCGGCAGCACGCCGATGCGGATCTTGCCAGGTGCGTCGTGGGTGATGGCGTGAAGCTCTTCGCCCGCTTCGCGCAGCGTCGCCAGGAGCGTGCGCGCGTGCCGAATCAAGCACTCGCCACTTGGCGTCGGCACGAGGCCGCGCGGCGTCCGCTCGAACAGTTTCGTCGCAAGGCCCGTTTGCAGTTCACTGACTGCCTTGGAGATCGCGGGCTGCGAGACGTTGAAGAGCGCTGCGACTTTGCCGGTTTTTCCAAGATCGTCGAGCGCCACCAGGATCTGCAGGTGGCGCAGTTTCATGCCAGCGCGGATGTACCAGTCGAGCGTGGCCATCGATCAATACCTATAACCATTCAGTAATAGCGAATGCCGAGATTTTCATTGGACGGTAATACCGTCAAGGCTTAGTCGTACTGCAACGAACGCCTAGTGCAGCGAGTGGGAGTGGGGGCTGGCATGAAGGTCATCATCGTTGGCGGTGGAATTGGCGGACTGACGACGGCGCTCAGCCTTCATGAGGCGGGCATCGAGACAGTCGTCTTCGAAGCGGCCCGCCGTGTCGACGCCCTCGGTCTCGGCGTGAACCTGCAGC
>CALROF020000189.1:0-13382 GCA_943369775.1 Reyranella massiliensis 521
CACCCTCTCCGTCGTTCTCGCCCTGATGCATCGCGGCTGTGCCTGCGTGCGCAGTCTGCGGCCAGGGACAGCTTCGCCCGACCGCGAAGCGGCCGACCTCGCCTGGATCGTCGATGTCGCAAACGAAGACGAGCTCCACGACGCCCTGCAAGCCGCGCGCAACCGTACCGGCACGATGGGTCGCGTGATCGTCGAGGGCGCCGATTGCCCCTGCCCCAACGGCCTTGCCGCCATTCGTACACATGCTCTTGCCGCCGGGCTCGACGTCGTCTCCTTCGATCACGTGGCGCGCCGTCTGGTCCTCGCCCCTATTCAGTCCGCCCGCCTGGCCGCTTAGGAGCCAATCATGTTCGATATCGTCACGCGCGCCCGCGGCTCGACGGCGGCACTTCCCACGCCCTATCGGTTCGGCAAAGTCGACATCGAGGCGCTCGAAAAACTGTGCGAACGTCTGATCACACACGGCACCTCGGCTCTCGTCCCCTGCGGCACAACAGGCGAAGCGCCCCTGCTTACGCCGGACGAACACCGCCTTGTCGTTGCGCGGACCGTGGCCGCAGCCGCCGGTCGCGTCCCGGTCATCGCCGGTGCGGGCAGCAACAACACGCAGACGGCCATCGAGCTTGCGCAGGCGGCAGAGAAGGCCGGTGCCTCGGCGCTGCTGTGCGTCACGCCCTTCTATCTCAAGCCCAGCCAGAGCGGCCTGGTCGGCCATTTCAAGGCCATCCACGATGCCGTGGGCCAGCCCCTCATTCTCTACGACGTGCCATCGCGCACGGGATGCGCGCTGGCGGACGTCACGGTCCGCCGCCTCGCTGACCTGCCGCGAGTCCTGGGCCTCAAGGATGCCACCGGCAACATCCCGCGCGTACCACGCCTGCGCCGTCGGCTGGGCGCACAATTTCTGCTGCTGTCCGGCGACGACCCGACCCAGGCAGCCTTTCGCCTGGCCGGCGGCGACGGCTGCATTTCGGTCACAGCGAATGTCGCTCCCGCCCTGTGTGCCGCTCTCCATCGTGCCTGCGATACGCGCGATGCCGTCGAGATTGCGCGCTTCGAGCGGATCCTGGCGCCGTTGCATGCGGCGCTTTTCCTCGAAGCCAATCCGATCCCGCTCAAACGGGCATTGCACCGTCTAGGCCTGATGGGCGATGGGCTGCGCCTGCCCCTGACGCCGCTCGGCCCGTTGGACGACCAAAAGCTGGCGCATGTGCTGGCAGCCGTGGAGACCGCGGAGCGCGTCACTGCCCTACGTTTTGCCGCCTCACAACCTCATCAGCCTCGTGCCGCCTGACCATCCTCGAGCCGTCCCCTTCGACATTCCGGTAGCGTTTCCGCCACCATGCACTTAGCGTTGCCGAGGGATCCGTTATCGAGGGGAGATATCATGAGGCTCAAACTGTTTGGCCGTGCGGCGGCCATCGCTATTGCCGGTCTCACCATGCTCCAAGCGGAGACCGCATCGGCACAGACCGGGATCGACAACAGTGCGCTGACTTCGCCCACCTTCCGCGAACACAAACGCACCTTCGGACTGGTCTATACCCTGCCGAAGGAAGTGAACGATGTCTTGGCCATCACGATCGGCGGCCTGCTGCGTGAAAAGCTGCTGAACGCCAATCTCATCGACGAAGCGCTGCGCTTCAACATTCCGCACGTCACCGTGCTGCACATTCACAATCCCGATCCGACGACGCCGGAGAAGATGCTGAAGGCGATGCCCAAGCTGCCGCCGGTGCTGAACCTGACGCTCAAGACCTTCTACACGACGGAAGCGGCCAAGGGCGCGGGGCACCCCTGGTGGCTCGACCTCGGCATCGTCAAGGAAGGTCCGGGCTTCGAAGCCATGATGGCCTTCAACACCATTGCAACGACGGCCCTTACGCCGCTGCGCGACGGTCCGCTGCCTCGCGTCACCGGGCCGGTCTATGCCGCCATGGGCGACGCCGGCAAGGAGCTGGTGCAGACCGTGGGCGTCAGCGGTCTGAACACCGTGAAGGACGGCAAGGAGCTGCGCCCGCACAATCCGCACAACACGCTGGTCTACTCGATGGCCAAGTTCACGCCCGAGACCCAGGCGGCGTTCAACCAGACCTCAGCGGAGTTCAACCAGATCCTGCCACAGGGAATCGCGACGACCTTCAAGACAGTGTCGATCGTCGAACTCGGTTTCTCCGGCAACGTGCTGCGCGAAATCTATCGCATCGGCCTGGATGATGGCGCGGTGCTCAACGTCGCCACGGGTGCCGTGCTCCCGAAGTAACTCAGACCAGCCGGTACCCTACGCCCGGCTCGGTCAGCACGTGCCGGGGCGAAGCCGGGTCGGCTTCGATCTTCTGGCGGAGCTGACGGATATAGACGCGCAGGTACTGCGGATCGACCGACTCATCGTGCCAGACCTCGCGCAGCAGGTGGCGGTGCGTCAGCACCTTGCCGGCATGAATCGCGAGCTGCTCTAGGATGTCGTACTCCTTAGGCGAGAGCTTGACGGCGTCGCCACTGCGCTCGACATGGCGGCGTACCAGATCGACTTTCAGATCGTCGCTGACAAAGGTTCGTTCCGCGCCCTGTTCCTGCAGGCGATGCCGGAGCGCGGCACGGATACGTGCCATCAGCTCTTCGGCGCCAAACGGCTTGGTGACATAGTCGTCGGCGCCCGAATCGAGAGCAGCCACCTTGGCGGCCTCGTCGCCACGGCTCGACAGGACCACGATGGGCACGTGCCCCAGCCCACGTAGGCGAGCGATCAGCTCCAGGCCGTCGACATCCGGCAGCCCGAGATCGAGCAGCACGAGATCGGGTCGGTGATGCCGCATGGCCGACAAGGCCTCTGCGCCGTTCGCCGCTTCCAAGATGCGGTGCTCGTGCGCAGACAGCGTCGTGCGCAGCAGGCGTCGGATCGGCGGCTCGTCGTCGACGATCAGGATGGTGGCGCCGTCAGCCGCCATGTCGGGTCACCGGGTAACTCACCATGAACTCCGCACCGCTCCGGTCCGCTCGATTGCGCGCCATAAGCGTGCCGCCCATCGCCTCGACAAAGCCCCGCGCGATGGCGAGGCCGAGGCCGGTGCCGGCGCGGCGGCGATCGCCAGCATCGGCCCGATAGAATTTCTCGAAGATGCGGTCAAGATCGCCCTCGGCGATACCCGGCCCTTCGTCGCGCACGGCGATTTCGACCCGACCGCCCTCCTGTCGCGCCACGACTTCGATGCCGCCGCCTGCTGGCGAGTATTTGGCGGCGTTGTCGAGCAGGTTGAACAGAACCTGCTCGGCCAGCACGAAATCGAGCTGCAGGGCCGGCAGCGCCGGCGGGATCGTGCTCGAAACCGTGTGGCCCTTCACCAGCGGCCCGGCCCTGCGCAGGGTCGTCGAGACGAGGTCGCCAACCTCGACCGCTTCGCGCTTGGGAACGATGGCGCCGGCATCGAGCCGTGTCATGTCCAGCAGGTTGCCGACGAAGCGATCCAGCCGCTCGGCCTCGGCCTGGGCCGTCGCCAGCAGCTCCCGGCGCGTGCCGGCGTCATAGCGCTCGCCATAGCTCAGCACGCTGGAGAGCGAACCGATGATCGAAGCAAGCGGCGTCCGCAGATCGTGCGATACCGAGGTCAGCATGGCCGAGCGCAGGCGCTCCCGTTCGGCACCCAAGCGGGCCTGGTCGATATCCTCGGCAAGGGCCACGCGCTCGATGGCGACGGCCGCCTGGTTACCGACGGCTTCGAGCAGGCGGCGCTCGCCGGCGGACAGCTCGCGCCCTTCCTTGTTGGGCAGCACGCCGATCGTGGCGATGGCCGACCGGCTGGTGCGGAAAGGCACGAACAGCCAGCGTCCGCCCGGCAGGGTATCGGTGCCACGGCCGGCTGGGCGGTCGGCATCCCACGACCAGCGGGCGGCCGCGATGTCCGCTTCGCTCAGCTCGCTGTCGGGCGGGAACGCGGCCTTGGTCACCAACCCGCCATCTTCGGGCATGAGAACGACGATCTCGGCATTGAGCAATCGCGCGAGGTGCGTGACCACGATCCACAGAAGATCATAGAGGTCGACCACACCGGCGATCTTGCGGCTGAAGGCATAGAGCTCCGCCGTGGTCCGCGCTTCGCGTCGTGCCGATTCGGTCTGGATGCGCGTGCGCGCCGCAAGCGCACTCGCCGTCGCTGCCACCACCATGAAGAAGAACAGCGCCAGCACGTTGGCCGGGTCGGTGATCGTGAACTGGTAGAGCGGCGGCAAGAAGAAGAAGTTGAAGCAGAGGACGCTCAGACTCGACACCCAAAGCGAGGGCACCAGCCCATGCCGTGCCGCCGCCACCAGCACCGGCACGACATAGATCAGGGAAATGTTGGGCAGCTCGATCAGCCGGTCGATCAGCACACCCGTTGCCGTCGCCAGCGCCGTCGACAGGATACCCTCGACATAGGGCCCTGGCGTCCTCGGCACGTCGCGCAGCCAGTCCTTGGCAGCGGTCGCCTGCTCGGCCTCGGCAGAAGGTGCTACCTCGACGGCGAGGCCAGAACCCGACCGCACCAGCTCGTCGACGACGGACCCATGCCGCAGCTCGAACCAGCGCGAGCGCCGCGACTTGCCGACCACCACGCGCGTCGCATTCCGGGAGCGGGCGAAGGCGACCACTTCCTCGACGACCGACCGGCCGGGCACGGTCACGACTTCCGCGCCGAGCTGAGCGGCAAGCCGCATCGCCTCGGTAAGCCGTGCGTGCTCCTTCTCGCTCAACGTGGCGTGGCGGTCGGTCTCGACATAGAGCGCGATCAGCTCGGCATCGAGCGCTTCGGCGCTGCGCTTGGCGGCGCGCACCGCATTGGCAGCACCCGGCCCGGGATCGAGACAGACGATCACCCGCTCGCCGGCGGCCCAGGGGCCGGTGATGGCATGTTCGCGCATGTAGCTGCGCATCTGCTCGTCGACCCGCACGGCGGTGCGGCGCAGCGCCAGCTCGCGCAGCGCCGTCAGGTTGCCGGGCGAGAAGTAGTGGCGCAACGCACGTTGCGCCTGATCGCGGACATAGACCTTGCCCTCGGCCAGCCGCGCAATGAGGTCGGCCGGCGTCAGGTCGATCAGCTCAACCTCGTCGGCGGCATCGACCACACGGTCGGGGATGGTTTCACGCACGCGAATGCGCGTGATACGCGCCACGACGTCGTTCAGGCTCTCGATATGCTGGACGTTCAGGGTCGAATAGACGTCGATGCCGGCCGTCAGCAGCTCCTCGACATCGAGATAGCGCTTCGGATGGCGGCTGCCATCGGCATTGGTATGGGCCAGCTCGTCGACCAGGACCAGCGCCGGCCGACGCTTCAGGATGGCGTCGAGATCCATCTCCTGGAATGTGCGGCCGCGATATTCGACCGTCCGGCGCGGCACGACCTCGAGGTCCGAGAGCTGGGCCTCGGTCTCGCTGCGGCCGTGCGTTTCCACGACGCCGACCACGACATCGACGCCTTCGCGCCGGCGGCGGTGTGCTGCCGACAGCATCTCGTAGGTCTTGCCGACGCCGGGCGCGGCGCCGAGGAAGATCTTGAGCTTGCCGCGCGCTTCCTTTTCCGCGGCCTTCAGCAGCGCGTCGGGAGAGGGGCGTGCGTCGTCAGCGACCTGGGCCATGGGGCCCGATCATTGTCACCGCTTGGACTGCGCGTCGAGGGCCAGATTGAGCTGCAGGACATTGACCCGTGGCTCGCCCAGCAGGCCATACATGCGGCCTTCGGTATGCTGCGCGACCAGACGCTGGACGTCGGCCTCCGGGATGCTCCGTGCCTTGGCGACGCGTGCTACCTGCCAGGCTGCCGCCGCCGGAGAGATATGCGGATCGAGGCCGCTGCCCGAGGTCGTGACCAGGTCAACCGGCACGCCCTTGCCGAGCTTGTCGGTGTCTTCCTTGACGCGGTCGATCAGCGCCTTGGAAGTCGGTCCCAGATTGGAACCCGACGAGTTCGCCGCATTGTAAGGTGCCGACACGGTCTTGGTCGCGTCGGCAGGATCTGTATCCAGGGTGGCCGATGGCCGGCCCTGGAAATAGCCCTCGCCGGTGAAGTTCTGACCGATCAGGCTCGACCCGACGACCTTGCCGTCGCGCACGATCAGCGAGCCGTTGGCCTGGCTGGGGAAGATCGCCCCGGTGAGGCCCACCATGGCCAGCGGATAGAGCAGGCCCAGCAGGATGGTCATCGACAGAAGCGTCGCGATCGACGCACGGAAATGACGAAGCATGGTTCTCTCCTTGACGCGAACCGGCTAGGCGAGGCCTGCGGCCGCGACGACGATGTCGATCAGCTTGATGCCCGCGAAAGGCACGATCAGGCCGCCGATGCCATAGATCAGAAGGTTGCGCCGCAGCAGCGAGGCGGCACCGCTCGGCCGGTACTGCACGCCGCGCAGGGCGAGCGGGATCAAGGCGATGATGATCAACGCATTGAAGATGATGGCCGACAGGATGGCGCTTTCCGGCGTCGCGAGGCCCATCACGTTCAGCACGCCGAGCTGCGGATAGAAGGCGATGAACATCGCCGGGATGATGGCGAAATACTTCGCCACGTCGTTGGCGATCGAGAAGGTCGTGAGCGCACCACGCGTCATCAGGAGCTGCTTGCCGATGGCCACGATCTCGATGAGCTTGGTCGGGTCACTGTCCAGATCGACCATGTTGCCGGCTTCGCGCGCAGCGTTGGTGCCGGTCTGCATGGCAACGCCTACATCGGCCTGGGCCAATGCGGGCGCGTCGTTGGTGCCGTCGCCGCACATCGCCACGAGCTTGCCCTTGGCCTGCTCCTCGCGGATCAGGCGCAGCTTGGCCTCGGGCGTCGCCTGCGCCAGGAAGTCGTCGACGCCGGCCTCGGCCGCGATCGCTGCCGCCGTCTGCGGATTGTCGCCGGTGATCATCACGGTGCGGATGCCCATGCTGCGCAACTCGGCGAAGCGCTCGCGGATGCCGCCTTTGACGATGTCCTTCAGGTAGACGACGCCCAGGATCTGGCCGTTGCGCGACACTGCGAGCGGCGTGCCGCCCTCCTTGGCGATATAGGTGGCGATACGATTCACCTCCTCGGTCGGCGGCGTGATACCGAGGGAGCGTGCATGCTCGATCACGGCATCGACGGCGCCCTTGCGGATCACGGCGCCCTCGTGATCGACGCCGCTCATGCGGGTCTGCGCCGTGAAGGGCACGAAGCTGGCATGCAGCTCGGCTACCTCGACCCCGCGCAACCCGTGCTTCTCCTTCGCCAGCACGACGATGGAGCGGCCCTCGGGTGTTTCGTCGGCCAGGCTGGCAAGCTGGGCCACTCGGGCGACTTCGTCCTCGTTGGTGCCACTCACGGGAATGAACTGCGTGGCGTGACGATTGCCCAGCGTGATGGTGCCGGTCTTGTCGAGCAGCAGCGTGTCGACGTCGCCCGCCGCCTCGACGGCACGTCCCGAAGTCGCCAACACGTTGAAGCGCACCAGCCGATTCATGCCGGCAATACCGATAGCCGACAGCAGCGCACCGATGGTCGTGGGGATCAGGGTCACGAACAGAGCGATCAGCACGACTACAGAAACGGCACCACCGGCATAGGTGGCGAAGCTCGGGATGGTCACGACGGCCAGGACGAAGATCAGGGTCAGGCCAGCCAGCAGGACGGAGAGCGCCAGCTCGTTGGGAGTCTTCTGACGCGAGGCACCTTCGACCAGGGCGATCATGCGATCGAGGAAGCTCGATCCCTGCTCGGCCGTGATACGGACCTTGATCTTGTCGGACAGGACGCGCGTGCCGCCGGTCACCGCGGAGCGGTCGCCGCCGGCCTCGCGGATGACAGGGGCCGATTCGCCGGTGATCGCCGACTCGTCGATGGTCGCCACGCCTTCGATGATCTCGCCGTCACCCGGCACAAGGTCACCGGCTTCGACCAGGACCTTGTCGCCGACCTTCAGCGTATGGGCGCGGCGCGGTTCGAACATGTCGCCGACGCCCAGCAACACCTTGGCCATGGTCTCGCTGCGCATGCGACGCAGGGTATCGGCCTGGGCCTTGCCACGGCCCTCCGCCACCGCCTCGGCAAAGGTGGCGAAGAGAACGGTGATCCACAGCCAGGCCACGATCTGGATCTCGAAGCCGGTGCGCGGCGAGCCGACGATAAGATCGCGCACGGTCAGCACAGTCGCGGCCAGCGCCACCAGCTCGACAGTGAACATCACCGGGTTTCGGGCGAGTGAGCGCGGGTCGAGTTTGGTGAAGCTCGCAATCAGCGCAGGCTTGAGGATTGCTGCGTCAAACAGGGACGGCGACTTGTCTTTTTTGCTCATGATGACGCCTCTTAGAACAACGTGCCGGCCAGCATCGCGAAGTGCTCGGCGATCGGTCCGAGCGCCAGCGCCGGCAAGAAGGTGAGACCGCCCACGACCAGGATCGCGCCGACCAGCAGGCCGACGAACAGACCGCCGTGGGTGGGGAAAGTGCCAACCGACGCCGCAGTCTTGCGCTTGGCAGCGAGCGAACCCGCAACCGCAAGCATCGGTATGATCACCGCGAAACGTCCGACCATCATCGCGATGGCGAGCGTGCCGTTGTAGAAAACCGTGTTGGCCGTCAGCCCGCCGAAGGCGCTGCCATTGTTCGCGGCAGCCGAGGTGTAGGCATAGAAGATCTCGCTGAAGCCGTGCGGACCGGCATTGGCCGGGCCGGCGAGACCGACTGGCAAGACGCTGGCCAGCGCCGTGAAACCCAGGATGACGAGCGGCAGGCAGAGGATGGCCAGCATGGTCATCTTGACCTCGCGCGCCTCGATCTTCTTGCCGACATACTCCGGCGTGCGGCCGACCATGAGGCCCGCCAGGAAGATCGCCAGGATGGCGAACAGCAGCATGCCGTAGAGGCCGGCGCCGACACCGCCGATAATGATCTCGCCCAACAGCATGTTGATCAGCGGGATCATGCCGCCGAGCGGCATGAAGCTGTCGTGCATGGCGTTCACGGCGCCGCACGAGGCGGCGGTGGTGACCACGGCGAAGAGAGCGGACAGCGGCGCGCCGAAACGCACCTCCTTGCCCTCCATGTTGCCGGCCGCATTGTCGACGCCAAGTGCCGCGATCAGCGGGTTACCGCCGGCCTCGGCCCAGTAGGCCACAAAGGTGCCGACCAGGAACAACACGCCCATGGCGGCAAAGATCGCCCAGCCCTGGCGCTCGTCGCCGACCGCGCGGCCGAAGACGTTGGTCATCGCCGCGCCGATCACGAAGATCGACAGCATCTGCACCAGGTTCGAGAAGGCCGTCGGGTTCTCGTAGGGATGCGCGGAGTTGGCATTGAAGAAGCCGCCACCGTTGGTGCCCAGCATCTTGATGGCGAGCTGCGAGGCGACCGGGCCTTGCGCGATGGTCTGCTTGGCACCTTCGACAGTCGTCGCCTCAACATAGGAGGCGAGGTTCTGCGGCACGCCCTGCCAGACATAGAAGAGGGTGAGCAGAATGCAGGCCGGCAGAAGCACGTAGAGCGTAACCCTCACGAGATCCGCCCAGAAATTGCCGAGGGTCTTGGAGTCGGCGCGCGCAAAACCACGAATGAACGCCGTGGCGAGCGCAATGCCGGTGGCCGCGCTCAGGAAATTCTGCACCGACAGCCCGAGCATCTGCGAGAGATAGCTCATGGTGCTTTCGCCGCCATAGCTCTGCCAGTTGGTGTTGGTGAGGAAGCTCACTGCCGTATTGCCGGCAAGGTCAGGCGGCACCGATGCCATGTCCTGCGGGTTGAAAGGCAGCAGGTCCTGCAGGCGCAGTAGCAGATAGAGGAAGGCAAAACCCACGATGTGGAAGACGATCATGGCGCGGGCATAGACCCACCAGCTCTGTTCTTCCTTCGGGTCGATGCCGGCCAGCCGATAGAAGCCACGCTCAACCGGCACCAGAACGGGCGATAGAAAGGTACGCCGCCCCGCCATGACGTTGTCGAGGTAGCCGCCGAGCGGGCGCGTGAACAGCAGCAGAAGCGCGACGAAGAGCGCGATCTGCACCCAGCCGTTGATGGTCATGGCAGCCTCAGAACTTTCTCTAGAACTTTTCCGGGCGCGCCAGCGCGACGGTCAGGTAGACGAGCAGGATCGCGGCGAGGCCGCCGCCCAGGACGTAATCGAGAATCATGATGCGTCCTCAGATCCGGTTGCAGAGACGCTCGTAAGCGATCAGCAGGCAGAACAGCACGAGGCCGCCGCCGAAAAACAGAACGTCCAACATGGAACTCTCCTTCGGCCGGATAGAAGGAGCTTCGCGCGTAGGAATTCGAGCCGACGAAACTGCCGATGGCATAGGAACGGCATAGGAATTTCGCGATCCGCCCGGGTATGGATCGCATTGCCTATGAAATTCCTATGACCCAGTCGCGCGATCGACATGGATTTCCTAGGGCGGCCCCGCGTCTTTTGCGCTCCGTAACAAGGGGAGTCGAAGATGTTCAGGAAATCAGCAAGTCTGGCGGTGGCACTGTTCGCACTGCTGGGTTCCGCTGCCACCTATGCTCAGGGGACGCCGGATCCGGCGGCGCCGACGGCGCCCGCCGCGCCCGAGAAGGAAGTCTGGAAAGGCCCGTTCGGTGGAACCTTCACCGCAGGCATCGCCGTCCTCAACGACTATTCCTATCGCGGCATCTCGCAGACCCAGCGACAGGTCGCCGTCCAGGCCTCCTTCGGATACGAAACCGCCCCCGTCTCCGAGAAGGTTCCCCTCTCCGCCTACGTCAGCGCCTGGGGGTCCAACGTCAACTTCCCCGGCACCGGCGCCTCCGTCGAAATCGACCTCAACGCCGGCCTTCGCCTCAAGGCCCTCGACGACAAGCTCACCTTCGATCTCGGCTATATCCGCTACAACTATCTCGGCGCGCCCGCCGACCTCTACTTCGACTTCAACGAGTTCGGCCTCGTCGCCGGATACGATTTCGGCGTCGCCCAGCTTCAGGCCGCCGTCCGATACAGCCCCAACTTCTTCGCCAACTCCGGCAACGCCTGGTACAAATGGGGACAGATCACCGTTCCCCTGCCCTTCCTGCGCGTCAACGAGAACGTCGCCTTCAAGGTCTTCGGCAACGTCGGCAACCAGTACGTCGAGCGCTTCACCAACTACGGCATCCCCAACGACAACTACTGGGACTGGCAGGCCGGTGTCGTCGTCAACGTCTACGGCTTCGACCTCTCCGCCGTCTACACCGGTACCAACCTCAGCGTTCAGGACTGCCTCGGCACCCAGAACTGCGCCAGCCGCGTCATCATCGGCATTTCAAAGTCGTTCTAGGCTGCGGAGATATGGATCAGGCGCGTGGCCTCTCCGGTTCCCTGCCGGACGACCGCGCCCGGAAAGCCGCCAGCCTCCAGCCGCGCTACCGTCTCCTTAGCAATGCGCTCGACTTGGGTGGCTGTCGGTGGCTCGAAGACAAGATGAAGGCGGCCACGCGGCGCGAGAATGCTGCGGATAATCGCAAGCTCTCGCGCCGCATCCCGCCAGAACAGGTTCACGTTGATGGCGAAGACCTTGTCGAAGCGCTGCGAGCCGACGCTCATGTCGGCCAGCGCCATCGTGGCAAAGGTCGCCTTCCTTTCTCGGACGTAATTTTGGTTTCGCCGGCGAGCGGCCGCGATCATCGTCGCGGAGCGGTCGATCGCCAGGATCGTACCGCTCGTTAATCTTTCGCAGATGGCGGCTACTGCCAGCCCCGGCCCGCATCCGATTTCGAGAATCCGGTCCGACGGCTTCGGCGCTAGGGCATCGAATGCCGAGGCAATCCGAAGCGACACGCCGCGATGCTGCGTCAGGTCATCATGCGGCTGTGAAGATCGAACATGATCCAGAAGCTGCCACCCACCATGATGAAGATCAGCAGCATGGTGAAGACCAGCGCCAGCAGGTTCTCCTTGGGCGTGGTCGTGAAGTTGAGGTGCAGGAAGAAGCGCAGATGGACCAGCACCTGCAGCACGGCAGCGATGCCGATGATCAACAGCGTGCGTTGCGGCGGCAACGCGTGTGTGGCGACCAGCCAGAACGGGATGACGCTCAGCACGACGGCGAGCACGAAGCCGATCAGGTAGTTGCGAAGCCCATGCTGTTCCATCAGAGCAGTCCCGGCAGATAGACGATCGAGAAGATCCCGACCCAGGCAATATCGAGGAAGTGCCAGAAGAGGCCGAGCCGGTAGAGCCGCGAGGCCACCGGTGCGGTGAGCCCCTTCAGCGCCACCTGGGCCGACAGGATCAGGATCCACAGCAGGCCCATGGTGACATGGACGCCGTGCGTGCCGACCAGGGTGAAGAAGGCCGAGAGGAAGCCGCTGCGGTCAGGCCCGGCGCCCTTGGCGATCATGCCGGCAAACTCCCTCACCTCGAGGAAGACGAAGCCCGCGCCCAGCAGGAACGTTACGGCAAGCCAGCCGATCACGGCGCTGCGATTGCCGGTCCGCACCGAAAGGCTCGCGAAGCCGAAGGTCGTGCTGGAGACCAGCAGCAGCACCGTTTCGAGGGCGGCGTTGTTCAGGTCGAAAAGGTCTTTGCCCGTCGGGCCGCTGGCGGTACCGGGAATCATGATAGCGTAGGTGGCGAACAGCAGGGCGAAGATCACGGCATCGCCCATCAGGTAGAGCCAGAAGCCAAGGGCGCGCTGCTCTCGAGTCTCAGCCTCTTCCCGCTCGTGCTCGCTCATGTGCGCGACGCTCATGCCCGGCCTCCGAGCTCGCGGAAGCGCTCATCTTCCATGCGCTTCACCTCGCCGGCCGACAGGGTGAACTCGGCATGATCGTCTGACGAGCGGGCGATCACCGTGATGAAAATCGCGATCGCCGCGACGATCACCAGCCACCAGATGTGCCAGACGATGGCAAAGCCCAGCACGAAGGCGAAGCCACCCAGGATCACGCCAGCCGGCGTATTCGAGGGGATACGGATCGGTGCATAGGAAGCCGGCCGACGATAGGCCGTGCCGTTCTTCTTCGCTTCGAGGAAGGGTTCGCGATCGCCCACCGTCGGAATTACTGCAAAGTTGTAAGGCGGTGGCGGCGAGGACGTCGACCATTCGAGGGTCCGCCCATCGAACGGATCGCCCGTCCGATCCGCCGTGAGCTTGCGATCCCGAATCGAGACATAGAGCTGCATCACCATGGAGGCGATGCCGCACAGCACGACGACGGCACCCAGAGCCGCAACCATCAGATAAGGCTGCCAGGTCGGGTCGTTGTAGGTCTCCATACGGCGCGGCATGCCTTTCAGGCCGAGGAGGTAGAGCGGCATGAAGGCGAGGTAGAATCCGATCAGCCAGCACCAGAAGGAGGCGAGCCCCCAGCCGCGGTTGAGCTCGAACCCGAAGGCCTTGGGGAACCAGAACATGTAGCCCGCGAGATAGCCGAACAGCACGCCGGGGATGAT
>CALROF020000190.1:0-13365 GCA_943369775.1 Reyranella massiliensis 521
GGGCGATGTCACCATGCGGACGCTCTACCTCCGGCACGATGCGGCTGCCGGCATGCCCGAAGTCTGCCGCGTGCTGCAGGTCTCGCCCCTGCTGCGTGAGCTCATCGTGCGCGCGACCGAACTCCCCATGCATTACGACGAACGTGGCGCGGCCGGCCATGTCGTGGCGCTGATCCTCGACGAGTTGCATCACGAGCAGTCGTTGCCGTTGCACCTGCCCATGCCGCGCGACAGGCGTTTACGCCGTCTGTGCACGACCTTGCTGGAGCGGCCGGGCGATCCGCGCACCCTCGAAGAGTGGGCGCATTCGGCCAATGCTAGCCCACGGACCCTTGCACGCCTGTTCGTTGCCGAGACCGGCCTCACCTTCGGCGCCTGGCGCCAGCAGGCGCGGGTTCTGGAAGCGATGGGGCGGCTGGGTGGTGGCCAGGCGGTAACCGATGTGGCCCTAGATCTCGGCTACGACAGCGTCAGCGCCTTCAGCGCGATGTTCCGCCGAGCGGCCGGCGTTTCGCCGAGCGCCTACAGGCCGTCCCGCTAGGGGAAACTCGTCCGAAATCCCTCCGGCGTGTGAGGAGATTTAATGCGACTTTGCAAATGGTTAGCGCACAGGGACCTTGACGCTGACCGGTAATAATCCCCCAATGCCGCCCCCATTTGGGGTAATCTAAATTGTCATTTACCTGAGTTTCGTTGCTCCGCCGCCGCTTGGAGTTTCTGTTGAAGCCGACCGACATCGCCAATCCCGACTACTTTCATAAAGTAGTCGACTGCCAGTGGGCCTGCCCCGCACATACGCCCGTCCCCGAGTACATCAGGTTGATCGCGCACGGACGCTACTCCGACGCGTACATGATCAACTGGAAGTCCAATGTCTTCCCGGGGATCCTCGGCCGCACGTGCGATCGCCCTTGTGAGCCCGCGTGCCGGCGCAGCCGCGTCGAGGACGAAACCCTCGTGAAGGGCAAGAAAGAGCCGGTCGCGATCTGCCGCCTGAAGCGCGTCGCCGCAGACTACAAGGACGACGACGGCATCAAGGCGAGCATGCCCAAGGCGCCGCCCAAGAACGGCAAGCGCGTCGCCTGCATCGGCGGCGGCCCCGCCTCCCTCACCGTCGCACGCGACCTGGCCGTGCTGGGCTACGAGATCGTGATCTACGATCAGGACCCCAAGCTGGGCGGCTTCATCCGCACGCAGATCCCGCACTTCCGTTTGCCGGAATCGGTGATCGACGAAGAGGTCGGCTACATCACCGACATCGGCAACATCGAGTTCCGCCACCAGCGCGTCGACTCGATGAAGAAGATCCTCGGCGAAGGCTATGATGCCGTGTTCGTCGGCTCCGGCGCCCCGCGCGGCCGCGACCTCGACGTGCCGGGCCGCAAGGAAGCTGCCGCCAACATCCATATCGGCCTCGACTGGCTGTCGTCGGTTTCGTTCGGCCACATCAGCAAGGTCGGCAAGCGCGTGATCGTGCTGGGTGGTGGCAACACCGCGATGGACTGCTGCCGCACCGCGCGCCGTTTGGGTGGTGAAGACGTCAAGGTGATCGTCCGCTCCGGCTTCGAGGAAATGAAGGCCTCGCCGTGGGAGAAGGAAGACGCGATAGGCGAGGACATCCCCATCCTGAACATGCTGGTGCCCAAGGAAGTCCGGCACGAAGGCGGCAAGATCAAGGGCGTCCTGTTCGAGAAGGTGAAGGCGGAATACGACGCCAAGGGCCGCCGCTCTCTGGTCCCGTCGGGCGATCCCGACGAGTTCTACGAATGCGACGATGTCCTGGTGGCGATCGGCCAGGAAAACGCCTTCCCGTGGATCGAGAAGGACGCCGGCATCGAGTTCGATAAGTGGGGCCTGCCCCAGCTCGGCGAAACGACGCTGCAGAGCACCAAGAAGAACGTCTTCTTCGGCGGCGATGCGGCCTTCGGCCCGAAGAACATCATCTGGGCAGCTGCCCATGGTCACGACGCGGCGATCTCGATCCACAAGTTCCTGCAGGGCGAGAATGTCGAGGAACGACCTGCGCCGGGCGTGAACGTCGTCAGCCAGAAGATGGGCATCCACGAGTGGAGCTACGACAACGCGCCGACCATCGACCACCGCCTCAAGGTTCCGCATCGCCCCAAGCACGAAGCGCTGAAGGACATCATGGCCGAGGTCGAACTCGGCTTCGATCCGCAACTTGCCTTCAAGGAAGCCCAGCGCTGCCTGAACTGCGACGTGCAGACGGTCTTCACGGGCAATCTCTGCATCGAGTGCGACGCCTGCGTGGACATCTGCCCGATGGACTGCATCACCTTCACCGAGAACGGTGAAGAAAAGGATCTGCGCACCCGGCTCAGCGCACCGGCGATCAATCCGACACAGGATCTCTATATCGGCAACGACCTCAAGACCGGCCGCGCGATGGTCAAGGACGAGGATGTCTGCCTGCACTGCGGGCTGTGCGCCGAGCGCTGCCCGACCGGCGCGTGGGATATGCGCAAGTACTACATGGAAATGACTCACGCGGGGCAATCATGCCGCAAGCAATAGCTGCCGTTAACGACTTCGTCGTCAAGTTCGCGAACGTCAACGGTTCCGGATCGGCGAGCGCCAACGAGCTGTTCGCCCGCTCGATCCTGCGCATGGGTGTGCCCGTCAGCCCGCGCAACATCTTCCCGTCGAACATCCAGGGCCTGCCGACCTGGTACGAGGTGCGCGTCACGGAGAAGGGCTATCTCGGCCGGCGCGGTGGCGTCGACATGATGGTCGCCATGAACCCGCAGACCTGGGCCGAGGACGTGAAGGAGATCGAGCCGGGCGGCTACCTCTTCTACGATTCGACCAAGCCCATGCCGTCGTCGATGTTCCGCGAGGACATCAACGTGATCGGCGTGCCGCTGACGGCGATCACCAACGCCACCTATTCCGACGCCCGCCAGCGCCAGCTCTTCAAGAACATCATCTATGTCGGCGCGCTCTCCGTGCTGCTCGACATCGACGAGAAGGAGATCCAGCGGCTGTTCGGCGAGCAGTTCAAGGGCAAGGAAAAGCTCATCGACTCGAACGTCAAGGCAATGAACCTTGGCCGGGACTGGGTGAAGCAGCATGTCGACCCCGACCTGGTGAAGCTCAAGGTCCGCAAGGCCGACAATGTCGGCGATCGCATCTTCGTCGAAGGCAACAGTGCCGCCGCACTCGGCGCCGTCTATGGCGGCGCCACTGTCTGCGCCTGGTACCCCATCACGCCGTCCTCCTCGCTCGCCGAGGCCTTCCAGGCCCATTGCAAGAAGTTCCGGCACGACAAGGAAAGCGGCAAGGCAAAGTACGCCATCGTGCAGGCCGAGGACGAACTGGCCTCGATCGGCATGGTAATCGGCGCGGGCTGGAACGGCTCGCGCGCCTTCACCGCGACGTCCGGCCCGGGCATCTCGCTGATGACCGAGTTCATCGGCCTCGCCTACTTCGCCGAGGTGCCGGCGGTAATCGTCAACGTGCAGCGCGGCGGACCTTCGACCGGCATGCCGACGCGCACGCAGCAGTCGGACCTGCTCTCCTGCGCTTACGCGTCCAACGGCGACACCAAGCATGTTCTGCTGTTCCCCGAGGATCCGCGCGAGTGCTTCGAGTTCACCGCCGACGCGCTCGACCTCGCCGACCGCCTGCAGACGCCGATATTCGTCATGACCGACCTCGACATCGGCATGAACCATCGCCTCTGCAAACCGTTTGCCTGGGACGAGAACCGCGTGCTCGACCGCGGCAAGGTCATGACCGCTGCCGACCTCGACGCCGGCAAGACCTTCGGCCGCTATCTCGACGTCGACGGCGACGGCATCCCGTTCCGGACCTACCCCGGCACGCATCCGACCAAGGGCTCCTACTTCACGCGCGGCACCACAAAGGACGAGTTCGCGCGCTACAGCGAAGAAGGCCCCGTCTACATCCGCAACATGGAGCGGTTGCAGAAGAAGTTCCATACGGCAGCCAAGATCGCGCCGCAGCCGCTGCGCTATTCTTCGCCCAAGCCGACACGCTACGGCGTAATCTACTTCGGCTCGACTAGCCCGGCCATGACCGAGGCGCTCGACCATCTCGAGGCCGACGGCAACCACGTCAACGCGTTGCGCGTCCGCTCCTACCCCTTCGCCCAATCGGTCGAGGAGTTCATCCACGAGCACGAGAAGGTGTTCGTCGTTGAACAGAACCGCGACGGCCAGCTTCGCACCATGCTGATGAGCGAGTTCACGCTCGACGCGCGCAAGCTGGTTCCCGTCCTGCACTATGACGGTACGCCGATCACGGCGCGTTTCATCGCGACTGACATCGCCAAGAAGCTCAGTCAGTTCAAGGTAGTCTCGTTCGAAAAGGCGGCGTCATGACCTACATCGCCAAGCCCCGGCTGCATCATCCCTCGCTGGTCAAGAACAAGGCCGGCTACACGCGGCGCGACTATGAAGGCGCCGTCTCCACGCTCTGCGCCGGCTGCGGCCACGACTCGATCAGCGCCGCGATCATCCAGGCCTGCTACGAGCTCGACATCCTGCCGCACCAGGTTGCCAAGCTGTCGGGCATCGGCTGCTCGTCCAAGGCGCCGACCTACTTCGTGGGCGCCAGCCACGGCTTCAACACCGTGCACGGCCGCATGCCGTCGGTGATGACAGGCGCCAACCTCGCCAACCGCGACCTCATCTATATGGGCGTCTCGGGCGACGGTGACTCCGCCTCGATCGGTCTCGGCCAGTTCGCGCACATCATGCGCCGCGGCGTGAACATGACCTACATCGTCATGAACAACGGCGTGTACGGCCTGACCAAGGGCCAGTTCTCGGCGACCGCCGACAAGGGCTCGATCAGCAAGAAGGGCGTCGCCAACTCCGACTCCTCGATCGACATGGTGTCGCTCGCCATTCTGATGGGCGCCACCTTCGTCGGCCGCTCCTTCTCGGGCGACAAGCACCAGCTGGTGCCCCTGATCAAGGCAGCGATGGCGCATAAGGGCGCGGCCTTCCTCGACGTCATCAGCCCCTGCGTGGCCTTCAACAACCACGCCGGCTCGACCAAGAGCTACGACTATGTGCGCGAGCACAACGAAGCGCTGAACCGCGTCGACTTCATCGAAGGCCGCGAGGAGATCACCACCGACTACGAGCCGGGCACCGTCACCACGGTGCAGCAGCACGACGGCTCGCTGCTCCGACTGCGCAAGCTCGGCGAGGATTATGATCCTTCCGACAAGGTCGCCGCCATGAAGCGCGTCCAGGAAGGCATGCATGCTGGAGAGGTCGTGACCGGCCTGCTCTACGTCGATCCGAGCCCGAAGGACCTACACGACAACCTGAACACGGTCGACGCGGCGCTGAACACGCTCGAGGCGAGAGACCTTTGCCCCGGCACGTCGGCGCTCGACCGCATCAACGCCAGCCTGAGGTAGGGCGTCCGCTCAACGCGCGAAGAACTCGTCGTACAGCTCCGGCGGGAAAAGCGGGTCGGCGAACAGCCGGCTATGCGCGTTCTCGCCGAACTGGGCGCGATAGAGCATGTTGAGGCGGCCGATGGCGAGGACGTGTCCCTGCCGCACGCCCATCATCGTGCGCGTCGCCGGATCGACGCGAGCGTCGTGGATCATGGCCACCGGCTCATGCCTTTCGATGCCGGTGTCGTAAAGCTCCTGAAAGCGGCGGAGCACGGCGATGGTCCTCTGGCCACAAACGCCGTCGATCGAGAGGCGAATGTCCCGGCCGCTGCCGTCGCGTGAATAGTCGCGCGTGATCCCTTCGGAAATCTCCGGCCTGGTCTGAGCGGCGGCCAGGAAAAACTGCACCAGCAGCACGTCCTTGCGCATGTTGCGGCCGCCCGCGCCCACGGAATGGTCGGTCGTGTAGACGCGCGTGAGCAGTGCTGCTGGCGTCGCAAATATCAAAAGACGTGGCATATGACGTGTCCCGATCAGACGACCAGCGAACGCAACGCTCACGCGACACGCAGTTGTTGTATCACGCCTTCACTTCTGCTCGAAGCGCCTGCTTCGCACGCTCCCCGCGAGGCGACAGATCAGAGGTCGACCCGCTCCTCGGCGACGGACTTGCGCTTGTCCATGTTGAAGCGACCGGCATAGATCGGACGTTCGGCGGTCGACGGACCGGGATACTGGACGATCAGAATCTCGCCGCCGGTATCGGTGTGGAACTCGCCCTCGAAATGCGGATCGGGGTGATATAGCATCGTGCCCGGCGGGCAGAGCCGACCGTCGATCTTGAACTCGCCTTTCAGCACGAACCAGACCTGCGCGAAGCCGTGATAGTGCTCGGGATGATAAGCCCCCGGCTCGAGTCGCAGGATGCCGGCGTTGGGCTCGGTCGGGCTCTCGGGCTTCGGATGGAACAGCATCTTGCCGGTCTCGCCGGGCCAGCGGATCGTTTCCCAGTCGATCTCGTCGAGATGGCGCACCTGATACGGTTGATGATCGCGCCGCGAAGCCTCGCGGGCCGTGCCCAGCGCGGCATTGGCCTGGGCGGTGTCGGGAACATGCTTGCTCATGGCTTATGCTTCCTCCTTGGTCGTTGTCGCAGAAAGACGCCACCAATCCGGCACGTCCGAGGCGTCGGCCGGGCGGGCCACCGTCATCAGCATCTGCGCCTGGCCACGACCGGCATTCTCGGCGCGGTGCGGTTGCTGGGAATCGATCAGAATGCCGTCGCCCGCCTTCAGCCGGTACTGGCTGTCCCCGACATGGAACAAGACCTCCCCCGACAGCACGTAGCAGTGCTCCTGGCCGGGATGGGAAACCGTTGTCGCCATGCCCTTCGCGCGCGGGAACACGAGATGAAACACTTCCATACGATCGAGCGGCGCACCGCCGCCGAGATGGCGCCAGCGATAGCCGGTCGCGGCTACCTCTTGGAGATCGCCGCCACCGGCACGATGCACGGCGACGCGTGTTTTGGCGGGCGCACCGTCGCTTGGGAACAACTCGTGCAGGCCAAGCCCCAGCACGTCGGCAAGCTGGATCAGGTTGGCGATCGAGGCCGCCGCCTGGCCGCGTTCGAGCTTGGACAGAAAGCCTTCCGATACACCCGCCTGACGCGCGACCGACGCCAGCGTCAGGCCCGCGCCGACGCGCGCCGCGCGGAGCCGGCGGCCGATGTCCTGGGTGGTGCGGGCAATCTTGTCCATGCCGGGAGCATGGGCCGGACTTTCCTCATAGGCAAGTATTCTTTCACCTCAGGAAAATGCGTTTTCCCAGCCTTTCCTGCGTAAGCTCGCGGCCCATGGACGACACGACAAAAGGCTTTCGCCTGGGCGACGGCACCCTGGTGCCCTGGGGCACGCGCTTCGACGAGGTCGTTACGGATTTCGAGCGCACCGGCTATGCCAGCCGCGAGCTTGCCTGCCTCGACGCCTATGGCTTCGCCACGCGCTTTCTCGAAGTGACGGCGCCACGGCCCGACCGACCGATCCTGACCGTCGCCTACGAGCTGGCGGCGACCGGCCAACCGCCGAAGGACCTGTTCGCCCAACTGGTGATCAAGCTCGGCATGCCGGGCAAGATCGACCGCGACGAATCCTCGCCATACGCCAACTCCCCAAGCCACGTCGTGCTCTACGCCAACTGGAAGGAAAGAGGCCAGCCGATCGGCGTCTCCTTCTACGGGGCGCCCCGCGAGTCCGCTTTTGGGGACGGCATCGGCAAGCTCTACATGAGTTGGGGAAACCTGGAAGCCGCCGCAGCTCCCTGGATGCCGGCTTGGCTCGCCGCGAACGAAGAAGTCGATCGCGCCGCGCAGTCCCCTGGCAAGGTCGAACTCTTCTCGGTTCAGTACGATACGCGCATCCACCCGCTCGACGATCCCAGGCGTGTGGTCAATCTCTGCCTGAATACGCCGGAGATCCTCGACACGCCGAAGCCAATTGCTGCCCGGCTGGACGACAAGCGCTTTGCCCTCTGGAGTGATCAGGCAGCGACGCGCTGGCACCTCTCGACCTTGAGCGACACAATCGTTCTCGGTGGCCCCGAAACGTCGAAAGTGAAAGTGGTGCAGCTCGAGCCGGCGCGCGGTGGCGGCAGCGCCACCATCGATATCGGTGCCTGGTGGGTGCGCGACGCCTGGAAGTCGCGCACCATCGACGCTGCCATGCGCGCCCTGGAGCGCCTCCCCGGCCTTACCTTCGACCGTTACTCAGGTCACGACGCCTAGGCTGCCGGTCTCACCCGGCACCCGTCGTAGCTCCAGATGCTTCTGGTGCCACTGCTTCAGCGACGGGCGGTGGCCGATCGACACGACCGTAGTCGCCGAGAGGCGTTCCTTCAGCAAGGCGTAGACGGCGGCCTCGTTGGCTTCGTCGAGCGACGCCGTAGCTTCGTCGAGGAACAGCCAGTCCGGCTTGAAGATCAGCGCCCGTGCAATCGCCAGCCGTTGCTGCTCGCCGCCCGACAGGACGTTGCTCCAATGCGCCTCCTCGTCGAGCCGGTCCGCAAGATGGCCAAGCCGCGCCGCCTTCAGCGCGTCAACGATCTCGCCATCCGTCGCCTTCGATTCGACGTCAGGGTACTTCACCGCGTCGCGCAAGGTGGCGATGGGAATGTAAGGCTTCTGCGGCAGGAACAGCACGCGCGCCCCTGCCGGTACGCGGACCTGGCCCCGGCCGAACGGCCAGATACCGGCCAATGCCCTGAACAGCGTGCTCTTGCCCGAGCCGCTGGTGCCCGAGATCAGGGTTGAAGTGCCTTTGGGCAGGACGAGGTTCAGGTCCTTCAACAGCTTCTGTCCGTTGGGCAGCGCGAGGTCGAGGCCGGCGGTGCCGACATCGGTGCTTCCCGCTTGGGGTGCCACGGCAATGCCCTCGGGCGGCTTGTCGTCGATGGCAGCCTGCAGGCCGCGCAGACGTTCCATCACCGCTTTCAGCTCGGCGACGTTGGTGTAGTTGTCGATGAAGAAGGACAGGGCCGACTGCACCTGGCCGAAGGCCTGGGCGGTCTGCATCACGACGCCGAGCGTGATCGCGCCCGCGAAGAACTTCGGCGCCGTCACGATGTAGGGGAAGATGATGGCGAGCTGGCCGTAGCCGATTTGATAGAAAACGAGCTGCAGCTCGGTCACCAGCACGCGCCAGGTATTGTTGAAGACATCGGTGAACCTTGCGTCGAGGACTTCGGCTTCGCGCGGTTCGCCGCGATAGAGGGCGATTCCCTCGGCGTTCTCGCGCACTCGGATCAGGCCGAAGCGAAAATTCGCCTCATAGCGCTGCTGCATGAAGTTGAGCGGGATCAGGCGCCGACCGACCAGATTGGCGAAGAAGGTGCCGAAGAAGGCATAGATCAGCGCGGCCCAGACCATGTAGCCGGGAATGGTGATGTCGATCCCGATCGGCGCCAGCGACAATGGCCCCGACAGCATCCAGAGAATGACCAGGAAGGAGACGAGCGTGGCGACGGCGCTGATGAAGCCCAGCAGCAGGGTCATCGTGTAGAAGCCGAGCAGGCGAAGATCTTCGGCGATGCGCTGGTCGGGGTTGTCGACCTTGCGTGCGAGTTCGATGCGGTAGTAGCCGCGGCCGTCAAGCCAGTGGCCGAGATAGTGGCGGGTCAGCCATCGCCGCCAGCGCAGCCGCAGGTACGGGCTGACCAAGCCACGCGCCACACCGAAGAAGATGGCAAGTGCCGCGATCCAGCCGAAGCTGATCATCTCCGTCCAGAAAGCCGCTTCGTCCTTGTTCTGCAGGGAGTCGTAGAAGCGCCGGTTCCATTCGCTGAAGGCTACGCTCACCGAGACGCTGGCCAGGGTCAGCCCGATCGCTCCCGCCAACAGAATCAGCGCGATCCAGCGCTCCTCGGAGCGGAAATAGGGGATGGTGAGCCGCCACCAGTCTCCGAAGAACGAGCCAACGCTTTTCATGCCGGAATCCTTTCGGCCGGCACAGTAACCTCACAGCCGGCTGGGCAGCCAGAGTGCGATCAGGGGAAGGGCTGCGCGGATAATCAGTCGCAGCAAATCAGTCACAATGAAAGGCAGGACGCCATGCCGACCGACGCAAAGGCGACGTCGGCAACCAGGCAGTTCGTTCGCCAAACCATGCTGGGCGATGACAAGCGCGCCGGCTGGGTTTATAGCGCGGCGCAATGGATGCTACTCCGCTCGCTTCCCGGCGTGCCGCACTGGATGTGCTGACCGCCTGCCTCGACAAGGGACAACCGCTCGACGACGCGCTGGCGCGACATCAGGGCTTTGCCGCTTTGGATCCGCGCGACCGCGCTTTCGTACGCCTGCTGCTGGCCACGACCCTGCGCCGGCTGGGCGAAATCGAGGAGGTTCTGGCAGGCCTCATAGTACGGCCGCTGGAAGGCGCCAACGCGACCGGCAAGCAAATACTGCGCCTGGGTGCGGCCCAGCTTCTTTTCCTCGGCACGCCGCCGCATGCTGCGGTCGATACCTCGGTACGTTTGGCCGAAGATGCCCGCCTGCCGCACCTCAAGGGCCTGACCAACGCCGTGTTGCGCCGTATCAGCCGCGACGGCTCGGCCCTCATGGGCGATCGCGACCCTGCTCGCCTCAACACACCGCAATGGCTGTGGGAGAGCTGGGCCGAGGCCTATGGCGAAGAAGAAACCCGCGCCATTGCAGCCGCGCACCTGATCGAAGCGCCGCTCGACCTGACGCCGCGGTCCAATGCCGATTTCTGGGCCGGCCAGCTCGAAGCGGAGAAGCTGCCGAACGGCACCCTGCGCCGCTTCGGCGGTGGAGCGATCACTGAATTGCCGGGCTTCGCGGAGGGTGCGTGGTGGGTGCAGGACGCTGCTGCCACCCTGCCCGCACGCCTGCTCGGTGATATTGCCGGCAAGGGCGTGGCAGACCTTTGCGCCGCCCCCGGCGGCAAGACGATGCAGCTCTGCGCTGCCGGTGCGGAGGTCACGGCTGTCGACATTTCCGCGCGCCGCATGACACGGCTCGGCGAGAACCTGACGCGGGCCGGGCTGACAGCGGAACTCGTGACGGCCGATGCCAGCAAGTGGGCGCCTGGCCGGACGTTCGATGCCCTGCTGCTTGATGCGCCCTGCTCCGGCACCGGCACTCTGCGCCGCCATCCCGACATCGCCTGGCTGAAGGACGAGGAAGATGTCGATCGCCTCACCGTTACCCAGGACCGACTGCTGTTGCGTGCCACGGAGCTGCTGAAGCCCGGCGGTGCGCTGGTCTATGCCGTCTGCTCGCTGCAGGAAGAGGAAGGCCTTGCCCGCCTCGAAGCTCTGCTGGCGCGCGACAAGCGGCTGCGCCGCCTGCCTGTCGAGCCTGCGGAAGTGCCGGGCCTCGAAGCCGCGATCACGAAAGATGGTGACATCCGCACCCTGCCGTCGATGTGGTCGGATCGCGGCGGGCTCGACGGATTCTTCATCGGACGCATCACCTCGGCGCAGTAGCGATCCGCCATCGCGGACATGCCCTCAGGGCTTCAGCGCCGACCTGATGCGTTGGCGCTCGACATGGCCGAGGTAGAGACCGGAGCAGACAATCACCCCGGCGCCGATCCAGGTCCAGAAGTCGGGAACGTCCTGGAACACGAGGTAGCCCAGGAGCGCTGCCCCCAGAAGTTGCATGTAGTTGAACGGAGCTACGACCGCAGCCGGCGCCTGACTGTAGGCGATCGTCAGGAAATAGTGCCCTACGCCTGCCATCACGCCCATGCCGACGAACAGCAGCCAGTGCAAGCCGAGCGTCGGCGTCACCCAATCGAACGGTAGTAGAGGAGCAGCCGCCACCGTGCCGACGATTGTCGCCATGGTGGCCGACGCATCGGGCCGTTCGGTCTGGCCGTAACGCCGTGAAAAGAGCTGATAGAGCGAACTGCAGAGCGTGCTGGCGACGATCAACAGGGAATGCCATTCGAAGTGCGCATGCCCTGGTCGCACCACGATCAGTGCGCCGATGAAGCCGATGGCGCAGGCCGCCCAGCGACGCGGGCCGACCGGCTCTCCAAGGAACTTCGACGAAAGCGCCGTCACCACCAGCGGGCTGGTCAGCGAGATCGAGGCCGCCGTCGCCAACGGCAGATAGACGATGCCGTGGAAATATAGAAACGACGAGAAGAAGAGCAGCAGACCGCGCACGATCTGGCTCGGCACATTGTGCAAGCGAAACAGGTTCATCCCGCTCTGCGGCAGAAACAGCACCAGCATGAAGATGAAGGCGAAGATATAACGGCCCCAGATGACCTCGACGACCGGAAAGGTCTGGCTCAGTGTCTTGGAGATTGCATTCAGGACCGAAAAACAAAGGACTGAAAAGATGATGGAAAGAATGGCCCGCAGGGTCCGGTCTACCGGCGGGGGCGCGTCGCTCTTCATCTTTGCAACCTAACGATTGGCGTCGCGTGAGCAAGTGCAGCATCGGACTACGCCTCCTTGCCAATTGCATGGATCGCGCTCCGAAACGGCAGGCATCGTGCAAGCATTGTGCCAGCGACTGCGTTAGGGCTTCAGCTCTTCCTTCAACTCTTCCGCGCTCGGCCACAGGAGAAGCGAGACGAGCATCAGGATGCCGAGTCCGCCGGTAATACCGACAAACCGATCGATGCCCGGCATGATGCTGGCAGGCGGCGACAGCCCCTGGATCATGGTGATGACGAAGACGAAGGCGAACTGGGTGCCGACATAGCCGACGCCGTGCCTGCCAACCTGGATGTGCATGCCGACCCACACCACCGCGGCGATCATGGCAAGCCACCAAATGAAAGACTCGACCTGCAGGGCAAGACAAGCCAACGCCACGACGCCGCCGAACAGGCAGCCGATGAAACGATGCAACGATTTCTGGGCAACCTGATGTCGCGTGCCGACGCCGCCGTCCGCAATCAAGGGCGCGGCCATCACCACCGCGATCGTAACCGCCATCTCTGTCACATCCGGCAGGTCGATCATGACCCAGATCTCCAGCACGGCGACGACGGCAATTGCCGATCGGATACCATGCAACACCGCTGGCCATTGCGCGCCCAGCAGATGGCGCCATCCCGGTGCGGTGGGCGGAGGATCGGCATGCCAGTCCTGTAGGACATTGGCGACGACAATTGCCGAGCCGACGCCGACGGCCACGTCGATCACGCGATAGACGGCGAGCTGAAAGGCCTGCGTCGGGTCGTTCAAGTTCGACAGCAACACCAGGCTCGACGTGATCGACATAAACAACCAGGCAAGCCCATGAGGACTGACCTGCATGGCGATGACGCCAAACGCGGTCGTCAGGGCAAGAAACAAGCAAAGAGCGAGGTGATCGTAGGGCAGCCAGCGCGCCATGATGAAGCCGAGCACGGCGCCGGCGATGGTCCCCGTCAGACGCAGGAGGCCGCGCCGCAAGGAAGCAGCACCCGTCGACATCAGGGACATGAATC
>CALROF020000191.1:0-13233 GCA_943369775.1 Reyranella massiliensis 521
ATCTCCTCACCGTCGAGCCGGATGCTTCCCGAGCGCGCCCGTGGATTGCCGCAGATCGTCATCAGCAGGGTCGACTTGCCGGCTCCGTTGGCGCCGATCAGGGTCACGATCTCGCCCCGCACCACGTCGAGGTCGACGCCGTGCAGGGCCTGGATCGCGCCATAGAAGGTGGTCAGCCCCCTCACCGACAGGATCGACGTCTCAGCCATCGATAGCCTCGTCGTCGGTGCCGAGGTAGGCGCGGATGACCGCGGGATCGTTCTTGATCGCCGCCGGGTCGCCCTCGGCGATCTTGCGGCCATAGTCGAGCACGACGATGTGGTCGGAGATGTTCATGACCACGCTCATGTCGTGCTCGATCAGCAGCACGCCGATGCCGTCGCGGTCGCGGATCGAGACCAGGAGTTCGTTGAGTTCCGCCGACTCGCGCGGATTGAGACCGGCGGCCGGCTCGTCGAGGCAGAGCAGCTGGGGCTCCGTGCACATGGCGCGGGCGATCTCGAGCCGCCTCTGCGCACCGTACGGGAGTTCGCCGGCTGGCCGGTCGGCGTCGGCGAGGAGCCTGATGCGTTCCAGCCAGTGCCGCGCCAGTTCGACCGCGGCCTTCTCGGCGTCGCGATAGCTGGCAAACCCCAGCAGGCCGAGCAGGCTCCAGCCGGACGCTCGCATCAGCTTGTTGTGCTGCGCGACCAGCAGGTTCTCCAACACGGTCATGCCGGGAAAGAGCCGGATGTTCTGGAAGGTCCGCGCCACCTTCGCGCGCTGCCCGATCTCGTGGCCCAACATGCGCTCCAGCAGGAACTCACCCCTGCCCCCGCGCAACGTCAGCCGCCCGACGGTCGGCTTGTAGAAGCCGGTGATGCAGTTGAACACCGTCGTCTTGCCGGCACCGTTCGGACCGATGATCGCGGTGATCTCGCGCGGGCGGGCGGTGAAGGAGACATCGTCGATCGCCACCAGGCCGCCGAAGCGCATGGTGAGGTGTTCGACCTCGATGAGCGGTGTGGCGGTGGCCACGCTCATCCACTCCCTCCCGACCCAGCGGGATGCAGGCGTATCGAAGGTTCACGATGGGCAACCAGCCCGCGCGGACGGAACACCATGATCAGCACCATCGCGAGCCCGAACGCGAGCATGCGGTAGTTGCCGAGATCGCGGAACCACTCCGGCAGGCCGATCAGAAGGACGGCGGCCAGCACCACGCCGATCTGGCTGCCCATGCCGCCCAGCACCACGATGGCGAGGATGATCGCCGACTCGATGAACACGAAGCTCTCGGGGCTGATGAAGCGTTGCTTGGCGGCGAAGAACGACCCGGCGAAGCCTGCGAACATCGCGCCGATGGCGAAGGCCGTGAGCTTGGTGTTCGTCGGGTTGATGCCCAGCGCCCGGCAGGCGGTTTCGTCTTCGCGCAACGCTTCCCAGGCGCGGCCGACCGGCAGGCGGCGCATCCGCTGGGTGAACACGTTGGTGATCAGCGCCAGCATCAGGATGATGTAGTAGAGGAAGATCAGCCGGTGATTGCCGTCGAACGGAATGCCGAGCATTTCCGACACGGTCTGCTTTCCAGCCGGCGCCGTTTCCGCGAACACCGCCCCGAACAGCGTTGGCCCGGGAATCGAGCCGATGCCGGCGGGCCCGTTGGTCAGGTCGAACCAGTTGAGCAAAACCAGGCGGATGATTTCGCCGAACCCCAGGGTGACGATGGCGAGGTAGTCGCCGCGCAGCCTGAGTACCGGGAAACCCAGCAGCACGCCGAACAGCGCCGCCATCATACCGGCGAGCGGCAGCACCGACCAGAAACCAAGACCGTGCTGCGTGCTCAGCAGCGCATAGGAGTAAGCGCCGACGGCATAGAAGGCGACGTAACCGAGGTCGAGCAGGCCCGCGAGACCGACGACGATGTTGAGCCCCCAGCCCAGCATCACGTAGGTCAGGATCAGGACGCCGAGATCCATCGTCTTCTGATCGGCAAAGGGCGAGAACGGCAGCAGCACCGCCGCCGCCAACAGCATCCAGCCGAACCACTTGGCGCCGGCCCGGGAAATCGCCTGCCCCGACGGCGTGCGCGAGGCTTCGTTCACCGCCTCGTTGGCCCAGGGCCAGATGGCGCGGATGACGAGAAGCACGCCGCCCAGCGCCACGAACCAGTGCAGGAAGCCCGAGGGCAGTTGCATCGGCGAGGCGCCGGCCGCGATCATGACTGCGCCCAGCGCAATCGCCGGCCAGCGCAGACCGTTTGCCGCCATCGAGAGGCCGAGGCGCCCCAGGAAGATCACGACGACAGCAACGGCAAGATCGACGAGGTGGTAGTCGAAGGTGAGCCCCCGTCCGATATCGACGGTACGGAAGCCAACGATGAAGATGCCGAGTGCCGCTCCGACGAAGGCGGTAAGGCCGGCGTCCTTCAGCATCAGGGGCAGTCGCGAACCCATGCGTTCAGACCTTCTCGATCTCCGGTTTGCCGAGCAATCCGGTCGGCCGGAAGATCAGCACCAGGACCAGGATCGCGAAGGCAGCAACGTCCTTGTACTCGCTGGAAAAATAGGCGGCCCAGAAGACCTCGATCAGACCGATGAGCAGCCCACCCAGCATGGCGCCCGGCAGCGAACCGATGCCACCCAGAACGGCTGCGGTGAACGCCTTGATGCCGGCCAGGAAGCCGATGAAGAAGTCGATGACGCCGTAGTACATCAGGAAGAGCA
Source organism: Reyranella massiliensis 521 (assembly GCA_943369775.1). Taxonomy (GTDB): domain Bacteria; phylum Pseudomonadota; class Alphaproteobacteria; order Reyranellales; family Reyranellaceae; genus Reyranella; species Reyranella massiliensis_C. Next base: position 2,706 of record CALROF020000191.1, read on the forward strand.
TGCCGGCGACTGCCGCCAGGGCAGCGCCCAGCACGAAGGTGAGCGAGATCGTGCGGTCGACATTGACGCCGAGCAACGACGCCATCTTCATGTCCTGCTCGCAGGCGCGTTGTTGTCGCCCGAGCGACGTACGCGCGATCAGCCAGGTGAAGCCAGCCATCAGCACGATGGTCACCACGACGATGATGATCTGCAGCCAGGTCACGCGAACGTCGAAGCCGTCGTCGGCGAAGAGCGTGAAGCCGCCGGAAACGATCTGGCCGCCCGGCTTGGGCCGCGCACCCTGGGCGAGCTGCACGTAGTTCTGGAGGGCGATCGAGACGCCGATGGCGGAGATCAGCGGCGCGAGGCGGAACGACCCGCGTAATGGTCGGTAGGCCGTGCGTTCTATCGACCAGCCGTATACGGCGGAAAAAGCCATCGCCAGCAGCAGCACGAGGAGGATTGCGACCGGTGCCGAACCGATCCCAAGCATGTTGCAGATCATGAAGCCGATGAGCGAGATGAACGCACCGATCATGAAAACTTCGCCGTGCGCGAAGTTGATCATGCCGATGATGCCGTAGACCATCGTGTAGCCGATGGCGATCAGGCCGTAGATTGCGCCCAGCGTGATGGCGTTGATCAGCTGCTGCGTGAAATACGCCATGTCTTTGTTCTGGCTCCCTGTCCTTGCGACGTACGATGCTTTCGCGGGCACTGGCAAGCGGTGTATTGAACGAAACTTGGGAGGAAATGGATGGACGATCTCAAGATGATTCGGGTGCAAATCGCGGACCACATCGCCGTCGTGACGATGGACAACCCGCCCGTGAATGCCCAGAACGCCGAATTGCAGGATGAGATGATCCGCGCGTTCGACCGGATCTCCGACCTCGACGAAGTGCGGGTCGCCGTCCTCACCGGCAAGGGCAAGTGCTTCTGCGCCGGCGTCGACATCAAGGCCCGCGCGGGCGCCCAGCGCGGACCGGGCGACGCCTGGCGCGGCATGCGCTACGCCCGCGAATGCTTCCACGCCATCATGGAATGCAAGAAGCCGGTGATCGCCGCCATCAACGGCCCGGCGCTCGGCGCCGGGCTCGCCGTCGCGGCCTCCTGCGACATCCTCGTAGCCGGCGAAAGCGCCTCGGTCGGCCTGCCCGAGATCGATGTCGGCCTGATGGGCGGCGGGCGCCACGCCATGCGCCTGTTCGGCCATTCGCGGGCGCGGCGCATGATGCTGACCGGTTATCGCGTGCCGGGTCCCGAGCTCTATCGGCTCGGCGTGGTCGAGGCCTGCGTACCCGACGACAAGTTGATGGACACCGCGATGGACCTCGCCCGCCAGATCGCCGCCAAGAGCCCGATCGCCAGCGTCACGGCGAAGCACGCGCTGAACACGATCGAGGAGATGACCCTGCGCGACGGCTATCGCTTCGAGCAGAACATGACGGTGAACCTGCAGGGCACCGAGGATTCCAAGGAGGCGATGCGCGCCTTCATCGAGAAGCGCAAGCCCGTGTTCAAGGGACGATGAGCCCATTAGGGTGAGCGCGATTTAGGTAAGGATACATGGCACCTCCCTCCTACGACGTAATTGTTATCGGCGCCGGCCCCGCGGGCCTCACTGCCGCCACCGACGCGGCACGCGCCGGCCTCAAGGCCTTCTGTCTCGACAAGCTCGCCCCGGGCGGCGAGCTCGTGAACCTGGGCGAACTCCACGACTTCGAGGAGATGTTCAACGGCACCGACATGGCCGCGCGTCTCACCGACGACGCCGTCGTGGCCGGAGTCGAGATCGGCTTCGGCGAGGTGACGTCCATCACCGGAAGCGGCCCCTACACCATCGAGACGACAGACGGCGAGCAGCACGAAGGCCGCGCTATCGTCGTGGCGACCGGACTGAACAAGGGCAAGCTCGGCGTCCCCGAGGAAGAGAACTACGAAGGCCGCGGCCTGTCGCACTGCGCCATCTGCGACGGCCCGCTCTATGCCGGCCAGTCCGTGATCGTGGCCGGCGCCACCGGCTGGGCGCCCTACGAGGCGGCGGCCCTCGTCGGCATCGCCAGCGATGTGACCCTTCTCGGCACGCCCGACGGCCATGTTGCCGACGGCATCAAGACCCTGCCCGGCCGTATCGTCGGCCTTGCCGGCAGCAACGGCCTGGAGTCGGTAACCATCGAGAACGACGGCGCGCGAAACGACGTTTCGGCCAACGCAGTGTTCGTCTATGTCGGCCAGTCTCCCGCTGCGGAATTCGTGCCGGATTCGCTTGCACGCGACGCCACCGGGCATATCGTTATCGACGAACAGGGCCGGACCTCGGCGCCGCTGATCTTTGCGGTGGGCGACGTCCGTGCCGGTGCACGGCATTACATCGCCGACGCGATCGCCGACGGCCAGAAGGTGGCCAAGGAAATCGTGGCGGCGCTCAAGCCATAGTGGTGAGGAGAACGGGCATGCGTATCATCAACCCGACCTTTGGACTGGCAGCGGCCGGCGGCGCAAAGGTGGCGCTGAAACCCGTCAACTGGGCGACCGACGCGATCGCGCTCGTTTCCAACTCCAAGCCGAACGCCCGCGAGCTGCTGTCCGGCATCCGCGACAAGCTCGGTGCGTTCCGCAACATCGACAATATCGAGTTCCTCGCCAAGAACAGCGCCAGCCAGCCGGCGCCGAAGGATCTGCTGCAGGAGGTCGCCGCGAAGTATCGCGGAGCCCTCCTTGCCATAGCGGATTGAGGAAGCTGTTCATCGTGGAGTTTCCACGACAGCATCGAACTCGAGAAGCTCGGCATCACGGCCTACGTGATCGCCACTGAGACTTTCAAGCCGCTGGTCCTCGCCCAGGCGAAGGCCCGCAAGGTCGAACCACGGCTGATCGTGGTGAAGCATCCGATCGGTGGCCTCAACGCGGAAGAGCTGCGTGAGCGCATCGAAGCTGCGACCAAGGGATTGAGCGAGGCGACAAAATGAAGGATATCGCCGAGCAGGAAGTGATCGACCTCGACGACATGGACGTCGAGGCGTTCAACGACTTCGCCACCGAACAGGGCTGGAGCGACGGCATGCCGCTCTATGTCCCGACCGAGGCGAAGGTCGCGAAGTTCGTCGAGACTGTGCGCGGTGACAACCGCCCCTACCCGCCCGTGCCGCCGCGCCAGGTCGTGCCGACCCTTCAGGCACTCGCGGCCAACGCCGTCATGGCGGGCTGCAAGCCGGAATACTTCCCGGTCGTGACCGCTGCCCTCCGGGGTGTCCTCGACCCCGACTACAATCTCCACGGTACGCTCGCCACGACGCATTCCTGCGCGCCCATGGTGATGGTCAGCGGACCGATCCGGCACGAACTCAAGATCAACTGCGGCTCGAACTGCTTCGGTCAGGGCTGGCAGGCCAACGCCACCATCGGCCGTGCGCTCGGTCTCATGCTGCTGAACGTCGCCGGCGCCAAGCCCGGCGAGATGGACCGCTCCACCCAGGGCAATCCCGCGAAGTACACGTTCTGCTTCGGCGAGAACGAAGAAGAGAATCCCTGGACGCCCTACCACGTCCAGCGCGGCTTCGCGCCGACCGACAGCGTGGTTACGGTGATGTCGGGCGAAGGTCCGCACAACCTCAACGACCACGGCAGCACGAGCGGCGACGGCCTGCTGACGACCTTCGCCGGCGGCATGGCGAATCCTGGCGCCAACACGATCTACGGCAAGGGCCCGATGTTCGTGATCATCGGTCCCGAACATGCCGCCACCTTGAAGCGCGACGGCTTTACGATCGAGACCATCCGCCAGGAACTCTATGTCCGCTCGCGGGTCCATGTTTCGCGGATTTCGGCCGAGAACCAGGACACCTACATCAGCACGGGCCACAAGCCCGACGGGGATTGGTTCACGATCGCGCGCTCTGCCGACGACATCCACATCACGGTGGCCGGCGGGCCCGGCAAGCACTCGGCCTTCATCCCGTCCTTCGGCGGCACCACGGTCGCCTGCACGCGCATCGCCCGATGACGGAGTGGTGCGGCTGGCCAGTCGTCGACGAGCAGACGAGCTGGGAAGACGCACAGCAGATCCTGACGGATGCCGAACTGTCGGACGGCCTTCCCCTGGTGCCGCCGACCCGGCGGCGTCTCGACGCGATGGTGGCGGGCGCCAAGGCTCGCAGTGATGCCCTCGGCTTGATGCCGCCCCTGTTCGGGGAAGTCAGCCCTGACGCCGTCGCCTATCAATGTGTCCTCGCCGGCTGCCGCCCTGCCGAATTGCCGGTCGTGCTCGCCGCCGCCGAGGCGACCCTCGAGCCGGGCTTCAATCTCCTGGGTATCGCGACCACGACTGGAACGGCGTGCGTGGCGCTCTGCCTGCACGGCCCCATCGCACGCAAGCTCGGCGTGAACGCCGGCACCAACTGCCTCGGCCCCGGCAATCGCGCCAATGCGAGCATCGGACGGGCGCTGCAGCTCGTGATCCGCAATATCGGCGGTGCGCGTTCGGATGTCGGCGACATGGCGACCATGGGACAGCCGGGCAAATACACGTTCTGCTTTGCCGAACGGAATGACGGCCCCTTCCCGACCCTGACCGCCCGTCGCGGCCTCGGCAGCGACGCCAACGCGCTCACCGTGATGGGGGTTTCGGGAACGGCCGAGATCCTGCCGGGCGACGGCGAAGGGGCGACGCCCGAGGCCATCCTCTCGCCGATCGCAACGGCCATGCGCGCCGCGATCGTCATGTCGGGAGTGGGCCGCAAGAACGAGCGCGGCGAGCAGGTCGTTCTCCTGCCTTTGGAGATGGCCGAGAAGATCGTGCGCCACGACGCCTGGGACCTTGCCCGCGTGCAGCGCCACCTCTTCGACGAGGGACAAGGCGTTGCGCGTGCGCCCGACGCCATCAACGTCATCGTAACGGGCGGCGCCGGCTACAAGATGAGCTATCTGCCGATCTGGGGCGGCGGCTCGGAAACCGTGACGCGCGCCCTCTAGACTCGACTACGCTTCGGAGAAGCGTCCCAGCCGCTTTGCTTCGGCCATCATCCGGCTCTTCGTCCGTGCGACCTTGATGGTCTTGGCAGCAATTGCCGGCTTGGCAGCTCGGCTGCTGGTGCGGCCAGCGGCCAAAGATTGCTCCAGGGGCAGAAGCTGGGGCCGCCGCTGTCGCCAGAGCGGAACGCTACGCTTGTTCCCAAGCATCAGATCCTCCATCCAATCCACTCGCATATGCCACGGCCCATCACCCATTCGAGGTCCTGGCCTTTGAGCCACGGCAATTCCTCCGTGAACATGGTGACGCCCTGGCGGTAGTTACAAGGCAGACGCGACCAATCGGTTCCCCAAAAAGTGCGCTTTGGTCCGAAAGCGTCGAATACGCGCTCGATGTGTGCGTGTAGCGACTTGAAAGGATAAATCTTGTCGTCGGCGTAGCACGGCAATGCCGAAACCTTGGCCGCAACGTTCGATCGCTTCGCGAGCGCCAGCACATTGTCGAGCGTCGCGAAGTTCGACGCTTCCGTGACACCCTTGCCGCTCTTCAGCCCGAGATGATCGAGCACGAGACGCAGCCCCGGGTAGCGTTCGGCGATGCCATCGGCGAGATGCATGTACTCGTGATGAAACAGCACCATGGCGGGAATGCCCGCCTTCTCCATCTCGCCCCAGACCCAGTCGAAGCTGCCGTCGAGCAGCGGCTTTCGCAGGATCTCGGTATGGAAGGTGAAGCGCATGCCGAGCATGCCCGGCTGCTTCTTCCAGTCCGCGACCTGGGCACGCGAGCCGGGTGCCTCGGGATCGAAGCGGCCCATGACGGCGAAGCGGTCCGGATGATCCGCGGCAGCTTCGATGGCGAGGTCGTTGCGATCGCCCTCCCATGACGGCGGCACGAGGATCACGCGGTCGACCCCGGCCTTGTCCATCTCCGCCAGCAGTTCGTCCTTGCCGAGAGGCGCACGGTGAGGCTCGGCGCGCGCGGGCCACGGACGCTCAGGGGTATTGGCTGCCCAGATGTGCACCTGGGCATCGGCGATCAGCATTGAGAAGACTCCTGTTCTAGCGCCAGCCGAGCGCGCGTCGCAGCAACCCGACGAATACCCACATTCCAAAGCCCCAGAAGGCATAGACGATCGGCACCACGACGACGCCGGGCAACCTGAACCCATTGCCGATTGGCGCTCCCTTGATTGGCAGCACGATGAACCAATTGACGAGAGTCACCACGACTGCAGCGAATGCCATCCAGCCGTATGGGCCATCCAGCCATGCCGGCAGGCGCGGCACGACGTAGGCGCCGACGATGCCCCACAGTCCGCCCCAGAAGGCCGCCGACAGAATCAAGGGCACGCCGAACGGTGGCACCGGCCGCATGTTGTAGAAGACGGAGCGCCCGAACCCGAGTTCGGTGGCGATGTAGAAGCCGATCTGGTGGAAGATCAGCACACTCAGGAAGCCCGCGATGAAACCCACGATGATCGTGCGCATCTCGTCTTTCCTTCAGTCATGCCTGCAGAGGCGGCCGCCTCTCGCGCCAGGGCCGGGCCTCTTCGAGTTGGGCCGCAAGCGAGAATAGCATTTCTTCGGCACCGAAGCGGCTCACGAAATGCATGCCGATCGGCAGCCCGTCTTCCGTCCAGGCGAGCGGCACCGACATCGCCGGCACGCCTGTCATGTTACAGACTGAGGTGAAAGGCACCATCGGCGCCAGCCCTTCCTCGTAACGTTCGAGCGTATCATCCATGCGGACCGTGCCCAGCGGCAAGTGGGTACATGCCAGGGTTGGCGAAAGCAGGATGTCGTAGCGTTCGAAGAAAGCGCCGAGTTGCCGGCCCGTGCGATGGAAAGTCTGCACGGCGCGGATGTAAGTATCGGCGCTGATCTTGCCGCCAAACTCCGCCGAGAGTCGCGTGGCCGGCTCCAGATCGCCCGGCCCCGGTATGCGGCCGTTGGCACGTAGCTGAATATTAGTGAAAGTGTTGGCCGCCATCACGGTGCCGAACGCCGCGCCCATGGCGGCGCCATCGAGATCGGGCTCGGCCTGCTCGACATGATGCCCCAGTTCGCCCAGCAGCTTCGCCGTCTGTTCGATGGCGGCAACGAGCGCAGGATCGAGCGACGGCCTGCCCTTCAACGCCTGCATGAAGGCAACGCGCAACCGGCCCGGCGGTCGCCGCGTGGCCGCGAGGAAGCTGCCACTCGCCGGCGGCGAACTGTAGGGGTCGCCCGGCGCACCGCCGGCAATCGCATCGAGCAATGCCGCGCTGTCGCGCACGGAGATCGACACGCCAAGCTGGGCGCCCGCTCCCGCCAGGGTCTCGCCGAGCGGCGCCAGGCTGACCCGGCCACGCGACGGCTTCAGCCCGAACAGGCCGCAAAGCGACGCCGGAATGCGGATCGAACCGCCGCCGTCCGTCGCGTGAGCCATGGGCAATGCTCGCGCCGCGACCACAGCGGCCGAACCGCCCGACGATCCACCGGGCGACAGGTCGGGACGCCAGGGACTCACCGTCGCCCCGCCAAAGGCAGGCTCGGTCGTGGGCGCCAACCCGAACTCGCTGGTATTGCTGCGCCCGACGATCACCAGGCCAGCGCGGCGCATCCGTGCGACGGCCGTACTGTCGGCGGCCGCGACCGGCCCCTTGGCAAAGAACTTCGAGCCCAGGGTGGTCGGCGTGCCGGCGCAATCGGCCATGAGCTGCTTGACCACGAAGGGAATGCCCTGGAACGGCCCCTCACCGGCCGCGGCGACCGAGCGTTCGAGCAGATCGCCTTCGTAGAAGTCCGTGATCGCGTTCAGCTTGCCGTTGACCGTGCGCAACCGCGCCAGCGTGGCGTCCAGTAGTTCACGCGCGCCGAGCTTTCGGGTCTTGATCAGCTCCCCGACGGCGAGCGCATCGAGCGTCGCAAAGAGATTCTCCACGACTTCAGTTCCGCCAGCGCTCGATATTGGCCGCGACGAAGGCATCGTCGTGCAGTTCGGGATAGGTAGTATAGAGCCGGTCGATGCCGGCGCTCTGGCCCTCGCTCAGCTTCTCGTGCGGATCGAGGCATTCGATCGACGTCAGCAACCCCTGCCGCCGCAGGATTTCGTGACAGCCCGGAATGCAGCCGGCGAAATCGTGATCGACGTCGAAGACGACGCTGTTGCAGTCGGTCACGAAGGAATCGAGCGCCAGCACTTCGGGAGGAATGGCGCCGGCCGACACCGACACCTTCAGCCGTTCCAGCATCTTCACGGCGCCGCGCGTCCAGACACTCCAGTGCCCCAGCAAGCCGCCCTGGAAACGCAACGTGACCTCGCGGTTGCCGGTGCGCACGACCATCGGCGTCACGAGATCGGCGACGATATGATCGTCGTTGCCGGTGTAGAGCGTGATCCGGTCCTCGGCCTCGGCGGCAGCAATGCCGAAGCAGACATCGAGCGTACGGTAGCGGTTGAACGGCGCGACCTTGATCGCCACGACATTGTCGATCGCTGCAAAGCGGGCCCAGAAGGCGCGCGACAACGGAATGCCGCCCACCGCCGTCTGCAGGTAGAAGCCAATCAGCGGCATCTCCTTGGCCACGGCCGTACAATGCTCGATCAGCTCGTCCTCGCTCGCGCCCTTCAAGGCGGCGAGCGACAGAAGAACGGCGTGATAGCCGAGCGACCGTGCGGTCCGCGCCTCCTCGACCGCCTGCGCGGTCTTGCCGACGGCACCGGCAATCATCACCAAGGGCCGGTCGGTCCAATCGCGCGCCGTCTCGATGGCGAGTTCCAGCACCGGCTTGTAGAGCCCGACCTCGCGGATCGCGAACTGGGTCGAATGCACGCCGACCGCCAGGCCACCGGAGCCGGCATCGAGGTAGTAGCGGCTGATGGCACGCTGCGATTGCTGGTCGAACTTGCGTTCGGTGTCGAGCGCCAGCGGATGCGCCGGGATCACGGTGCCTTGCCGCAGGAGAGACAGGACAGGCGCCGGCAGGTCGCGCCAGTGGAGAGCCTTGTCGGTCGTCATGATCGTATCCTAACCCAGTTCCGGACCGGCGAGAGCAAAGACATGGCCGGGATCGTCGAGCCCCTTCGCCTCCCCCAAGGTCATGCGCATGTAGCCTCGCGGCGACGTCGCACCCTGCGCCTCGAGCCATTCCCGCACCGCACGATGCGCATCCGGTACGTCGATGATGAAAGGACCAGGCGCCGCCGCTGCGGCTTTCGAGATCAACGCCAGCGCAACGGCTTCGCTGTCGGCCACGACAGGACCCAGCGATGTCGCCGTCCTGCCTTCGCGGCCCAGCACGAAGCCCACGATCTTGCCGGCAACATCCTCGGCGATCCAGGCGCGCGCCGGTTGGCGCAGCGCGAGATGCACCAGGATGGACGGCCGCTCCATGCCGGTGAGTGGACGGTCGTAAGTCGCGAGGCGTGGCAGGTCTGCGTGGGCAATCGGACGGATCGTGGTGCCCTTGGGAGGTGTCACCGCCTCGCCGGTCGCATGGTCGAAGTGCCAGCGGGCGATGCGATAGAGATCGCGAAAGCCGAGGCCGAGATAAATCGGCCGGCCCTGATCTGTCGCATCGAGACCGGCCACGGCACCGGCCGAACGGACCTCTTCGATGCAGCGCTTCAGCAGCTCCGTCCCGACGCCACCCCGGCGCCGCGCTTGCGTGACCAGCACCATGCTGATCCAGGCGAGCTTCTGTCCCAGCGGCAGCACCAGCGAACTCGCTTGCCATGTGCCGTCGGCGCCGGTGCAGCCGAAGCCCCGCCCCGCACCCAGCATGAAGCGCCAGTCGGCAACGTTCTGGTTCCAGCCGGCTTCGATCGACAGCGGCCACACCGCGTCGCCTTGCTCCGGCTCGATTGGCCTGACGTCGAGCACGTCAGTACTTGCCATCGCGCACCTCGTAATGCGTGGGCTTGTTCAGCGTAATCATGTCTCGTTCGAGCCAGTCCGCCGTCCATTCGATCATCTTCGACAACGGCACGCTGGGCGGCCCGAATTCCTTGGCCATGCGGCTGGCGTCGTTCAGCCAGCCAGTCGGTGCTTCCTTGCCGGTGAGCGTCGGTATCTTGCCTAGAAGCTTGCCGAACTCGGCGGCCAGCCAGCGGATCTCGATGGTTTCGAGGCCGGTCACGTTGATCGGCGTGGTCGGCGTGGTGGCGCGCGCGAGGCAGCGCAGCGCCACGGTGTTGGCATCGCCCTGCCAGATCACATTGACATGGCCCATCGAGAGATCGATCGGCTCGCCATCGCGCACCTTGCGGCCGACGTCGTGCAGCACGCCGTAGCGCATGTCGATGGCGTAGTTCAGCCGGAACAGCCGGCCCGGCGTGCCATGCTGCGCGGAGAAGTACTCGAACATGCGCTCGCGGCCGACGCAGGAGTTGGCGTAGTCGCCCGACGGCGGCACCGGCGCCACGTCCTCGGTCGCCCCGCCGCTTTCAACGGGCACGAAGGGATAAACGCAGCCCGTCGAGAAGACGACGATGCGCGAGGCCTTGAAGACTTCCGCCACCATGGCCGGCACCTGGACATTCATCGCCCAGGTGAGCGGCACGTTGCCGGTCGCGCCGAACTTGCGGCCG
>CALROF020000192.1:0-13142 GCA_943369775.1 Reyranella massiliensis 521
TGGTGGACGATCATCTGCACGGCCTCGGTGGCGCTCCGGGCACGCTTCACCGGTACCGGCATGCTGTGGCTCAACCGCTGTTCGGGCGCGGTGATCCTGGGCTTCGGCCTGGTTGCCCTGATTTCGCTGCTGCCGTTGCCGTGGAAGCAGATCGGCAAGACGTTCGGCGTCTGACGCGAGGCTAGGGGATCGACCGTCGCGAAATCGCCCCTTCCACGCCAGCGGAAGGGGCGATGCGCATCAGATCCGCTCGATGATGATCGCCGGTGCCATGCCGCCGGCGGCGCACATGGTGACGAGACCGAACTGCTTGTTCTGCCGCTCCAGCTCGTCGAGGACGGTGCCGATCAGGATGGCGCCGGTCGCCCCGATGGGATGGCCGAGCGCGATCGAGCCACCGTTGACGTTGACCTTGTCGCGATCGAGATCGAGATCGCGCACGAACTTCTCCGAGACGACGGCGAAGGCCTCGTTGATTTCCCAGAGGTCGATGTCGGACTTCTTGAGACCGGCCTTCTCCAGGACCTTCCTGGCCGCCGGCACCGGCGCGTTGAGCATCAGCTCGGGGCTGTCGCCCATATTCGCCATGGCGACGACGCGGGCGCGCGGCTTGAGACCGTGGGCCTTTGCGTAGTCAGGCGACGCGAGCAGGACGGCGGCCGAGCCGTCGACGACGCCGGAGGAATTGCCGGCATGATGGACGTGCTCGATCTTGAGGTCGGGATAGGCCTGCAGGATGAGCGAACGATAGGTCATGCCCTTGTCGTCGAGCGGGGCATCGGCCATCGCCGTGAAGGCGGCCTTGAGCTGCGCCAGACCCTCGCGCGTCGTCTGCGGACGCGGATATTCCTCGCGGTCAAGAGCGAGCGTGCCGTCTTCCTTGTAGACGGGGATCAGCGACTTGTTGAAGCGACCCTCGGCAATGGCGATGGCGGCGCGTTGCTGGCTGATATAGCCCGCCTCGTCCAGGGCCGTGCGCGGAATCTTCTCCAGCGTGGCAATGGCGTCGGCGCAAATGCCCTGATGGGTCTGCGGATGATGCAGGCGCAGGCGCAGATTGCCGTTGTCCATGACTGCCGGGCCGCTGCCGCGGCTGCGGTCCATCGACATCATCTCGGTGCCGCCGGCGACCACCAGATCTTCCATGCCCGACTTGATGCAGGCGGCGGCGAGGCTCACGGCGCTGATGCCCGAACCGCAGAAGCGGTCGATCGTGATGCCGCTCGCCTTGACGTCATAGCCGGCATCGAGGGCCGACATGCGGCCGAGGTCGCCGCTCTGCTTCGAGACCTGGGCGGCAGTCCCCCAGATCACGTCGCCGACCTCTTTGGTGTCGATCTTGTTGCGCTCGGCCAGCGCCTTGAGAACGGTCGCACCGAGCTGCTGCGGATGAACCTCCCACAGCGCGCCCTTGCCGGCCTTGCCGACGCCGCGCGGCGTGCGGCAGGCGTCGATGATCCATGCTTCGGTCATTGCTTTCTCCTTCCTCGGGTTTCAGCTCAGCGCGGCGCCATGCGGATGGCGCCGTCGATGCGTACGTCTTCGCCGTTGAAGTAGCCGCAGGTGATCATCGTGTGGGCGACCTGCGCATATTCCTCGGGACGTCCCAGGCGCTTGGGGAACGGCACCGAGGCAGCCAGTGCAGCCTTGACGTTCTCCGGCGCGCGCGCGAGCAGCGGCGTGTCGAAGATGCCGGGCAGGATGGTATTGCAGCGGATGCCTTCGTTCGAGAGGTCGCGCGCCACGACGAGCGTGATGCCGACGACACCGGCCTTCGAGGCGGTATACGCCACCTGGCCGATCTGACCGTCTTCGGCCGCAACCGATGCGGTGTTGAGGATCACGCCGCGGTCGCCGTCAGGCTGCGGCGCGAGCGTCAGCATGCCCGCCGCCGACTTGGTGATGCAGCGGAACGTACCGATGAGGTTGACGTTGATGATGCGCTCGAAGTTCTCGAGCGGATATTCCTTCGGCGCACCGGTCGTCCTGTCGAGCGATGCGGTCTTCTGGGCACCGCCGCCGACGCCGGCGCAGTTCACCAGTACGCGCTCCTGCCCGTTGGCGGCCCGCGCCTTCGCGAATCCCGCCTCAACTTCTTCGGTCGAGGTCACATTGACCTTGCAGAAGACGCCGCCGATTTCCTTGGCGAGCTTCTCGCCCTGTTCCTCGTTGAGGTCGAAGATCGCGACCTTGACGCCGTGCGAGGCGAGCATGCGCGAGGTGGCGGCGCCGAGGCCGGAGGCCCCGCCCGTGACGACCGCCGATACTGTCTTGTCGAGTTGCATTGTGGTCACTCTCAAATGATCGCCCCCGTCGACGGGGCCACCATGAGTGTTAGAGCATCACCCTCATCACGACCAGCTAGACCGCCAGCGCCAGACAGCGCAGAGCGAACCCAGATTTTCGATCAGCGGTTTATCGCGCAAGGCGCCACAGCGCCTCGCGCGCAAGACCTTACGCCAAAGTGCAGCTTTCCTCGAAGGTGAAGCGCGGGCTGCGGGTGAAGAGCTTCGCCGGATCCCCGTAGCCGATGTTGCACAGGAAGTTCGACTTCACCTTGCCGTCGGGAAAGAAGGCCTGATCGACCTTAGCATTGTCGAAGCCGCTCATGGCGCCGCAATCGAGGCCGAGCGCTCGCGCGGCGACGATCAGATAAGCGCCCTGCAGGGTACCATTGCGGAAGGCCGTCGGTTCGGCCGACGGCTTGCCCTTGAACCAGGTGATCGCCGTCTGGTCGTGCGGAAACATTCGCGGCAAATGCTCGAAGAACTCCGGATCGTAGGCCACGATCGCCGTCACCGGCGCAGACATCGTCTTTTCCGTGTTGCCGGCGCTGAGCGCGGGTCGGAGCCGTTCCTTGCCTTCTTTGGTGCGCACGAAGACGATTCGCGCCGGCTGGCAGTTGGCCGAAGTCGGCCCCCATTTCATCAGGTCGTAGATGGCGCGGAGCTGATCGTCCGTCACGGGCTTCGGCAGCCAGCCATTGTGCGTGCGGGCCGAGCGGAAAATATTGTCCAGCGCCTTGTCGTCGAGCATCGCATTCCTCTTTGAAGTTGGCGAACCCTAGCCAAGCCCGCTGCGATGGTCGAGGCACGCAGCCGTGATCGGGTTACGGAGCTGCAACCCCTTCCCGCCCTGCGGATTATGCTAGGATCATTGCCAGCCGCACACAGGGTTCCATGGATGCTGCCCGTTCTGCTCGATCCTGCGAAATTCAAGGATGCCTTCATCACCGCCAAGGGCGAGCAACGCGCCCACGTGGCCCTGAAGGCACTCGATACGCTCTGGTTCAACACCGGCACGCTCTGCAATCTCACTTGCCGCAACTGCTATATCGAATCCTCGCCACGCAACGACCGGCTGGTCTACCTGACCGCGGCCGAAGTCCGTGACTATCTCGACGAGATCGAACGCGACGGCCACGCTACGCGCCTGATCGGCTTCACCGGCGGCGAGCCGTTCATGAATCGCGAGCTGCCGGCAATGCTCGACGACGTGCTGTCGCGCGGACTCAAGGCCATGGTGCTGACCAATGCCATGACGCCCATGCACAAGATGAAGGCGGCGCTGTTCGCTTTGCTCCAGAAGCATGGTTGCAACCTCACAATCCGTGTCTCAGTCGATCATTACGGCCGCGAACTGCATGAAGAAGAGCGCGGCAAGCGAAGCTGGAAGCCGACCCTCGATGGGCTGAAATGGCTCTGCGACTCGGGCTTCGACGTCCATGTCGCCGGGCGGCAGTTCTCGACGGAGACCGAAGAAGAAGTACGCGCCGGCTATGCCCGCCTGTTTGATGGGCTCGGCGTCTCGATCGACGCGCAGAATCCCGGAACGCTCGTGCTCTTTCCCGAGATGGACCCGACGGTGGACGTTCCGGAGATTACGACGGCCTGCTGGGGGATTTTGAAGAAATCGCCCGACAGCGTGATGTGCGCTTCCGCCCGCATGATCGTGAAGCGCAAAGGCGCGGCGCGACCTGCCGTCGTTGCCTGCACGTTGCTGCCTTACGATCCGCAGTTCGAGCTGGGCGAGACCCTGGCCGACAGCGTCGGTGCGGTACCGCTCAATCATCCGCACTGCGCGAAGTTCTGTGTCCTGGGCGGTGCCGCCTGCAGCCAGTAGCGACGGATCTCGACGTCGTCATCCCGACGTTGAACGCAGGCCGCACCCTCGCCCGCACGCTTGCCGCGCTTCGCGACAGTGATCTCGGCCTTCACCTCACCGTCTGCGATGGCGGCTCGACCGACGATACCGTCGCCGTCGCGCAGCAGGCCGGCGCCGCGGTCGTGACGGCGAGCACGGCCGGACGTGGCCCTCAGCTTGCAGCCGGCGCGGACGCGGGCGGTGCGCCGTGGATACTCTTCCTGCATGCCGACACAGTTCTTGGACCGGGCTGGAATGCCGTGGTCCGCAGCTTCACGTCTCGCAAAGTAAATGCCGGCAAGGCCGGGTACTTCCGCCTGCGATTCGACACCTCAGCTTCCCAGGCACGCCGCGTCGAAAGGCTCGCGGCCCTGCGATGTCGCCTGCTCGGCCTGCCCTACGGCGATCAGGGCCTGCTGATCTCGCGCGCGCTCTATGAGTATCTCGAGGGCTTCAAGCCCTTGCCGTTGATGGAAGACGTCGAGCTTGCGCGCCGCATCGGCGCAAAGAACCTGGTCTCGCTCGACGCCGAGGCCGTTACGTCCGCCGCACGCTACGAACGCGATGGTTGGCTCGGACGACCATTGCGTAACCTCTGCTGCCTTACTCTTTACTTTCTCGGCGTGTCGCCACGCGCCCTGCAACGACTCTACGGTCGATGACGCGCCATCTCGTGATCTTCGCCCGCGCGCCACAGGCTGGCCGCGTCAAACGCCGGCTCGGCGCCGAGATCGGCGTTCTGGAAGCGGCCCGCTTCTACAGGTCGTTGTTAACCCAACAGATCGCGCGACTGGCCAAGGATCGTCGCTGGACGGTCTGGCTGTTCATCACGCCGGACAATGCGCTCGATCAAATCGTCTGGCGCGATCTCGTGCCGGCAGCGCGACGGCAACCGCAACGGCAGGGCGATCTTGGTCGGCGCATGAAGCTGCCCTTCCTGTCGTTGCCGCCGGGACCGGTCGTCCTGGTCGGCAGCGATATTCCGCACTTGCGCCCCCGTCACATCGCGCGCGCCTTCGCTCTGTTGGGACAGCATGACCTCGTCTTCGGTCCGGCACGCGATGGCGGTTTCTGGCTGATCGGCGCCAAGAGGATGCGGCCCCTGCCTCGGACGCTGTTCGCCGGCGTGCGCTGGTCGACGTCGACCACGTTGGCCGAGACGCTGGCTAGCTTGCCGAAGCATGTGACGACAGCTTCCGCCGACACGCTGGACGATGTCGACGACGCCGAAGCCTATCGTCGGCTCTGACTTCTCTATTGTCTCTTCAGAGTGCCGAGTTCGGCGCGGATCGCGGCGAATACCGGTGTCCAGTCACCAGGAACAGATTGCCGGAACAAACGCGCCGAGCGGTACCAGGACGCACTCTCCCCGCCGAGCTGCCAGCGCCAGTCGGCCGCCGACGGCAGCAGCACCCACGTCTTGATACCCATGGCGGCGGCGAGATGGGCCACCGGCGCATCAATCGAGATCAGTAGGTCGAGCTGCGACAACGCGGTCGCAGCCTCGGCAAAATCGAAGATGCCACGACCGACATCGTGCACCAGGCCACCGGCGCCGAACTGCTGAATATCCTTCTGGTGCACGCCGCCTTGCAGGCTGAACACCAGAAGTTCGGGATCGCCGGCAAACGGCAGGAACTGCGAGAACGGCACCGAGCGCTGTCGATCCTGTGCCTGGCCGGGCATTGCAGCCCAGTAGATGCCGACCCTGAGCTTGGCGCGGTCGAGCGTGCCGAGCTTGATGCGGCTGTCGTCCGGCGCGCGAAGATAGGCGGGCTCGGTGGAGAGCGCGATGAAGTCGGTGCCACAAAGATGTGGCAGCGAGACCATCGACGCGTGCAGGTCGAATTCGGGCAACCCTTCGCCTTCGGCCACGACGTCGTCGACATAGTCGACCGCACACAGAAGCTCCTTGAGAAGCGCCTGACAGAGCACGATCACCGTCGCGCCGCGGCGCTTCAATTCGCGCGCGAAGCGCACGAACAGCAGCACATCGCTCAAGCCCTGCTCGGGATAGAGGAGGATGCGTTTGCCTTCGAGCGGTCCTCCGTCCCAGGCGGGCTGCGCGAACTCAGGTGCCGGTGTTTCCGGCAGGCGCTTGCGCGCTTCGTAGGCCGCGAAACCAGATGCCAGCTCGCCGCGCATCAACAGCGCGATCGCGAGTTCGACGCGGGCGCGGCGGTTATCGGGGGTGAGCGTCAGCGCACGGCTGAAGCAGCCGACCGCTTCGTCGAGACGGCCGAGATCGCGCAGGCAGAGCGCCAGATTGAAGAAGCCCTCGGCGTAGTCGCGATTGAGCGTGATCGACTGGAAGTGATGCTTTACCGCTTCGTCGGGACGATTGGCAGCGCGCAACGCATTGCCGAGATTGGAATGCAGCGCGGGATTCTGCGGATCGTTTGCCAACGACAGACGATGGTGCGCGACCGACGCTTCGAGCTTGCCGGCCAGCCGCAATGCGACGCCAAGATTGTTATGCAGCTCGGCGTGATAGGGCCGAACGGTAAGCAGTCGGAGATAGGAAGAAATCGCCTCGTCGAGACGGCCTGCACGGTGAGCCTGCGAGGCCAGCCGGAGCTGTTGCACAAAGCTATCGGCATCGCTGCCGAACAAAGGCGTCGGCGCGTCGGTGGCCGTGGACTCCGGCCTCGTGGGATGCAGCGTCGGCGTGTCGTTCACGGCACTCGCTCGTACGGGAGCAGCGTATCCTACATCAGCCCGTCATCTTAAGCATCTGCGGGCGCATAGAAAAACGGCGCGGACCTGTTGGTTCCGCGCCGTTTCAATGTCCGAAAAAGCGGACGATCGCAGCTAGATGTAGCCTTTGATCAGCTCCTCGGCGATCTGAACGGCATTCAGCGCCGCGCCCTTGCGCAGATTGTCGCTGACCACCCACATCGACAGGCCGTTGTCGACCGTGGGGTCGACACGAATGCGGCTTACGAAGACGCCGTCCTGGCCGGTGATCTCCTTCGGTGTCACGTAACCGCCCGGCTCGCGCCGGTCGACGACGAGCACGCCGGGAGCGGCCGCAAGCAGGCGCCGTGCCTCGACCTCGTCGAGCGGCTTGTCGAGCTCGACGTTGATCGCCTCGGCATGGCCGATGAAGGTCGGCACGCGCACGCAGGTCGCGTGAACCTTGATCTTGGGGTCGAGGATCTTTTTGGTCTCGGCCACCATCTTCCACTCTTCCTTGGTCGAGCCGTCTTCCATGAAGACGTCGATCTGGGGAATGACGTTGAAGGCGATGTTCTTCGTGAACTTCACCGGGTCGAGCGTCTGGTTGACGAAGAAGCTCTTGGTCTGGCTGACCAGCTCGTCCATCGCTTCCTTGCCGGCGCCCGACGTCGACTGATAGGTCGACACGACGACACGCTTGATGCCGGCGGCTTCGTGGATCGGCTTCAGCGCAACCACCATCTGGATGGTCGAGCAGTTCGGATTGGCGATGATGCCGCGGCCCTTGTAGCCGGCGATCGCCTTGGCATTGACCTCGGGCACGACCAGCGGGACATCGGGGTCCATGCGCCAGAAGGACGTGTTGTCGATCACCACCGCACCGGCCTTGGCCGCGCGCGGGCTGTGCTCGGCCGACACCTTGGCGCCCGGCGAGCTCAACACGATGTCGATGCCCTTGAAGTCGAATTTCGCGAGGTCCTGGACTTTCAGGATCGATTTGTCGCCGAACGAGGCCTGCGCGCCGACCGAACGGGCGGACGCCAACGCAACAACGTCATCGGCCGGGAAGTTTCTCTCGGCCAGGATCTGCAACATTTCGCGACCGACATTTCCGGTCGCGCCGACGACGGCGACTCTGTAGCCCATGGCTATATGCGCTTTGTGTGCGCGCTCCTCTGATTGAAGGACAGAGGGAGATACGCGCCGAGCCCCTCTTTTGCAAGGAAACCACCGGAAACAGCGCTTTGTTGCGGCATCTGGCCGATCTACGAAACCCCGCCGACGCACGGTCTTGACGGCAACCGAGGCCCCGCGCCCATATCGGCGCGAAAGGGAGATTCAATGACCGAGACAGGCCTGCCGCTCGCAGGATTGCGCGTACTGGATATCAGCTCGTTCATCGCCGCCCCCGCGGCCGCCGTCGTACTGGGCGACTGGGGCGCCGACGTGATCAAGATCGAGGGGCCGGACGGCGACGCCAACCGCAAGATCATGCACGACTCGGCCAACTACCCGAAGGCAGAGGTCAACTATCCCTGGCAGATGGACTCGCGCAACAAGCGATCCCTGGCGCTCGACCTCAAGCAGCCGGCCGCGCGCGCCGCGCTCGATCGGTTGCTTGCCGTCTCCGACATCGTCATCTGCAACTTCCCGCCACCGGTACGCGACAAGCTCAGGCTCACCTACGAGGACATGAAGAAGGTCAACCCGAAGCTGATCTACGCTTCGCTGACCGGCTATGGCGAAACCGGCCCCGATCGCGACCGGCCGGGCTTCGACGTCACCGCCTATTTCGCCCGCTCCGGCCTGCTCGATGCGCAGCGCTACGAAGGTGGCCCGCCCGGTGTTCCCGTACCGGCACAAGGCGACCGCGCGACGGCGATGACGCTGGTCTCCTCGATCCTGCTGGCGCTGGTCCACCGCATGAAGACCGGCGAAGGTTCGTGGGTCGGCACCTCGCTGCTAGGCAATGGCCTGTGGTCGTGCGGTGTGATCGCCCAGGCGGCCCTCGTCGGCGCCTTCCTGCCGCCGCGCCCGCCACCGGAACGTCCGCGCACGGCGCTGGGCAACATCTACCGCACCAAGGACGACCGCTGGCTCCAGCTCACCATCGTGCGCGAGGACAAGCTCTGGGTGCCGCTCTGCCATGCGTTGGAAAGGCCGGAGTTGATCGACGATCCACGCTTCGTCGAGATCAGCGAACGGCGGCAGCGCTCGGCCGAGCTTGCCGCGATCTTCAGCGAGACCTTCGCCACCCAACCCTACGAGCACTGGCGTAAAGCGCTGGCGGCGCACGAGATCACTTTCGGCGTCATCAGCCGGCCGCAGGACGTTCCCGACGACGAGCAGGCCGTTCATGCCGGCGCCGTAGTCGATACAGCTATTCCGGAGATGCCGCGCACGCTCGCCAACCCGATCCGCGTGAGCTTCGCCGAACAGCGGACCGCCCATCCCGCCCCGGCACTCGGCCAGCACACCGACGAAATCCTGGGCGAGATCGGTCTCTCGGCGGGCGAGATCGCCGGTCTGCGATCCACGGGCGCAGTGAGATGAGCGAAGCCCCCAGCAACGAGGAGCCATTGCCGCTTGCCGGCCTGCGCGTCCTCGACATCAGCTCGTTCATTGCGGCCCCCGCAGCGGCCGTAGCGCTGGCCGATTTCGGCGCCGACGTGATCAAGGTCGAGCCGCCCATCGACGGCGACCCGCATCGCAACAGCTATCGCAACGCGAGCTACCCTCAAAGCGATCCACCGGACGACCGGAACTTTCCCTGGCAGCTCGACGGCCGCCACAAGCGCTCGATCGCGCTCGACCTCAAGAACGACGGCGCTCGCACAATCCTCGATCGTCTGCTGCAGCGCGCCGATGTGCTGATCGTCAACTTTCCACCACCCGCGCGCGAACGTCTGCGTCTGCGCTGGGAAGACATCGAGCCGATCAACCCGCGCCTCGTCTATTGTTCGCTGACCGGCTACGGCGAGAGCGGTCCCGATCGCGACCGGCCAGGCTTCGACATCACCGCCTATTTCGGCCGGTCGGGCATTCTCGATTCCGCCCGCTATGAAGACGGGCCACCCGGCCTGTCGCTGCCTGCACAGGGCGATCGCGCAACGGCAATGACTCTTGTCGCGGCGATCCTGATGGGACTGCGTCGTCGCGACCAGACCGGCAAGGGTTGCTGGGTCGGTACGTCGCTCTACGCCAATGGCGTATGGGCCAACGGCACCTCGGCTGCCGGTGCTGTGATCGGCGCCAAGCTGCCGCCGCGCCAACCGCCCGACAAGCCGCGCAATGCGCTGACCAATCTCTACCGTACCAAGGACGATCGCTGGCTGCAGTTCCTCATGGTGCGCGACGACCGTCTCTGGGAGAAATTCTGCGCCGTCATCGCGCGTCCCGACTTGCTGGCCGATCCGCGCTATGCCGGACGTGCCGAACGCCGCGCCCACGCACTCGACCTGGCCGCCGAGCTGGTCCAGATCTTTGCCGCGCGCACCTACCCGGAGTGGGAACAGGCGCTGGCGGGCACCGGCATTCCCTTCGGCGTCATCGGACGCCTGATCGACGTGATCGACGACGAGCAGGCAGACCATGCCGGCATCTTCGCCGACACGACCAATCCCGAGATTCCGCGCACGGTGAACAATCCGATCCGTTTGGGCTTTGCCCGGCCGCGTCCGGCCGGCCCGCCGCCTGCGGTCGGCCAGCACAACGACGAGATCCTGCACGAAACAGGTTTCAGCGAGGCCGAGATCACGGCCCTCAAAAAGGCGGGCGCCCTGGGCTAGGACTTTGCGCTAGACTGAGCCTATGGCCGCCCGCTTCCAGACCTATGCCGAGTTCTGGCCGTTCTACCTTCGGGAACATGCCAAGCCAGCGACGCGCGTCGTGCATTATTTCGGCACCATCCTCTCGGCCGTCGTCCTGATCTGGGCGATCGCTAGCCAGAATTGGTGGTGGCTGATCGCCGTTCCGTTCCTGGGCTACGGCCCGGCCTGGTTCGGCCACTTCTTCATCGAGAAGAACAAGCCCGCGACCTTCCAGGCGCCGTTCTGGTCGCTGATCAGCGATTACCGTATGTGCGGCCTATTCCTGACCGGCCGACTCGGCGATGAGCTGATGAAGTACCAGATTCGCGGCTGATTTCTGCCCCGGATTGACCTCGCCCGAGCCCCTTGCGCCGATGGGGAGCGGAGGCCACATTGCGCTCAACACAAATTCCCCCGTCCGAGGACCTATGGAAACGATGCTGAAGGGCGCCGCGCCGCAGGCTGCCCCCGCCGATCTGATCAAGGACAGCGACCAGACCAAGTTCGCGAAGGATGTGCTCGAAACCTCGCGCACAGTACCGGTCATTGTCGACTTCTGGGCGCCGTGGTGCGGGCCCTGCAAGACGCTGCAGCCGATCATCGAAAAGGTGGTCAAGGAAGCCAAAGGCGCGGTGAAGCTGGTCAAGATCGACATCGACAAGAACCAGATGCTGGCCCAGCAGCTGCGTATCCAGTCGATCCCGGCGGTCTATGCCTTCTTCGGTGGTCGCCCGGTCGACGGCTTCATGGGCGCCGTGCCGGAAAGCCAGGTGAAGCAGTTCGTCGATCGCCTCGTGCAGGCCGCCGGTGGCGCGCCAGGCGCCGATGGCAATGCCAACGAAATTGCCGAGCTGCTCGAACACGCCAAGGCTGCTGTCGCGCAGAACGACATGGAAACTGCGGCGCAGATCTACAGCGAGATCCTGGGTGTGGAACCCGCCAACGTGATCGCGCTGGCCGGTCTTGCCCGTTACCAAGTCTCGCTCGGCGATCTCGAGCAGGCGAAGGAACTGCTCAACCAGATTCCCGCCAAGGAACGCACCGGCGCCGATATCGTGGCCGTTCAGGCCGCCATCGATCTCGCGGAGCAGGCCAAGGAAGCCGGCCCCATCGGCGACCTCAAGGCCAAAGCCGCCGCCGACCCCAAGGATTTCCAGGCGCGGCTCGATCTCGCCATGGCCTATTGGGCAGCCAACCAGAAGCAGGAAGCGGTCGACGAGCTGCTCGCGATGATCAAGGCCGACCGGAATTGGAACGAAGCTGCCGCGCGCCAGCAACTGCTGAAGTTCTTCGAGGCGCTGGGCTTCACCGACCCCATTTCCGTCGACGGCCGCAAGCGGCTTTCGACCATTCTGTTCTCCTAAGGGACGAACGGAGTCGATGAGCGACAGCGCGCCGGTACGTAACCCCTTCGATCCGACCTTCGAGCAGCTTCCCGAGACGCTGCCGATCTTCCCACTGTCGGGCGTACTGCTACTGCCCGGCGGCCGCCTGCCGCTCAATGTCTTCGAACCGCGTTATCTGTCGATGGTCTTCGACGCGCTGGCCGGCCACCGCATGATCGGCATGGTGCAGCCCCAACAACCTGGCGGCTTCGCCGGCGACGGGCTGCCGACCGAGGATGGCCGCCCCAAGGTGCACAAAGTGGGCTGTGCCGGGCGCATCGTCAGCTTCAACGAAACCGAGGACGGCCGCCTGCTGCTGGCGTTGGCCGGTATCTGCCGTTTCGAGATCGTGCGCGAGCTTGAGCCCGCTCACGGCGGCTATCGCCGCGTCTCGTCCGTCTTCTCGCCCTATCGCCCCGATCTCGACCATGCCGACGAGCTGGTGGAGCTGGATCGCGAGCGCCTGATGGCCGCCCTTGCCGCTTTCTTCCGCTCGCGCAGCCTTTCGACCGACTGGGACGCCGTGAAGCAGGCCGCCGATGCCAATCTGGTGACCTCGCTCTCGATGGTGCTGCCCTTCGGCCCGGCCGAGAAGCAGGCACTGCTCGAAGCCGCCGACAGCTCGGCGCGCGCCAAACTGTTGGTCGCCTTCCTGGAAATGAACGCGTTCGGCGAGCCGTCCGACACGCCGCCGCGCCGGACCAATTGAAGGCAGCATGCCCACGGGCATGCTATAACGGCCACCATAGAGACCAAAGAAAGCAGCGCACGATGAGCCCTCCATCGGACGAACCTGCAGCCCCGCGCCGTGGCGGCGTGGACCCCAAGCTGCTGGAGATTCTCGTTTGCCCCGCAACCCACGGACCGCTGGAGTACGACGCGGCTGCCGGCGAGCTGATCAGCCGCAAGGCAGGCCTCGCCTATCCGATTCGCGACGGCATTCCCATCATGCTGGTGAGCGAAGCCCGCCAGATTCGCGACGTGCCGTGAGCGCCAAGCCATGACAGCCGACAACTTCCCCAAGGCCGTGCCCGACGGCGGCAGCTACGAATCGACGACGGCGCCCTGGCCGGTCGAGCTGCGCGTCTTCAAGGAAGAGGGTCGGCTGGAAATCGATTTCTCGGAC
>CALROF020000193.1:0-12998 GCA_943369775.1 Reyranella massiliensis 521
AGAACTCACGAAGCTCGGCGTCAAGGTCGAGATCCTGGGCGAGGCTGAGCTCAAGAAGCTCGGGATGAACGTGCTGGTGGCGGTCGGCCAGGGCAGTGAACGCGAGTCGCAGCTTCTCGTGATGCGCTGGATGAACGGACCCAAGGACCAGAAGCCGGTCGCGCTGATCGGCAAAGGCGTGACCTTCGACACCGGCGGCATCTCGCTGAAGCCAGCAGGCGGCATGGAAGACATGAAGTGGGACATGGGTGGGGCCGGCGCCGTCACCGGCGCGATGCGCCTGCTGGCCGGGCGCAAGGCCAAGGCCAATGTCGTGGGCGTCTGCGCCCTGGTCGAGAACATGCCCGACGGCAATGCCACGCGTCCGGGCGACGTGGTCACGTCGATGTCGGGCCAGACCGTCGAGATCATCAATACCGACGCCGAAGGCCGCCTGATCCTGTGCGATGCCATGTGGTACGCGCAGGAGAAGTTCAAGCCGCAGGCGATGGTCGAGCTGTCGACCCTGACCGGCGCGATCATCGTGTCGCTGGGCCATGAGCGTGCGGGCCTCTTCTCCAACAACACGCCGCTGTCGAACAAGCTCCGGGATGCGGGTTCGCAGATCGGCGAGAAGCTGTGGCGCATGCCGCTCGGACCCAAGTACGACAAGATGATCGACTCCGAAATTGCCGACATGAAGAACGTCAGCAACGGCCGCGACGGCGGATCGATCACGGCCGCGCAGTTCCTGCAGCGCTTCGTGAAGGAAGGCGTGGCCTGGGCGCATCTCGACATCGCGGGCGTGGCCTGGTCGGGCAAGGGTGACAGCACGACGCCCAAGGGTGCTACGGCCTATGGCGTGCGCCTGCTCGACAAGCTGATCGCTGACAACTACGAGCGCTGAGCTCGAAAGGAAGAGGTGTGATGGCGACCGAGGTCAACTTCTATCACCTGACCCGTTCGTCGCTCGAAGACGCCTTGCCCCGCCTGCTGGTGAAAACCCTGCAGGCGGGTGAGCGTGCCGTCGTGATGCTGGGGTCGGCCGAACGCGTCGACTCCCTCAACACGCATCTGTGGACCTACGATCCCAACGGCTTCCTGCCGCACGGCTCGGCACGCGATGGTGAAGCCGATCGCCAACCAGTGTGGTTGACGCATCTCGACGAGAATCCTAACGGTGCCGCGTTCCTGTTCGTGGCCGACCGTGCCCGTTCCGACAAGGTGGGCGACTACAAGCGCTGCTTCGAACTGTTCGATGGCCGCGACGACACCGCCGTCGCCGACGCCCGCGAGCGCTGGAAGACCTACAAGTCCGCCGGCCATGCTGTCGTCTATTGGCAACAGACTGCGACCGGCAGCTGGGAGAAGAAGGCTTAGGTCGACGCGCGCCCGCCGTCGCCTATCTCTCGCTGGCGGGCGGGAACTTCCACTTGCCGTCGCGAATCGGCAGGAAGTGGCCGTTATCCTCGCCGACCTCCTCGGCGATGCGCCGGTTCGCTTCCTGGTTTAGTGCCAGGATGAGATCGCCGTTCTTCTTCCGGTCGACGGCGAGATTGTTCATCTCCTCCGGATCTTCGCGGCGGTCGTAGACCTCGATATCGTTCTTCTCGAAGAGCTCTTCCAGCGAACCCGGCGTGTTGAAGCGAACGGGAGAGAAGTAGCGCGAGAAGCGATAGCGGCCGTCCCAGATGCTGCGGATCGCAACCCTGTTGAGGAAGTCCGGCGGCTGCTTGGCCAGCGCGGCGAGCTGCTTTTCCGGCGTGTCCGCGCGATAGGCGCGGGTGTCGACCGTCATCGCCGCCCATTTGGGGTCCTGGAAGGACAGCATGTCGAAGTTGTAAAGCGACGCGGGCCGGATCGAGTGCACACCCGCTTGAGCCGGGTTGCGCAGCCACGACGAGAAGTCCTTGCCCTTCAGGCCCTCCGACGCTCGTGTCCGTGACGCCGAGTCCTTCCCGGTCAGGCCGATGATGGTCGGCGTGAGGTCGAGCTGCGAGGTGACGGCCTGGCACTCGGTGCCGCCCTCGAGCGCGGGATGATGGATCATCAGGGGCAGGTGGTTCTGCTGCCAGTAGGCGTTCGTGCCCTTGCCGCGCATCTGGTGGCCGCCACCCATCTCGCCGTGATCGGCCGTGAAGATCACGATGGTGTTCTTGTCCATGCCGTTGTTGCGCAGCGCGTCGAGCAGCAGTTCGACCTTGCGGTCGCAATCGCGGATGGCGTTGAAGTAGTAGTCGCGCAGAGCCCGCCAGCGGCGATCCTCGTCCGGCCACTTGCCGACCTGCAGATCCAGAATCTGCTGGTAAATCTTCTGGGCGACGGGACGGCCGGGGCTGTCGAACGACTGATGCCGGTTGGCCGGCAGAGGCGAGTTGTCCCAGGTCGCGCGATAGAGGTCGTCGTTGGGCGCGCGTGCGATGGGCATCGCGTGGCTGGCGCTCTGGATGTTCTCCGTCGGCAGATCGGAGTTGAAGTACATCACGTCGTGCGGATTGACGAAGTTCACGGCGAGATACCAGGGCTGGCCCTTCGTCCGCAGCGTCTCCGCTTCCGTCCGCAGCCAGGTGATCGCCGAGGCCAGCGTCGTGTCGTCGTACTTGTAGCCGCCCAGGGTGAGGTCGATCAGATCGCCGACGCCGAAGAAGTCCTTGAAACCGTAGGACGCGATGGTCTCACGATACTTGAGCAGCGGCGCATCGATCGCATTGTCCGTCAGATCGAGATTGGCCGACAGATGCCACTTGCCCTGATAGGCGGCGTGGTAGCCCAGCTCGGTGAGCCGGTGTCCGACCGTCTTGATGTTGGTGGCGAGATCGCGCTGCCAGATGTAGTTCAGGTTGTCGGCGATGCCCGTGTGCTGGATGTGCTGGCCCGTGTAGACGACGGAGCGCGCCGACGAGCACACGCACGAGGCCGCCTGGTGATTGAGGAAGGTGACGGCCTTCTTCTTGATGGCCTCGCGTGCCGGCACCGGGAAAGGCCACTTCGGAAAGAAGTGCTCCTGGTCGACCAACACGAAGAGAATATTGTAGCCCGCTGGCATAGCGTCGTTCGTCGGCGCCGAAGCCGGTGCTCCACTGGTCTGGGCATGGGCCGACATGCCGCCGAGGATCGTGGAGCCGAGCAGTGCGGCTCCCGATGCCATCGCCAGTCGCCGTGACGCATTGGGGGGAGTGTCTTCGGTATCGGACATGCGTGATTACCTCTCTACGTCGACTCTGGCCCGGCCTCAGCCAAGCTCCCTCAAGTAGCGCTCCACGGGCGCGAGTTCTTCGATGCGCGGCATGCCGGCCACGACTTCGTCGGGTCGGCACCAGGGATAAGGCAGCGCGGATGCCCAGCCCATTACCCTGTCGAGTTCCTTTGCCGGAAGGACCTGCATCACGTCGATAGTGATGACCAGTTTTTTCACCAGGCACCGGGCGTCGGGCGAGAAATGCCAGTCGTAGAGGCCGCTGCCGACGCGGATCGGACCATTGTTCCTAGCCGACATGGCAACAAGCCACGGGCAGGAAAAGCGATGTCGGTGGGCCGCCGTCGGCCGTGCCAGGCCAAAAGAGTAAACATTCTCAAAATCGGCCGCGATGCGCCGAATGAGAACCTCCTCGATGGTGGCGAGGCCACTGGCTGTACTCGGAAAGGAAATGGCGTCGGTCTTCACGACCATTTCGAGCTGGGCGTCTTCGGCAAAGGCATGACGCATCAGGAACGGACGGTTTCCGTCCTTCGCATGGAAGTACGTGCTGACAGCCTCGGCGGGACTCGGCATGCGATCTTCCTCAGCTTCAAATCAAATTAGCTCTTCCACAGAGGCTGGAACTGCGTCGCCACGACATCGCCGTAGGCGGGATGGCCTTTGAGGATATCGAGATCGCGTGCGAAAGCGTTCATTCCACTGACGGACTTCTCTGAGATCGTGGCATCGTAAAAGGGCAGATCACGACGTACCACATCGGCGATCAGGGCGGCTTCGGAGGGCGGAAAAAGCTTCTCGCCTATCGCCGTCGCGCGTCGAACATCCTCCTTCAACGCCTTCTGCGTCTTCACGATCGCGCGCACGACAGCGGCAGCCGTTTGCGGCGAGCGTTCGATCAACGCGTCGGTCGTCGAGATCGCGGCCATCGTGTAGTCGAAGCAGGGTTTCGGACCGTCGCCGCGCCGCACATCGAGGACGACCGTCCCGATGCCCTCGCGCACGGCAACTTCGGCGCCCATGCCATTGGCCCAGAAGCCATCGAGTTTGCCGTCCTTCAGGGCCTCAGCGGCCGTGACGCCGAAATTGACGGTCGTGCCCACGGCACCGGGCACCGGCATGATCTGCACGCGATCGCGCTCGATGTCGATGCCGCCCTCCTGCAGCACCCGACGCAGGGCGAGATCGACCCACGGGGCTGCTCCGATCCTGCGGCCTTTGACGATGCTCAAGTCGTTCCGCCGCGGCGCGAGGTCGGAGCGCATGACCAGGAACCAGTACGTGCCTTGGGCCTGGGCACAGAGAAGCTTCACACCCCTCCATTCGGGAAACGCAGCCAGCGCCGAATGTGCCGAGCCGCCGACCAGGTCGATCTTCCCGTCGCGCAAGGCGGCATAGGTCTCGTCGACCGGGAAGATCAGTTCGAGTTCCACGTCGAGACCTTCTTCGCGAAAGAAGCCAAGTTCGACGGCAGCGACAGCGGGAAAATAGGAGTTTGAGATGAGGTCCGGGACGGCAATCTTCATTGGCACGGGGCGATACTCCAACTTGTACGCGTCGACGGACCGGCTTGCCTTTATCGTTTTGACCGTGGCGACAGGTATGCGCGCCAGGCGGCCTTCAGGCGCTCGCCGAGAGGGATCGGTCCTTCGGGGCGGTAGAAATCCGGCGGATCGGTCTCGAACCTCGCCATGTAGTCGCGATAGCTGAGCGGACGCGCGCGTTCGGGTTGGGCTTGGGCCGCCAGAAGGTCGAGACCGCGGTCGACATCGAACGTCGATGCGAGTTTCTCGCGATAGTGCAGCAGCAGTTCGGCGGCGGCGTCGGGAACATCCCAGGCCGAGAGGATTGCCGCGAGCTTGGCGATCTTCTCCACGGACATGGCCTCGGAACCCGAGGCGCCGATATGCCGAATGAGGTCCAGCGCGTAATAGGCCTCGCCCTGAAAGGGACGGCCGGAATGCGTCTCGGCCGGCGTCGGCCAGATATAGCGCGCGGGCAGGGCGCGCGTGGAGTAGTTGCGCACGTCCAGCCGGAACAGGTCGAAGCCCTGGCGACGCATGAAGCGGTCGGTGTTGTGGAAGGCGTGTTCCTCGGCCGAACCGTCGCCGATGAAGTTCACTTCGAGTTGGACCGCGAGCAGATGGAGCGGCGCCAGGCGACCGTCGAACGATTGCAGGATTTCCCAGTCGATGCCGTCGGTGTCGATCTTGAGATAGTCGAGATCGCTCCAGCCCTTGCTGGCCAGCAGGTCGGGCACGACGACGGGTCTGGTCGGATCGGCGAGCCCGGTCATCTCCCAGGCGTTGTGACGGAATTGTTCCTCCGCCGAAGCGGTCTTCAGCCGCTCCTCGCGGATCTCGCGCGTGCGCATGAAGCTCATGCGATCGCGCATCTTCATGATGTGCGGCGCCGCCGGCCCGGCCGAGAGATCGACCGGCTTGTCGGCGCGCGGGCTCACGAAGGCCGCGACGTACTCGACGTCGGGATTGCTTTCGGCGGCCGCCAGCCGCTGGCACTCGCTTGCGCTCGCATCGATGCCGAGCGCGTGCAGGCGCGCCCCGAACGCCCGCCACTTCGGATCGAGGCCGCCGGAGCAGCCTACATCCAGAAGCGCGAAACGTTCGGCCTTGAGACCCTGCGCGACAAGTGCCGAGAGCGACAGTGCGGCCACGATGCTCAGACGGTCGCGACCGGCGTTGCGGGCGAGCCGACGGCGCCGGGCAGGCGCAGCGGCGGTGCCGTCAGCAGGAAGCGCGAGCGCTTCTTGTCGCGTAGCCACAATGCCAGGTCCTTCAGCCACCAGATCTCGCCCAGATTCAGGCCGAGCTTGAACAGGCAGTGATTGTGGATCGGCAGCGACGGATGCTCCGCGCCTTCCGGGCCGGGCAGGGCGGGGACCGCCTCGACGCCGTAGTTGTCGGCGATCAGCGCGGAGATCTGGCTGTCGGTGATCCACCGCAGCAGCCGCTTGTCGCGGCCGTCGAGCACGCAGCACATCGAATGCGCGCGTGCCGGATCGACCTTCTTGTCCATCTTCACGATCTCGTCGGTGAAGCCTGTGTAGAGCAGCAGCATGTCGCCGGGTTCGACCACGACCTTGTCGGCGTCGAGGACGCGCTTGAAGTCGTCGAAGTTCACGTACTTGTGGTCGCGGCCGTAGTGCTTCTCGAGATCGACCAGCACGGCGCGGCCCTGGATCGCCTTGGCCGCCATGTTCTCGACGCCGAGCTTGTGGGCATATGAGAGATGGCCGCAGCCGTCGCGGCCGGCGTCGGGCTGCGGGCCGACGACATCGGAACCGGCCTTGAAGCCGTTGTAGTAGAGAGGCTCGGGCACGCCGTCGCCGTCGGCATCGAACATGCCGCCGACATGGGCGAGCGTATCCCACTGCGTCGAATATTGGAGCGTCAGGATCACGCGATCGTCGCTCGCCACGTCCACGAACATCGGGTTGAGGGTGTTCGTCAGGAAGTTGAAGCGCCAGCCATTCTCGTCGCCGGTCGGCGACAGGACAGGCGGCAGCCGACGCGAGTTCAGGACATTGCCGCCGGGGAAGTCGAGCGGCAGGCTCAGGCAGAATGAAATGCCTTCCTTCACCTCGGCGATGCCTTCGAGCACTTTCTTCGGGGTAATCAGGTTAAGGCGCCCGAGCTGATCGTCGTCGCCCCAATCGCCCCAGGTCGATCCCTCCGGGCGATGCTTCCATCTTTTCATACGCTTCTCCCTAATGCCGGCGCGGACACTAGCAAGGGCTGCTGCATCGCGTCATCACGAGCGCATGGCTCCCCCGCAGATTTCCGAAGAACGTTCGCGCAGCGGATCGCCTAGTATCGCCGCCAAGAGGTGTCGATGTCTGCAACCACCGCCGAGCCGTTTCGGCACGATGTCCGGGTGATCAGCCTGATCGGCGTTGCCCATGGTGCCAGCCACTACTATCAGCTCGCCTTCGCCACGATGCTGCTGATCGTTCGCCAGGAAGTGGGCCTCAGCTACGCCGATGTCGGCCTGTTGGCCGGAATCTTCTACGGTGTCTCCGGCGTGGCGCAGACCGCGGCGGGCTTCGCCGTGGACCGCTTCGGCGCGCGGCCGATCCTCGCGGGCGGTCTGTTCGTCGTCGGCTGCGGCCTGGGGCTGATCTCCTTTGCCCATTCGTTCGCAGCCTTCGCCGCCATTGCCGTCATCGCGGGCCTCGGCAATTCGGTCTTCCACCCGGCCGACTTCGCACTACTCAACTCGTCTGTGACGCAAAGCAGGCTGGGCCGCGCCTACAGCATCCACGGTCTCGGCGGTTCGCTGGGATGGGCGGCGGCGCCCATCATGTACTTCCTCGACAGCATGTTCGGCTGGATCGGCGCGGCGCTGATCGGGGCCCTGCCAGGCATCATCCTGTCGTTCCTGGTCCTCATCCATCGGCGCGAGCTGGTCGATCACCGTATCAAGGAACGCGCGGCGGCAGCGCAACACGGCACGGCACCGGCGCTGACGCTCTTCCTGCAGCCGACGCTGCTGCTCTGCCTCGTCTACTTCGCGCTGCTGGCGGCCAACACGGTCGGCATCCAGCAGTTCGCGGTGCCGGCCTGGGGCAGCATGTTCGGTATCACCGAAACCTATGCTGCTTTCTGTCTGATCGTGTTCATCGTGGGCTCGGCGGCGGGCATGCTGGTGGGCGGTCTCTTCGCCGATCGCGTGCGGCGTCACGATCGCGTCGCAGCGATCGGGCTCCTCGTCGCAGCGGCCTTCACCGTGCCGATTGCCATGCAGGCCGTATCGTCGGTGCTGCTGCCGATCGTGCTGGCGCTGGCCGGCGCGGCGGGTGGTGCGACCAATCCGTCGCGCGACATGATCGTCCGCAACGCCACACCGCCCGGTGCCACCGGCAAGGTGTTCGGCTTCGTCTATTCCGGCCTCGACATCGGTTCCTTCCTGGCGCCGCCGTTGTTCGGCTACCTGATGAACCTGGGCCTGCCCGCCGTGATCTTCTGGATCGCGATCGGTCTTTATGTGGCGAACGTCGGCATCGTGATGTCGCTCCGCCAGAGCAGCGCTGTGAAAGCGGCGCCAGCCGCGGCGGAGTAGGGATCAGGCTGCTTCGAAGGCTTCCTGTGCGACCATCCATTCATGCTCGGCATGCGCCAGCTCGCGCTCCAGCCGCAGCTTCTCCTTCTGGAGGTCCGTAGCGAGGGCCGGTGGGCCTGAGTAGGTCGCGGGATCGGCGAGCTTGGCTTCGACGTCGTTGCGTTGTTTGGTGAGCGTAGCGATGTTTTTCTCGGCCGCTTCCAGGGCGCGCTTCAGCGGCCCGCGCTTGACCTTCTCGGAGGGAGCCGCGGCAGGAGCGGGAGCAGGGGCCGCCTTTTCCTTCTTGTCTTTCTTTTCCTTCTTGCTCTTGCCTTCCTTGGCAGGCCGTCCGCTGCGCTCGCGCAGCAGCCGCGACTGGTAGTCGTCGATATCGCCGTCGAAGGGCGTGACACTGCCGTTGGCGACGACCCAGAGCTGGTCGGCAACCATCTTCACCAGATGCGTGTCGTGGCTCACCAGCACGACGGCGCCCTCGAAGTCGTTGATCGCATCGACCAGCGAGGCGCGCGCATCCATATCGAGATGGTTGGTCGGCTCGTCGAGCAGCAGCATGTGCGGCGCGTTGCGGGTGGCCAGCGCCAGCAGCAGGCGGGTCTTCTCGCCGCCGGACAACACGCCGACCTTGAGATTGGCGCGGTCGCGCGAGAAGCCAAAGCGGCCGAGCTGGGCGCGCACCTTGGCCTCGCCGGCGCCTGGACCCAAGGCGCGGTTCATGTGGTCGAACGGCGTCGCCTCGTAGTCGAGGCTCTCCTCCTGGTCCTGCGAGAAGTAGCCGAGGCGCAGCTTGGGCGTGCGCTTGATGCGGCCCTCGCGAGGCTGCAGCCGGTCGGACAGGACGCGGATGAAGGTCGACTTGCCGTTGCCGTTCTGGCCGAGCAGGGCGATGCGGTCGTCCATGTCGATGCGCAGGTCGAGGTTGCGCAGGATCGGCGGACCGTCGGGGTATCCCACTGTCACTTCGTCCAGGGTCTCGATCGGCGAGGCCAGGATGTCGGGCGAGGGGAAGTTGAAGGCGATTCTTTCCTCGATGGGCACCGAGGCGACGGGGCCCAGCTTCTCGATCATCTTCATGCGTGACTGCGCCTGGCGCGCCTTGCTGGCCTTGGCCTTGAAGCGGTCGACGAAGGCCTGCATGTGCTTGCGCTGCGCGGCGACCTTGGCCTGCTGCGCGGCATCGTTGGCCAGACGCTCGGCGCGCGTGCGCTCGAAGAAGTCGTAGTTGCCGGTGTAGGGCACGAGCTTCTGCTGATCGATGTGCACGATGTGATCGCACACGTCGTTCAGCAGGTCGCGGTCGTGGCTGACCATCAGGAGCGTGTTGCGGAACTTTCGCAGATGCTCGGTCAGCCACATCATGGCTTCGATATCGAGATGGTTCGACGGCTCGTCGAGGATCAAGAGATCAGGATCGCTGAACAGCGTGCCGGCCAGTGCCACACGCATGCGCCAGCCGCCGGAGAACTCGCCGCACGGCCGCGACTGGGCCTCGTTGTCGAAGCCGAGGCCGCTCAGGATCGATGCCGCGCGCGACGGCGCAGAGGCGGCACCGATCTCGTCGAGGCGCATGTGTATCTCGCCCTGCCGTAAGCCGTCCTCGCAGGTTTCGGCCTCGGCCATCAGCGCGGTGCGTTCCACGTCGGCTGCCAGCACGGCATCGAGCACGGAAATGTCGCCGCCCGGCGGATCCTGCGGCACCGAGCCGATGCGGGTGCGGCCCATCAGGTTGATCTCGCCGCTGTCGGCTTCGATCTGGCCCTGGATGATGCGCAGCAAGGTCGACTTGCCCGCGCCGTTGCGGCCGACCAGGCCGACCTTCCAGCCATCGGAGAAAGCCACCGACGCGCGATCGAAGAGAACGCGCTCGCCGTGGCGGAAGGAGAGATCGCTGACGTGAAGCATGGGGCCGCGGCGTTTAGCATGCGGGAGAGGCGGGTCCAACCGGCTTGCCGGGGTAGGACCCCGCGTTTATAAGGCGCGCCCACATGCCAAAAGCACATTGGCAGCAGGAAAATCGGGCAAGAGGACAATATGGCCGTCGAACGCACTTTCTCGATCATCAAGCCGGACGCGACCCGCCGGAACCTGACCGGCAAGATCAACGCCCGGTTCGAGGAAAAGGGTCTGCGCATCGTCGCCCAGCGGCGCATCTGGATGAGCCGCCAGCAGGCTGAGGAGTTCTACGGCGTGCACAAGGCGCGGCCGTTCTTCAACGACCTTTGCACTTTCATGACGTCGGGCCCCGTCGTCGTGCAGGTTCTCGAGGGCGAGAACGCCGTCGCCAAGAACCGCGAGATCATGGGCGCGACCAACCCGGCCAACGCCGACGCCGGCACGATCCGCAAGGATTTTGCCGAATCTATCGAAGCCAACTCGGTGCACGGTTCGGATTCGCCGGAGAATGCCGCGATCGAGATCGCTTATTTCTTCGCAGGCTCCGAGGTCGTCGGCTGAGGCCGGCCTCCTGAAACGAAAAAAGCGGCCCGAGAGGGCCGCTTTTCTTTTGTCTGCGTTCTTGCCGGAGCGTCAGCTCAAGACGGCAAAACCGATCAGAAGGGCAATCGAGCCGCCGACGCCGAGCAGCAGGCCGAGGATCGACAGGCCGCCCACGAGGCCCAGCGCCATGGAGGCCAGAATCACCACGATCCACAGCAGCGTGAAGGTCACGAGCTTGTTGAAAGCTGCGTAAGTCTCCTGGTGTGCCCTGTAGTCGTCCGGTGCGTCGGCCATATCTCGTCCCCGATGAAAATCGTTGGCCACTATATACAGAACTAGGGTTCCGGCGAGAAGAGGAGCGTCGCCGCACGCGGAACGCCGTTAACCGCGACTTTTTCGCCGTCGACGGCGATCCGGCCCTCCGCAAACCAGCGCACTACCAGTGGGTAGAGGCGATGCTCCTGCCGCAGGATGCGTGCTGAAAGTGTCTCCTCGGTATCGTCGGCCAGCACTGGCACCGCCGCCTGGGCAATGATCGGTCCGGAGTCGAGATCGGGGGTCACGAGATGCGCGGTGCAGCCGCTCAGCCGCACGCCGGCATCGAGTGCCTGCCGGTGTACGTGCATTCCCTTGAAGGCCGGCAGCAGGGACGGGTGGATATTGATCAGCCGCCCGGCCCAATGCGCGGGAAACCACGGGCTGAAGATGCGCATGAAGCCTGCCAGCACCACGAAGCCAACGCCATGGCGCTCAAGCTCCGCCGAAACCGCGCGATCGAACGCTTCGCGGTCGGGATGGTCGCGATGCGAGATCGCCACCGTCGGCACGCCGGCCGCCGCAGCTATCGCAAGGCCCGGCGCGTCGGCCTTGTTGCTCACGACGCAGGCGATCTCGGCGGGATAGTCGGCGGCTTTGGCGGCACGGATCAGCGCCGCCATGTTGCTGCCGCGTCCCGAGATCAGAACGCCGACCTTCAGCTTCGCCATAGAGTGTCGGCGTGATCCACGACGCAGTCGGCTTCGTCGGTCGGCGCGCGCTCGATGACACCGACGTGATGCACCGTCTCGCCGGCGTCGGTCAGCGCCTTGGCCACGCGCTCGGCATCGGCGGCTGCCGTCACGACGATCATGCCGAGACCGCAGTTGAAGGTGCGCAGCATGTCGTCTGTCGGCACCTGGCCCACCTGGTGCAGCCAGCGGAACACCGCGGGCGCCGTCCAGCGGCGCGCATCGAGGCGGGCACGCAGGCCGTCCGGCAGGCAGCGCGGCACGTTGCCCGGCAAGCCACCGCCGGTGATATGCGCCAGGCCCTTGATCGCGCCGGTTGCTCGCACCGCCTGCAACACCTGCTTCACATAGATGCGCGTCGGTTCCAGCAGCGCCTCGCCCAGCGTCTTGTCGGCGAAGGGCGCCTTGTCGGCATATTTGAGCCCGCTGCGCTCGACGACGCGGCGCACGAGCGAATAGCCGTTGGAGTGCGCACCGCTCGACGCGAGGCCCAGCACCACGTCGCCGACCGCAATGTCGGCGCGCGGCAGCAACGCGTCGCGTTCGGCAGCGCCGACGGAAAAGCCGGCGAGATCGTAGTCGCCGTCGGCATACATGCCGGGCATCTCGGCCGTCTCGCCGCCGACCAGCGCGCAGCCTGCACGCCGGCAACCTTCGGCGATCCCTGCGACGAGGCGACGTCCGACATCGACGTCGAGGTGGCCGCTCGCATAGTAGTCGAGGAAGAAGAGGGGCTCGGCGCCCTGCACGACAATGTCGTTGACGCACATCGCCACAAGATCGATGCCGACCGTATCGGGCACCGCCGCTTCGATGGCGACCTTGAGCTTGGTGCCGACGCCGTCGGTGCCGGACACCAGGATAGGATCGTTGAAGCCCGCAGCCTTGAGATCGAACAGGCCGCCGAAGCCGCCGAGTCCGCCCATGACGCCAGGGCGATTCGTGCTGCGTGCGAGAGGTTTGATGTGCTCGACAAGTTCGTCGCCCGCATCGATATCGACGCCCGCGTCCTTATAGGTCAGGGGCGGCCGATTGTGGCCACGCTCGTCTGGGGAATCGTCGGGTGGGGCGTCGGGCTTCAAGCCGGGCTCATTCATGCTAAGTAGGTGGCGCGAACATAGCCAAAAACCGGACCCCCGCAATGCCGATAGGCCGCTGGTTTTCCACGATTGTCGCCGCACTCCTCGCGGCCTTAGCTGCCGGCGCTCTGTCGGGAGGCGCCTTGGCGCAGGTCCCGGCCGCCAACGCGTATACCGTCGATGGCGTCGATGTCGACGCCACGGGCGCCGACCCCATTAAGGCGC
>CALROF020000194.1:0-12992 GCA_943369775.1 Reyranella massiliensis 521
CGCGGCACCTCAGGCCGCGCCGCAGCAGGCGGCCGTCGCCGCAGCGCCGCTCGCCGGCGCGACTCCGGAACCGCCCTCGGCTGCATTGCCGACCTGGAAGGGTCTGCTGTTGCGCCACCTGGAGCGCCACAAGCGCTATCCCTCCGAGGCGCAACGTGCGCGGCACGAAGGCGTGACCTACGTGCGCTTCACCATGAGCCGCGATGGCCGCGTGCTCGCCGCCCGGATCGAACGCGCCTCCGGAGTCAGCTCGCTCGACCAGGAAGGGCTGGAGCTGTTGCAGCGCGCCCAACCCCTGCCGCCGCTACCCTCCGATCAACCAGGCGAAAGCCTGGAGATCGTCGTGCCGATCCAGTTCTTCCTGAAGCGCTGACGCTCAGCGCTTCGTCACTTCGACGTTCCAGAAGGCCGTGGTCGACGGCGGGCGGAGCCAACCCTTGGTGCGCGAGCTGACGGCCGAGGCGCTGTACCATTCGCCCAGCGGATAGTGCGTGCCGAGTTCCATGGCGCGCGCCTGGATCTGCTCGGCGATTGCCTTGCGCTTGGCGGCATCGGCTTCGAGAGCGAAGGCGTTGCGCAGTTCCTCGATCTTGGCGTCGCACGACCAGCCGGCCGACGCCTTGTCGCACGCCGAGTTGAGGAACAGCGACGTCACCGGATTCACCACATCGAGTACGCCGGTGCTGGAAAGCGTGACGTTCCAGCCGCGATCCTCGGGCGGCTCCTTGCGCATCACGCGAGAAAGATGGGTCTGCCAATCGGCCGGCCGCATGTCGACCTTGAAGCCCACTCTCTCGAGCTGTGCCTTGGCGACAGGCGCGAGATTGGTCAACGACGCAAGATCGCTCACCTGCAGGAGTATGATGGGCCGTCCATCGTAGCCTGCTTCCTTGAGCAGCTCCTTGGCCTTGTCGACATTGCCTTCGAGCAGACCATTGGTGCCGGCCTCGGAGGCGAGAGGGGTGCCGCAGCCAAAGTAGGTCTTGCAGAGGCGCCAATACTTCGGATCGCCGACGGCCGCTTCCAGATAGCCTTTCTGGTCGATCGCATAGCCCAGCGCGAGGCGCATCCGCGGATCGTTGAAGGGCGGATGGAGCCAATTGGGCCGGAGCGCATACTGGCTGGCATAGGCGCCGCGCTGGACATCGATGCCCTTGCGCTTCTCGACCAACGGCAAGAGATCATGTGCCACCGACTCGAGTGCATCGACTTCGCCATTCTCCAGCGCGTTCACGGCGGTCTGCGGATCGGCAATCGACGTCCATTCGACCCGATCGAGCTTGACGACCTTGCCGCCGGCGAAGTTCGCGGGCGGCTCGGTGCGCGGGACATACTTCGGATTCTTCACATAGACGACCTTGTCGCCGGGTCGCCATTCGTCGGCCTTGAAGATGAAGGGGCCCGAGCCGGTCGGGTCCTTAAGCTGCTGCGTGGCCGGCGCCTCGGCGATGCGCTTGGGCATCATGAACGGCACGATGCCGGCGGGCTTGGCGAGCGAATCGAGGACGAGACCATAGGGCTGGTTCAGTTCCATCCGGATGGTCTTGGCGTCCGGCGCCGAAAGCTCCTTCACATGCGCCATCAGCTTGATGCCCATGACGTCGCGGCTGCCCCAGCGCTTCAGCGAGGCGATGCAGTCCTCCGCCGTCACCGGCGCGCCGTCGTGCCAGGAAAGGCCATCGCGCAGGGTGAAGCTGTAAACTAGGCCCGCAGGATCGACGGTCCAGGCGCCGACCATCTGCGGCTGCGGCTTGAGATCGCCATCGAGGCCGAACAGCGTGTCGTAGACCATGTAACCGTGCGTGCGGCTGATCTGTGCCGAGGCCCAGATCGGATCGAGGACCTTGAGATCGGAATGCATCACGATCTTGAGCGTCGATTGCGCGGCCACGGGGGCGGCAAGCAACAGGCCGGCGAGCGCGCCGAGCAGAGAGCGTAGCTTCATTGTATTTCCCCTTGTTATTGTTCGGCCGCGAGGCCGTTGATCGTTTGCAGGGCGAAGGCACGGAACTGGCCGAGGACCATGCCCTTCCAATCGTCGGCATCGACATAGAAGGCATCGCGCACGGCGCGGCGGATCTCGGCGGACGTCGCGGCTGGCGCATCGGGATGGCCTGCGAGCCAGGCTTCACCGCGCAACGCGCGCCGCACCTGCGGCGAGGGCAGGGTGCCGTATTCGAGGGTCGAGGGCGTGATCGCGACGCCGGGGCACTCCTCCGGCGCACAGCCGGTGATATGGCCCATGGTCCGCGGCGAGACCGATTCGGTGGCCGTGCTGACGATCAGGTCGCGGCCCCACCAGGCGAGAGAGCGGGCGAGCGTCGCTTCGGAATGACGACCGAAGATCTTCTCGCCATGGCCGTAAGGGCCCAGCCCCGTATGCACGTCGATCCAGGCAATGTGCCGACGATTGGCGCCCTGCCTGCGCACGATCCCGCGGATGGTGTGGTTGCTCCAGGCCGGTGCCGTGCCGCTGTAGAAAAGGCCGTCGGGATGCCTGGCCTGTCCGCTGGAGATGCCGGGCGCGCGTTGGCCAGCGAGGCGGGCCATGGTGGCGGTGAGTTCGCTCTCGTTCTCCGCGCTCGGCGGCCATGCGGCGGGCACGAGCAGATCGTGGATCTCCTCGTAGACCGGATTGTCGGGATAGGGCGTCGAGAAGTCATTGAAGTTGCGGTTGAGGTCGATGTTGTCCTCGTTGGTCCGCTTCAGGTGCGAGAAGCCGAACGGATTGACCGCATGGATCAAGAGGAGGGCGACACCGCGATCGTTTGCGCGGCGGGCAAGTTCGTCGTTCAGCAGTGAAAGCTGGCAGGCCGACCCCGAGAAGCCTTCGGGTCCGTGCGTGCCCGAACTCACGATGAACAGCTTGTCGGCGTCGGCGGCACCCAGCAACGCGGTGTCGGTGCCGATCTCCTCCCCCTCGGCGCCCTTCAGCGGATGCACATGCGAGTCGACGACAGCGCCCGCCTTGCGTCCGGCGTCGAGGAAGCGTTGTCGCGCCTCGCGATAGGTGGCCGAGAAGAAAATGGCGCTCATCTGATTTTCTCGTCGAAGTAATCCAGGGCCCGAAAGGCACCGCCGATCACCGGCAGGAACCAGGGCTTGCCGGAATAGAGCGGAATCGGCGGCAGCGCAGCATCGGCGAAGGGCAGTTTTCCGCGCAGGCGGCCGGCGATCGACCGGCCGATGGCGTCGCCCAGGAATGGCATCATCGACACGCCCGAGCCGTTGCAGCCCACCACGAAGTGCAGCCCGTCGAGTTCGCCCGCATGCGGCAAGGCGTCGTAGGTGAAGGCGACGTTGCCCTGCCAGGTGTGCGTCACTTTGATGTCGGCCAGTTCCGGCAGGCGCTCGACCAGCGCCCGGTGCAGGAGCTGGGCGCGCATCTCGCCGGGAATCTCGGTGAAGCGGGCGCGGCCACCGAAGATCACGCGCTTGCCGTCGGGCGAGAGCCGGTAATAGTGCAGCACGCGGCGTGTCTCGGAGAAGGTTCGCCCCTTGGGGCAGATCTTCGCTGCGAGGCCGGGCGGCAACTCCTCGGTGGCGATGATGTGGCTGGCGATCGGCACCAGCCGACGCTGCAGCGTCGGCGTCAGGCCGCCCGTATAGCCGTTGGTCGCGACCACGACATGGCGCGCGCGGACTTCGCCCGCTTCAGTCTTGACCCGCCAGCCCTCGCCATCGCGGCTGAGGCCGGTGGCGCGGCAGCCGCCGGCCAGGGTGATCGAGTTGCGCCGCCGCGCCGCCGCCAGCAGCCCGCCATAGAACAGGGCGGGATGCAGCTTGCCCGCGGTCTCGAAGACCATGCCGCCATGATAGAAGTCGCTACCGATCTCCTGGCGCTGCTCCTCGCGGCTGATCAGCTTGCAATCCGTGGCGCCACCGGAGCGCAGCTTCTCGAAGCGCGTGCGCAGACCTTCATAGTGCGAGGCGGCGCAGGCTCCGAGGAAGCGGCCACGCTGTTCCAGGTGGCAGTCGATCTTCTCCTGTTCGACGAGGTCGATCAGGCCGCGATAGGCGTCGATCGCCCAGCCGACGACATCGCGCACCAGCTCGGGCGCATAGTCGAGCGTCCGTCCGGTGAAGCTCTTGCCGATCGACAGGCCCGCGCTCAGCGCGCCGCCGCTGCGCGTCGAAGCTCCCGTGCCGAACTCGCCGGCCTCCAGCACCAGGCTCTGCACGCCACCATCGGCCAGGGCGCGCGCCGTGGCGAGGCCGGCGTAGCCGCCGCCGACCACCACCACGTCGGTCTTGGCCGGCAGGCTCGTCGTCGGAATGGTTTGGGGGCGGAACGCCTCCCACCAGTAGGGCTCCTCCTTGAAGTCGCTGCTGAAGATTGACTGATCAATGGAAGGCATGAACACGCCCTTGTCTGAAATACCGATGAAATGGACTTTTGGCTTGTCGCCCTACAGGGTCAAAGTCATTGTCGACCGACTCAAATTCCCTGGAGTTATGATGATCACGTCGCGCCAGCTCGAAGCCTTTCGGGCGATCATGTCCCACGGCACGGTGACGGCGGCGGCCGAACGGTTGGGCGTGTCGCAGCCCGCGGTGAGCAAGATCCTCGCCGGGCTGGAGCACGAGATCGGCTATCCGCTGTTCACGCGCATCAAGCGGCGCCTGGCGCCGACCAGCGAGGCACGCCTGCTTGAAGCCGAGGTGGCGCGCCTCTATCACAGCCTCGAACGGGTGACGGAAGTGGCGCGCGAGATCCGCGAGCGCCAGGTCGGCGATCTCCTGATCTATTCGACGCCGGCGTTCGGCCGCTCTGTCCTGCCCGACGTTCTGGCGACCTTCATGAAGCGGCACGCCAAGGCGCATATCGTCTTCCACGTCCGCAGTTCGACCTACATCAACCAGAAGATGATCGACCAGCAGATCGATCTCGGCTTCTCCATGATGCCGTTCGAGCATCCCTCGATGGTCACCGAGGAGCTGAGTCGCGCCGCGGCAGTCTGCGTGCTGCCGGGCGATCATCGGCTGGCGCGACGCAAGGTGATCCGGCCGGCCGACCTGCGCGGCGAACGCTTCCTGTCCTTTCCGCTCGATGGCCGTATGCGCCATCTGATCGATGCGGTGTTCGAGCAGGAGCGCATCGAGCGGCGCCTGCAGATCGATGTCTATTCCTCGGCCGATGCCTGTGCGCTGGCGGCCCGCGGGCTTGGTGTTTCGATCGTCGAGCCCTTCACCGCGCGCGACTACCTCAGCGAGGGTATTGCCGTCGTGCCCTTCGAGCCCCGGATCCGCTACCTGTTTCGCGCCATGCGACCGCGCTATCGCAAGCCGTCCCGTCTGGCCGACGCTTTCCTCGACACCATGAGGACACACCTGAAAGCGAAAGGCTGGGCCTGATCGGCTAGGCCGGATCATGCGCCACGAAGAATTCGAGCCCGATCAGTCGTTCCAGCAGCATCACGACCAGCAAGGTGACCGCGACCGTCACCGTCGAGATCGCCGCCAGCACCGGTGACGCATTCTCCTGAATGAAGGCATAGATCTGCACCGGCAGGGTCGTGACCTGCGGTCCGGTGAGGAACATCGTCACCGTCACTTCGTCGAACGAAATGATGAAGGAGAAGAGCAGCGCGGTGACGATGCCCGATCGTGCCAGTGGCAGGGCGATGCCCAGCGCGATGCGGCGTTCGTCGGCGCCCAGAAGCGAGGCGGCCTCGACGATCTCGCTGTCGATGCGCTGCAGGGCGACCATGATCGGCCGCCAGGCGAAGGGCAGGGTGCAGACGACATGGGCGACGACGATGCCGCTTGCCGTGCCGAGATGGCCGCTGAGCGCCAGCACGTTCACCAGCGCCACGCCCAGT
The DNA here is from genome assembly GCA_943369775.1 of Reyranella massiliensis 521. Taxonomy (GTDB): domain Bacteria; phylum Pseudomonadota; class Alphaproteobacteria; order Reyranellales; family Reyranellaceae; genus Reyranella; species Reyranella massiliensis_C. Next base: position 5,823 of record CALROF020000194.1, read on the forward strand.
GCTGCATGCGGGAAGAACAGCGGCGACATGACGATGAGTTCGAAGGTCGCCAGCCAGCGCGGTTTCAGCCGATGGCAGGCATAGGCGCCGGCAAAGGCGATGGCCGTCACCGTTACTGCGACGATGGCGGCGATGCCGAGGCTGGTGAGGAACGAATCGATCCAGCGCGGATCGGTGGCGGCTTCGGCATACCAGCGCAGGCTGAGTTCGCCCGGCGGGAAGCGCAGATAGCCAGCAGCGGCAAAGGAGGTCGCGCCGATCACCACGATGGGTGCCGGCAGAAAGAACAGCAGCGCCAGGGAGCCCGCGCGGCCGAGCTTGATCAGTGGCGCATTCATTTGTCGGCTTTCGGTACGAGTGCCGCTTCGACGGCCCGCAGCAGCACCAGGCCGAGCGCGCTCAGGATCAGCAGGCAGAGCGCCCAGGCGGACGCCTTGCTCATGTTGAAGTTGTAGACGACCTCTTGATAGATCTGCGTGCCGGCCATCTTCTGGCGGATGCCACCCAGCAGGATCGGCGTCACGATGGCACCCATCGAGGTCAGGAAGGTGATGCTGATGCCGGTGAACACACCGGGCAGCGACAGCGGCAGCACGACCCTGCGCCAGGTCTCGAGCGCGCCGGCGCCCAGCGATTCGCTCGCCTCCTCCAGCCGATTGTCGATTTGCAGCAACACCGAGAGGGTGGCGATCACGGAGAACGGCATCAGCACATGCGTGAGGCCGATCACCACGCCGAGATCGTTGAAGATCAGCGGCAGTGGCGACTGGATGACGCCGGCCCAGCGCAGCGCTTCGTTGAGAAAGCCCTTCGGCCCCAGGATGACCAGCCAGCCATAGGTGCGCACCACCAGGCTGACCAGCCACGGCACCAGCACCACGACGAGCAGCAGGTTGCGCCATTTGGGAAGACGCCAGAGCAGCCAGGCGATGGGATAGGCCAGCAATGCTGACGTGACCGACACGATGGCCGCGATCGACACGGTGCGCAGGAAGACTTCGTGATAGTCGGCGCGATCGAGTATTTGCTTGAAGTAGGCGAGAGAGAACCCGTCCTTGGTCCAGAAGGCGTGCAGGAAGAGGAGCGCCACCGCCCCCAGGAAGAGCGCGAGGACCAGCACCGCTGGCAGCAGCAGCCAGCCCAGGCCCCTGGGCGTTGCAGTGGCGCCACGCATCTCAGGCGCCCGCTGCGAAGCCCGGCGGGAACTCGGCCGATGCGCCGGTCTCGGTGTCGAACGCCTCGGCGAGCCGGATGAGATGTGCTTCCTCATACCACGGCGCCACGAAGTGGATGCCGATCGGCAGGCCCGCCCTGGAGCGGCCGAACGGGATCGAGATCGCCGGATGGCCCGTCATGTTGAAGGGGATTGTGTAGGTGTACCAGGCGGCGCGCAGGTCACCGAGCGGCTTGCCGTCGACGACCAGCGGCTTGAACTGATCCTGCGTGGCGAGCGGCGCCGGCGTCGCCACGGTCGGCGTCAGCAGAAGGTCGGCATCGGCAAACAGCCGCTGCACCGACTTGTAGGCCGTGGTCCGGTCAGCCAGCGCGCGACGCAGCATCACCGCATCGACTGCATCGCCTTCGTCCAGCGTCTTGGCAAAAGAGGGATCGAGCTCGTCGCGCCGGTTCTTGAGGATGTCGGCAAAGCGCTCGATCTGGTTGGCGCGCAGGACAACGCGCGCCACGTCGAGCTTCCAATCGACTTCGCGGCCATCCATTTCCTTGATGTGCGCACCCTGCTTGTCGAGAAAGGCGAGGGCCGCGTCGAGACGCGCTTCGGTGTCGGGATCGAGATAGCCACCGGTCATGCGCCGGATCACGGTGACGCGCTTGCCGGCAATCGGATGCTCGCCCGTATTCTCGGGCCAGGCGAAGGGCGCGCGGCCGATGGCGGCGGTCCAGGGATCGTCGCGATGGCCCCGCGACATCGACGCCAGACCCGCGCCGAGATCGGTCGGGTGGCGCGCCATCACGCCGAGATAGGTGAGCTGGCCGAACTGGTCGGGCGGAACTTCGTGTGGCACGCGGCCGAGCGTGGCCTTGAGGCCGTAGATACCGCAGCAGGCGGCGGGGATGCGGCCCGAGCCTGCGCCGTCGGTCGACATGGCGATGGGGCCAAGGCCCAGCGCGATGGAAACCGCCGCGCCGCCGCTCGATCCGCCCGACGTGTGCTCGCGGTTCCACGGGTTGCGCGTGACGCCGTGCAGGCGGCTGTCGGTCAGGACCTTGTGGCCAAACTCCGGCGTCGTGGTCTTGGCGAACAGCACAGCATCGGCGGCGCGCCACTGGGCGATCGCGTCGGCGTCGATGGTCGGGACATTGTCCTTCATGGTGAGCGAGGCGAAGGCCGTCCGCAGCCCCTTGGTCAGGATCAGGTCCTTGGCGGAGACGGGCACACCCGCCAGCTTGCCGAAACCGGTGCCGCGCTTGCGCCGGGCATCGAGCGCATCGGCCGCGGCGCGTGCGCCCTCGGCATCGAGGGTTGCGATCGGGTTGAAGGGCTCGGCCTTCTTGGTGCGCTCCAACACACCTTCGATGAGGTCACGTGCCGAGACTTTGCCTGAGGTGAAAGCCTCGACATGCTGGGCGACGGTACGGCCGGCGAAATCCTTGGCGGACATGGTTCTTCTTTCAGGTTGAGACGAAGACGGTGAGCGTGTCGGAAGGCACGGCGACACGCACCGTCTTTCCCTCCGCGAGTTCCGCAGCCTGTGGGGCGCCGGCCATCATCAGCGCCGTGAGCGGCCCCAACGGCGTATCGAGCATCGCCTTCACCGTGGGGCCGAGCCGGTGGAGCACGTCGATGCGCGCCTCGAGCGCGAGCCCGTTTGCGTTGCCGTTGGCGATAGTGACGGCTTCCGGTCGACAGGCGATCTGGCAGGCAGCGCCTGCCGCTGGCTGTCCGACAATGGCGGAAGGCGGCAGGTCGAAGCGATGGTGGCCGAGGTCGACCGAGACCGAGGTGCCGGTCACCGTTGCGATGCGGCCTTCGAGCATGTTGATGTCGCCCACGAAGCGCGCAACGAAAGGCGATGCCGGCCGGCGATAGATTTCACCTGGGCTGCCGACCTGGCGCACGCGGCCGCCTTCCATGACGACTATCGTGTCGGACAGCAAAGTCGCTTCTTCCTGGTCGTGCGTGACGAAGACGAAGGTGGTCGCGAGCTGGCGCTGGATCGCCTTCAGTTCGACCTGCAACTGACGGCGGAGTTGCAGGTCGAGGGCGGAGAGCGGCTCGTCCAGCAGCAAGATCGCGGGCTCCAGGGCCAGCGACCGCGCCAGCGCGACGCGCTGCTTCTGGCCGCCGGAGAGCTGACCGATACGGCGGCGCTCGAAGCCCGCCAGGCCGACCAAACCAAGAAAACGCGCGACTTTGGCGGTGATCTCGGCCGTAGGCGCCCCGCGAATTTTGAGGCCGTAGGCGACGTTCTCGAAGACATCGAGGTGCGGGAACAAGGCGAGGTTCTGGAAGACCATGCCGATCGGCCGACGCCGCGGCGTCACGCCCTGCATCGGTGCACCATCGATGGCGATGGTGCCGCGGCTTGCCTCAAGGAAGCCCGCGATCAGACGCAGCAACGTCGTCTTGCCGCAACCCGAAGGGCCGAGCAGGGTCACGAAGCTGCCGCCCTCGATCACGAGGTCGACGTTGCTGAGGACCGTCGTGGCGCCGAAATCCTTCCCGACGCCCGCGACCGTGATTGTGCCTCGCCTCACTTCTGGACGCCGGACAGCAGCTTCTCGGCGCGGTCGACGCGCGCCTCGTTGTGGTCGACGACGACGCTCCAATCCGGCGAATAGAGGCTCTTCACGATGTCCTCGTAGGGCCGGCCCAGCGTCTTCTGCAGCTCTTCGGGCAGCTTGACCTTGGAGTTCATCGGCAACCAGCCGTCGAGCAGTGCAGCGCGCAGCTGCGGCTCGGCGCCGGCGATATAGTTCATCCAGACCAGCGCCTTGTCCTGGTGCTTGGCGCCCTTCGGCACCACCACGACATAGGGCAGCATCAGGACGCCTTCCTTGGGCATCACGATGTCGACATTGGCGGCACCCTGGCGGCGCAAGGCCCAGACACGCGAGGCATAGAAGGGGACGGCCGCGACTTCGCCGCGCGTCAGCAGCGTGTTCATGTGGGCCAGCGAGGTATAGGTCGCCAGCACGTTGGGCACGATGCGCTCCAACAGCTTGAAGCCCGGATCGATGTCCTTCTCGCTGCCGCCCATGGCCTTGGCCATGATCACCGCATCATAGGGCGCGAGATAGACGGGCCGCGTTACGGAGAGCTTGCCCTTCCACTTGGTGTCGGCCAGCCCTTGCCAGGAGGCGAAGTCCTCGGCCTTGGCCAGGTCGGTGTTGTAGGCGATCCCGTAGTAGGTGAAGTAGACCGGCAGGCCGACGTGGCGCCCCTTCTTGTCCTTGGTGAGGAACTTGGGATCGACATCGCCGATACCCGGAAGCTGCTTGTCGTCGAAGGACTCGATCAAGCCTGCGTTGGAAAGGGCAATCGCCTCGAAGTAGGTGACCAGCGCCAGATTGTACTGGCTGGCCGCCGCCGGCGAGCGCAGGCCGCCGGCTGGGTTCGGCACCTCGACCATCTTGATGGTGAACTTTTCCGCCGGCGAGAACTGCTTGATGAACGCCTCGCGCCAGGTGTTGGCCCCGCCGCCGCCCCACACCGCCATGGTGAGTTCCTGGGCGGCCGCGGTGCTGGCCACGCATGCCATTGCTGCAGCGCACGCCAGTGCCTTCAATCGGTTCATCATCGTCTGCCCCCTTCACAACCCCTGTTGTTTCGACGTTAGGCGTGTCGGGCGATGACGGAGAAATTCATTCGTCCTTCATGGTCATTCCAGAAAGTTATGGGCATGGAAGTTGCTCGTTGTGGAATGCACTCCTACAGTCGCAGAGGGAAAACGAAACAGGGGGTCTGTCATGGACATCAAGCGTCCGCACCGCCGTCACGTTCTTTCACTTCTCGGAGGCGCCGCTGCCGTCGGCGTATCGGGCCGGGCATTCGCCCAGGCAGAGCCTCCCAAACCGGCTCAGATCGTGGTCAATCATTCCGGCGGGTCGATGGGCACCGCCATGCGCAAGGCCTTCTTCAACGGCTTCGAGAAGAAGTACGGGATCAGGGTCGTCGAAACGAGCCCGGTCGATTTCGGCAAGCTGCGTGCCATGGTCGACTCCGGCAACGTCGAGTGGGACCTGACGGAGATCGGCGGCCAGGATGCCATCCGCGCCTCCAAGCTGAACCTGCTCGACAAGGTCGATCCCAAGGTCGTCGACCGCTCCAAGTATCCGCCGACGGCGCAGAACCCCAATGTCTTTGCCTCGTCGGTCTATACGACGATTATCGGCTACCGCACCGATGTCTTCAAAGGCGGCACCCATCCCAAGAGCTGGGCCGAGTGGTGGGACGTCAAGAAGTTCCCCGGCGCGCGTTCCATGCGCAACCATCCGACGGACAATCTCGAATTCGCGCTGATCGCCGACGGCGTGCCGAAGGACAAGGTCTATCCGATCGACTTCGACCGTGCGTTCAAGAAGCTCGACCAGATCAAGCCGCATGTGACGGCCTGGTGGTCGACCGGCCAGCAGCCGGCGCAGCTCCTGCTCGACAAGGAAGTCGTATTGGCGACCGGCTGGAACGGCCGCTTCTACGACGTGATCAAGAAAGGCGGTCCGATCGAGATCGAATGGAACGAGGGCGCCCTGAAGCAGGGCAGCTTCGCCATCCCGCGTGGCGCCAAGAACCCCTACTGGGCCAACAAGATGCTGGCCGAGCTGGCGGTCCCGCAGCAGCAGGCAGTCTACGCCTCGGAGCTGGGCTATCCCGGCCTCAATCTCGAGTCGCTGAACTTCGTCGACGCCAAGGTGAAGCCCTATCTGCCGACCGCGTATCTCGACAAGCAATTCTGGATCAGCGACGAGTGGTATGCCGAAAACGGCGCCAAGGCGCAGGAACTATGGAATGCCTGGATGCTGAAGAAGGCGTAACCGGCGTTGCGCACAAGTAAGGGGGCGGGTGAGGGATCGGCCGAACTCCTGATCGAAGGGGTGGCCAAGCGCTTCGGCGATGTCGTGGCGCTCGATCGTGTCTCGCTGCAGGTGGCGCAGGGCGAGCTGCTGACCATCCTGGGCCCCAGCGGCTCCGGCAAGACGACCCTGCTGAAGGTCGTCGCCGGCTTCGAGACGCCCGATGCCGGACGTGTAACGGTCGGCGGTGCGGACATCACCGCCTTGCCGCCGGCCAAGCGCGACATCGGCATGGTGTTCCAGAATTACGCGCTCTTTCCGCATCTCTCGGTGAAGGCCAACGTGGCCTTTCCGCTGGAGATGCGGAACGTCGGCAAGGCCGAGATCGACCGCAGGGTCGGCGAGGCCTTGGCGATGGTCGAGCTCGCGGGCTACGAGGCGCGCCTGCCCAAGCAGCTTTCCGGTGGCCAGCAGCAGCGGGTGGCCCTTGCACGGGCCATCGTCTTCAATCCGCGGCTGCTGCTGCTCGACGAGCCGTTCGGCGCGCTCGACCGCAAGCTGCGCGAGACCATGCAGCTCGAGGTGCGCCGCCTGCAGCGGCGATTGGGCCTCACCACCATCTTCATCACCCACGACCAGGAGGAGGCGCTGGTCCTCTCCGACCGCATCGCGGTGATGAACAAGGGTGCGATCCAGCAGATCGCCACGACCACGGAGATCTACGAGCGTCCAGCCAGCGATTTCGTCGCCGACTTCGTGGGCGAGAGCAACATCCTGCATGGCACGATGAGCGCACCGGGCCTCGTCGCCCTGCCCGACGGCCGAAAGCTCATGGTCGACAGCGAGGCCGCGCCCGGCGCCAAGGTCGGCGTGCTGATGCGGCCGGAGCGTTTCGCGCCCGGCGGCATCAACGAGTTCACCGGCGAGATCGTCGAGGCGGTCTATCTTGGCACCACGTTCAAGCTGAGGCTGGCCTGCGAGGGCGGGCAGGAGCTGCTGGTCCGCCAGCCGGCGCGCGGGCCGCTGCCCGCCGCCGGCACGACGATCACCGTCGGCATCGATCCGGAAGCGATCCATGTTTTCTGACAGGTTGGGTCGCGCGGCCTGGCCGGCGTTGCCGGCCCTGATCCTGCTGCTGGTCTTCTTCCTGTTCCCGGTCGTGCGCATGGTGGGTTTCAGCGTCGAGGCCGGTACGCT
>CALROF020000195.1:0-12987 GCA_943369775.1 Reyranella massiliensis 521
CCCTTGCCGACACGCTGAAGCGCGTCGGTGACGGAGGTTCCATCACGGAGACGGTGCCGCGCCGCGACCTCTGGCGAGCCCAGACACCTCAGATATTCCGGTTCGCCGAGCTACTTGCCGCCCATCGTGCCGCGGCATTCCTTGGAGCGGCAGAGGCGACGGCTCTCACCGACGATGCGGCTGTTGCCGAGCATGCCGGCCTCAAGGTCGTGATGGTTGCGGGCAGCGAGGATAATCGCAAGATCACGACGGCAGATGATCTACACTCCGCCGCCATGGAGACCCGCACCGCCTTCGGCTTCGATGTCCATGGCTTCTCGGCCGGCAACGCCGTGATGCTGGGGGGCGTCGCCATCCCCCACAGCCAGGCGTTGGCGGGCCACTCCGATGCCGATGTGGCGCTGCATGCCCTGACCGATGCGGTATTGGGCACGATCGGCGCCGGCGACATCGGCAAGCACTTCCCGCCCTCCGATCCGCAATGGCGAGGCGCGTCGTCGGATCGTTTCCTGCGCCATGCCGTCGGACTGGTGGCGGCGCGACGTGGACGCATCGTCCACCTCGATGTCACCATCGTCTGCGAGGCCCCGAAGGTCGGCCCCCATCGCGACGCCATGGCCCGCAGCATCGCCGATATCGCCGGCGTCACCGTGGACCGGGTAAGCGTGAAAGCGACGACAACCGAGGGGCTTGGCTTCACCGGCCGCCGCGAAGGCGTAGCGGCCCAGGCGGTCGCCACCGTCGAACTACCGAGAGGCTAGAGGGAACCCATGTTCGATCATGAAATGAGAGACGCCGCAGAGCGTGTCCTGTTCGCCTGCCGCAAGAACGGCCTCAAGGTCGTAACGGCCGAGTCCTGCACCGGCGGGTTGATCGCTGCCACGCTGACGGCGATTGCCGGCTCCTCCGATGTCGTGGACCGCGCCTTCATTACCTATTCCAACGAAGCCAAGCGGGAGATGCTGGGCGTGCCTTGGGATGCGATCCTCGGCCATGGCGCCGTCAGCGACCCGGTGGCACGCGCCATGGCATCAGGCGCCCTCGCCCGCTCGAATGCCCAGCTTGCCGTTTCCGTAACGGGCGTCGCGGGCCCTGGCGGCGGCTCGGCCGAAAAGCCGGTCGGGCTCGTGCATTTCGGGGCCGTTCGCCAGGGTCAGGCGCCAGTTGCCGAGCGTCATGTATTTCCCGGCGATCGCGACGGCATTCGCCGCGTCTCCGTGCTCACGGCATTGACGATGCTGGCGACGCTGGTCGAGGCCTAAGCGGCCGCCTGCACAGGGTGACTCTGTTCGAGCTTGTGGCCGGTGTAGCTGCGAGTCTGGGGCGGCGGCAGCTTTGCTCCATTCTCGAATTTGGTCGTCAGTTGCTTCTTGCACTCCATCAGCCGGTCGCGCAGCGCCTCCATATCTAGGCCGGCGTCGCGCGCCTGAGCGAACAACCCTTCCGAGCGCCTCTCTTCCTCTTTGACGTGGTGCTTGATCATCTCCGACAGCACCGTGACTTTGGCGTCGTAGAACTCGTCGGACGGCGAACCGTCAAGCAATTCGGCAATCAAGACCTTGGCACCGTCGTGCTCAACATAACCTTCGTCGAGAAGGTCCTCGTCCTTGATCTTGGCCTTGCATGCTGGATAGAAAATCTCCTCCTCGATCATCGTGTGGATCGTGAGTTCGGTGCAGATCTCATGCACCAGAGCGTGTTTACGATCCTTGTCGCGAGTGTGCTGGAACTTCTCGAACAAATTCTCAACCTTACGATGGTCCGCCTTCAGTAAGGCGATAGCGTCGGCTGGCGCGTGGCGAGGCATTGGCGGCTCCGTGGCGATGTTTGGCTGGGAGTTAGATGCATCCGGAACAGGACGCTTCAGCCAACGCAGTTTCCAGCGCCGGCGTTGCGTTGCGACCTCAATTTGGCGGCAGGGAGTTGGTCGTCACCGCACCCGGTGAACACGTACGCTAGCGCACGCAACGTTTGCCATCTGCCCAAGGAAAAGCCGCCGCGGGGGAACTGCGCATTCTTTACGAACGTTTGTCCCTCACTCAAAGGGAGACCGATCATGAAGATTGCGACTTTCGTTGTGCTCGGCGCCACTATCATGGCGGCGGGTTGTTCCTTCAGAAGCGAGACAGTGCAGCCGGCCCCCACACCGACGACACAGCGTACGACGACCGTCTATAGCGGCGATCCGTATACGCCGCCGACGACGACAACCACCGTCACAACTCCGGCACGCTAGCGATCTGAGGGAGGCAGCCAAGCTGCCTCCCTCACGAATTGGACCAATCGGTCGAACTTATTCAGGAATTCGGAGGACCGGCCCCGCAAATGCGAGGCCGGGTTAGCCTATTCCAGGCTAAAGCCAGTAGGTCGGCACGCCGTAGAATTTGTCGACCTGGCGGCCGTAATCCGGCGTCCAGCGGAAGTCCCGATCGTCGTAGCTCGGGGCGCCTTCCAGCTTCTTCTTGTCCAGGTTGACGACATAGCCTTCCTTGCCGGTGTCGTATTTCAGGCTGGACCAGGGCAGCGGGTGATGCTTCTCGCCCATGCCGAGAAAGCCGCCGAACGACATGATGGCGTAGATGGCACGGCCGCTCACCTTGTCGAGCATGATGTCCTCGACATTGCCGAGCTTCTCTCCCGCAGGGTTGTACACGTTCGTGCCGTTCACCTTGTCTGCCGCGATCAACGTGCCGGATGTGATCTGGGTGACGTCTGCCATGAATGCCTCCTTCGAATGTTTGGGGGTCATCCGCATCTGCGGATTGAAGGTTGAACGTCGGCGCCTTCGTTGGCGTTGCTGCTCTCGGACGATCTCTTGATCGACGGGCAATGGCGCAACCAAACCACAGCCAGCTAGTAACGACGAAGCAACCTGACGATCGCGGCGGCGTTATTGCCCATCTGCGAGGGCTTCGGTGTCGGATCTATCAGAGCTGCCTGTCCCGACGGTTCATGTGCGTGGTGGATCGGCGATCCGCCGTCCGCTCATGGTGCTGGCAGTCTGCGCCGTCGGCGTCATCGCTTGGCTGGCACGCGACTTCCTGATCCCGACCGCGGCCGCGATCGTGCTGGCCCTAATTCTAACTCCCGTCGCAAACACGCTTGAGCGTCTTCGTGTGCCGAGCTGGGGAGCAGCCGCCGCTTCGGTCTCCCTATTGGCCATTGCCGTAGCCGGCCTGCTCGCCGTGGCGGCGCCAGCCGTGACGAGCTGGGCCGAGCAAGCTCCGTTTGTTGCCTATACCCTGGAACGCAAACTGGAGGGGCTCCGCAAATCGCTGGCGGTCGTCAGGCAGGTTTCGGAGAGGGTCGAACAGGCGACAACCGGGCCGGCAACGCCGCCGGCTGCCTCGCCGTCGCCGCCCGAGAAGGTCGTTACACGCGAGCAATCCTTGCTTGGTGAGCTCGCGAAGACCACGCCGGCGATCCTGCTGCAGATCGGCTACGCCGCCGTGCTTTCCTTCATGCTGCTATCCCATCGCAACGATCACAAGCGGCAGATCCTTCGGATTGCCACGACCTTCCCCACCCGCGTGCGGCTTGCCCGAATCATGAGGGACATCAACGAGCGCGTCGGTCACTACCTGTTTACGCTCGCCGTGATCTACACGATTGTCGCTGCTGCCTCGACGACGGTGCTGGCACTGCTGGGCTTTCCCAACGCGCTGCTGTGGGGCGTGCTGATGGGGCTCGCCTCGTTCATCCCCTTCATCGGCCCGCCGGTGGCAATTGGCATCGTCGCGCTGGTTGCACTCCTGACCTACGAGGACTGGACCCGCATGATCGCCGCGCCATTGGCGCTGGCAGTAATCCACTTCGTCGAATCGCAGCTCGTCACCCCCGTCTTCGTCAGCCGGCGCTGTGCCCTCAACGCCGTGGCCGTGTTCGCCGGCGTGGCGCTGCTGGGATGGATGTGGGGAGCCGTCGGCGCCATCGTGGCGGTGCCGCTGCTGATCCTGCTCAGCACGATCGCCGCCCACCTGCCCTCGTTGCGGTGGCTGGAAGTGCTGTTGTCGGACGATCGGCCGGTGAGCGAACGCCTTGCGGTCAAACCGCCGCTCGCAGCGGTTCCACTTCGTCCCGGCCCCCCTCGCCGACAGCGGGTGCCGACGAAACAAGAAAGACGAGAAACGGCCTAGGTCGCTGCAATCACTCCGGCGTGTCCGTAGAGCTTTTGCGCTCTCGCCTCGAAGGCGGAAACCATCCGACGTACTGCCTCGGCAAACAAAAGCTGCACGGTCTTCTGCAGGATCAGCGAGCGGAAATCGAACTCCAGCTCGAAGTCGATCAGGGTGCCCTCGGCGTGCGGCTGGAACACCCAGCGACTCTTCAGCAACCGGAACGGTCCCTCGATCCCGGTCGTCTCAATACGTGGCCCGCCCGGGTCGTTTGGCGCGCGCACCACTCGAGACACAAACTTTTCATGGAAGGGACCGAAGCCGATTGCCAATTCGGCGATCTCGACGGTCGGGCTTTCCTGGCGCCGGATACGTGCGGCGTGACACCAGGGCAGGAACTCGGGGTAGCGCGCGACGTCGGCGACCAGCTGGTAAAGCTGATGCGGCGGGTAGCTGACGACGCGGCGTTCGGCGTGACGGGTCGACAAGGGTCGGTCAGCGCCCCAACTGGGCCGTACGCGCAGCCCGCAGCCTCGCGAAGTCGTCGCCCGCATGGTAGCTGGAGCGCGTCAGCGGCGACGCCGACACCATCAGGAACCCCTTGGCACGTGCGAGCTTCGCAAGTTCGTCGAACTCGGCCGGCGTCCAGAAACGATCCAGGGCGGCATGCTTGGGCGTCGGCTGCAGATACTGGCCTACCGTCAGGAAATCGACGTCTGCGGCCCGCAGATCGTCCATCACCTGGAGGATTTCCTCGCGCGTCTCGCCCAGCCCGACCATCAGGCCGGACTTGGTGAACATCGAGGGATCGATCTCCTTCACCCGCGCGAGCAGGCGCAGCGAGGTGAAGTAGCGGGCGCCCGGCCGGATCGTCGGATAGAGCCGTGGCACCGTCTCGAGGTTGTGGTTGAAGACATCCGGCCGCGACGCAACGACCGTCTCGATGGCACCGGGCTTGCGCATGAAGTCCGGTGTCAGGATCTCGACCGTGGTGTTGGGCGCCGACTTGTGGAGGGCGGTGATCACTTCCGCGAAGTGCCCTGCTCCGCCGTCGTCCAGATCGTCGCGATCGACCGAGGTCACCACGACATGGCCAAGACCGAGCTTGCCGACCGCCTCGGCGACGTTGGCCGGCTCGTGCGGGTTCAGCGCACCTGGCTTGCCGGTGGCGACATTGCAGAAGGCGCAGGCCCGCGTGCAGGTCTCGCCCATGATCATGAAGGTGGCGTGCTTCTGCTTCCAGCACTCGCCGATGTTCGGGCAAGCGGCCTCTTCGCAGACGGTCGAAAGACCGTACTGGCGCATCAGCTTCTTGGTCTCGGCGTACTCCGGTGAATTCGGCGCACGCACCCTGATCCAATCCGGCTTGCGCGGAATCGGATTGTCCGGCCGGTGCGCCTTCTCGGGGTGGCGCTCCGCGCGGCTCAGCGAAAGTTTGTCGAGAGTTCCGTCCATAACGGCCTAGATATGGAGCGTCCGGCCGTACGCCGCCAGTACCGACTCGTGCATCATCTCGGACAGCGTGGGGTGCGGGAACACCGTTGCCATGAGCTCGGCCTCGGTGGTTTCGAGAGTCTTGGCGACGCTGTAGCCTTGGATCAGCTCGGTCACCTCGGCGCCGATCATATGGGCGCCCAGAAGCTCACCGGTCTTGGCGTCGAAGATCGTCTTGATGAAGCCCTCGGGTTCACCCAGCGCGATCGCCTTGCCGTTACCGATGAAAGGAAACTTGCCGACCTTGAGCTGCAGGCCCTTGGCCTTGGCGGCGGCCTCGGTGAGCCCGATGCTCGCCACTTGCGGCTGGCAGTAGGTGCAGCCTGGGATGTTCTCAGTCTTCATCGGGTGCACGCCCTTCACGCCGGCGATCTTCTCGACAACCAGAACGCCCTCGTGCATCGCCTTGTGGGCAAGCCACGGCGGCCCGGCCACGTCGCCGATCGCATAGACGTTCGGCTCGCCCGTGAAGCCCCATTGGTCGATCACGATATGGGTCTTCTCGACCTTCACCTTGGTGCCTTCGAGGCCCAGGTTCTCGACATTGCCCACGATGCCAACGGCGCTGATGACGCGGTCGACGGTGAGCTCCTGGCTCTTGCCGCCCCCGGTGATCGTGGCCGTGACATTGTTGGCGCCCTTCCTCAGGTTCGACACCGTAGCGCTGGTGAGGATCTTCATGCCTTGCTTTTCGAACGCCCGCTTGGCGAAGGCCGACACTTCCTCGTCCTCGACCGGCAGGATGCGATCCATCACCTCGGCCACCGTCACTTCGGCGCCCATCGTGCGATAGAAGCTCGCGAATTCGATGCCGATCGCTCCGGAGCCGATCACCAGGAGCGACTTCGGAAACTCCGGCGGCACCATCGCTTCCTTGTAGCTCCACACCAGCTTGCCGTCGGCTTCGAGGCCCGGAAGCTGGCGCGCCCGCGCACCGGTCGCCAGGATCACGTTCTTGGCCGTCAGCGTGACGTTCGTCTTGTCGTTCATCGCGACGGCGAGCTTGCGCTGGCCGCCCTCGCTGCCGGCGAGCTTGGCCGTGCCGTCGAAGACCGTGATCTTGTTCTTCTTCATCAGGCCCTTGACGCCATTGCTGAGCTGGCTCGCGACCTTGCGCGAACGCTCCACGATCTTCTTGGGATCGAACGACACGTCCTTGACCGACAGGCCGAAGGAATCGGCGTGCTTGATCAGGCCGAAGACTTCCGACGTGCGCAGCAGCGCCTTGGTCGGAATGCAACCCCAATTAAGGCAAATGCCGCCCATGTGCTCGCGCTCGACGACGGCCGTCTTCATGCCGAGCTGGGCCGCGCGGATCGCGGCGACATAGCCGCCCGGTCCGCCGCCTACGACGATGATATCGAAGCTGGTGTCGGCCATGATCTGCTCCTAGGCCAGCATCGCGGCGGGCTGCTCGATGTAGCTCCGCAGGGTCTGAAGGAATTGTGCGCCCATGGCACCGTCGACGACGCGATGGTCGACTGCCAGGGTGCAGTTCATCATGTTGCGCACGACGACTTGTCCCTTGCGCACGACCGCCCGCTCCTCTCCCGCCCCAACAGCGAGGATCATCGCCTGGGGTGGGTTGATGATGGCGGCGAAGTCCTTGACCCCGAACATGCCCAGGTTGGAGATCGTGAAGCCGCCGCCCTGGAACTCATCGAGCTTCAGCTTGCCGACCTTGGCGCGGGCAGCAAGGTCTTTCATCTCGGTCGCGATCTGAGCCAGCCCCTTCATATCGGCATTGCGCACGATGGGCGTGATCAGTCCGCGGTCCGTGGCGACGGCGACAGAGATATCGACCGCGCCGTACTGGATCATCTCGTCTTCGGTCCACGAAGCGTTGCAGTCGGGATGGTCGCGCAGCGCCTTGGCGCAAGCCTTGATCACCATGTCGTTGACCGAGACCTTGGCGCCCTTCTTCTCGGTTACGGCATTGATCGCCTGACGCGCCGCCAGCAGCGCGTCGATCTCGAGTTCGACCGTGAGATAGAAATGCGGCACGGTCTGCTTGGACTCGAGCATGCGCCGCGCGATGACCTTACGCACCGAGGTGTGCGGCACGCGGCTGTCGCCTGGCGCCACGAACACGGGCTGCCCTGCGGATGATGCTGGCGCGGTAGCAGGCCGCGGTGCGGGAGCGGCAGCCGGGGCAGCGCCCGGTTTGGCATTCTCGACGTCAGCCTTGACGATGCGGCCGTTCGGGCCGGAGCCCTTGATGCCTGCGAGATTGAGGCCCTTCTCCGCAGCAATTCGCTTGGCCAGCGGCGAGGCGAAGATGCGGGCGCCGCCACTCGATGCAGCGGGAGCAGCGGCCGGTGCTGGCGCGGCTGCAGGAGCTGCAGCCGGTGCAGGAGTAGCGGGCTTCGCGGCGGGAGCCTGAGCTGCCGGTGCGGCAGGAGCGGCCGCGGGCGCCGTACCCTTGGCGACTTCCGTTTCACCTTCCTCCAGCAGGACGGCGATGACGGCATTCACCTTCACGCCTTCGGCGCCTTCGGCGATGACGATCTGGCCAACCTTGCCCTCGTCGACCGCCTCGACTTCCATGGTCGCCTTGTCAGTCTCGATCTCGCAGATCACCTGACCGGACTTGACCGCGTCTCCCACCTTCACATGCCACTTGGCGAGCTTGCCCTCGGTCATGGTCGGCGACAGCGCGGGCATCAGGATGTTGATGGACATGCCTGCTCTCCCCGCGTCAGCGATTGCAGACCGCGCGGGCGGCCTCGACGATGTTGTCGGATTGGGGCAACGCCATCTTTTCGAGGTTCGCCGCGTAAGGCAGCGGCACATCGAGGCCGGCCACGCGCTTCACCGGCGCATCGAGCCAGTCGAAGGCCTGCTCCATCATCAGCGCCGACAGTTCCGAGCCGATGCCGGCAAAGGCCCAGCCTTCCTCGACGGAAACCAGGCGATTGGTCTTCTTCACCGAATTGACGATGCTCTCGGTGTCGAACGGGCGCAGGCTGCGCAGGTTGATCACCTCGGCATCGATGCCGTGCTTGGAAAGCTCCTCGGCCGCCTGCAGCGCCTTGCCGACCATGATCGAGAAGGCGGTGATCGTGACGTCCTTGCCCGGACGCTCGATCTTGGCCTTGCCGATCGGCAGGATGAAGTCGGGATCGTCCGGCACGTCGAACGACTGTCCGTAGAGCAGCTCGTTTTCGAGGAAGATCACCGGATTGGGATCGCGGATCGCGGCCTTGAGCAAGCCCTTGGCGTCGGCCGCATTCCACGGCGCCACGACCTTGAGGCCCGGCACATGGGCGTACCAGCTCGCGTAGCACTGCGAATGCTGGGCGGCGACGCGCGAGGCGGCGCCGTTCGGGCCTCGGAACACGATCGGGCAGGTCATCTGGCCGCCCGACATGTAATGCGTCTTGGCCGCCGAGTTGATGATCTGGTCGATCGCCTGCATGGCGAAGTTGAAGGTCATGAACTCGACGATCGGCTTCAACCCGCCGAACGCGGCGCCAACGCCCAAGCCGGCAAAGCCATGTTCGGTGATCGGCGTGTCGATCACACGCTTTTCGCCGAACTCCTCCAGCAGGCCCTGGCTCACTTTGTAGGCGCCTTGGTATTGCGCAACTTCTTCACCCATCAGGAAGACGGACTTGTCGTTGCGCATCTCCTCGGCCATCGCATCGCGCAGTGCCTCACGCACGGTCACGTGCGCGGTCTTGCCCTTCCATTCCGGCTCGGCGGCCGGCGCGGCAACGGCAGGAGCCGCCGGCGCTGCCGCACTTGCCGGCGCGGATGCAGGGGCCGGCGCGGATGCAGGGGCCGGCGCTTCGGCCTTGGCTGCAGCGGCAGGCGCTACAGCCGGCGCTGCCTGAGCCGCATCGGCGGCATTCTCGCCCTCCGCCGCAAGCAGGCAGATCGGCGTGTTGACCGCGACGCCCTCGGCGCCTTCCTCGATCAGGATTTTAGCGACCGTGCCTTCGTCGACCGCCTCGACCTCCATGGTCGCCTTGTCGGTCTCGATCTCGCAGATCACCTGGCCGGACTTCACGGCATCGCCCACCTTGACGTGCCACTTCGCAAGCTTGCCCTCGGTCATAGTCGGCGACAGGGCAGGCATCAGAACCTGAATGGACATGGGATCAGGCTCCAATCAGGACGTCGGTCCACAGCTCGGCCGCATCGGGCTCGGGGCTGTGCTGGGCGAATTCGGCGGCGTCGCTCACGATCTTTCGGATCTCCGCATCGACCACCTTCAGCGCGGCTTCGTCAGTCATCTTGCCGTCGAGCAGGCGCTTGCGGACATGTTCGATCGGATCACGCTCGTTGCGATACTTGTCGACCTCTTCCTTGGTCCGGTACTTGGCCGGATCGCTCATCGAATGGCCGCGATAGCGATAGGTCTGCATCTCGAGGATGTAAGGCCCCTGCCCGCTGCGCGCGTACTCCATGGCCCGTTCGCCGGCCTCCCGCACCGCCAGCACATCCATGCCGTCGACGCGCTCGCCCGGAATGCCGAAGGCCTCGCCATGACGGTAAAGCTCGGTGGTCGCCGAAGCACGTTCGACCGAGGTGCCCATGCCGTATCGGTTGTTCTCGATGATGTAGATGACCGGCAGCTTCCATAGCGCCGCCATGTTCATCGCCTCGTAGACCTGGCCCTGGTTGGCACTGCCATCACCGAAATAGGTCAGGGAGACGTTCTTGTTGCCGTTGTACTTGTGGGCAAAGGCGAGCCCCGTGCCGATCGGCACCTGGGCACCGACGATGCCGTGGCCGCCGTAGAAATTCTTCTCGCGGCTGAACATGTGCATCGAGCCGCCCTTGCCCTTGGAGTAGCCACCGCTACGCCCCGTCAGCTCGGCCATGACGCCTTTGGGATCCATGCCGCAGGCCAACATATGGCCGTGATCGCGGTAGGACGTGATGACCGCATCGCCCTCGTGGACATTGGCCTGCATGCCGGTGACGACGGCTTCCTGGCCGATATAGAGATGGCAGAAGCCACCGATCAGCCCCATGCCGTAAAGCTGGCCGGCACGCTCTTCGAAGCGGCGGATCAGCAGCATGTCTCTGTAGTACGACTTGAGCTCGTCGGCCGTCGCGCTGTTGTCGCCCGGCCCCGATGACTTTGAGGGCGGCTTCCCTTTTTCCGGAAGCGATTCGACTTTCGGCTTCGTGGCCGGCTTCGCCATAGTACCCCCCTCGTGAGCCCATCCGGCTTATAGCATCGCTTATGGCGATGTAGTTGATCTAGCAGGAAAAAACAGAGACACGCTGAGTGCGCCGCAGCAATTGAGCGAATGTTTGCCAACGGCAGAGTCGCTTGGACAGTTTCTTTCGGAGGGCCGCGCAGCGAACGCTGATCAACGCGTCATCAACGCGTCGGCGTGAAGACGATCAGGTCGTCCTTGCGGGCAAAGTTGAGCAGCACGCGCGCGCGCTCGTCGAGCATGTCAGGGTCGAGGCTTTGATTGCGCAGCGCCGAAACGCGGCGCTCCCAGATCTTCCGAGTCGTCTCTGCTTCGGCGAGATTCTGTTCGGCGATCAGCACTTCGCGCTGCAGATGGGCCATGGCCAACAGACCGCGATCGCCATTCACCAGGTGATATCCGAAATAACCGAATACCGTGGCGAAGATGACGGGAGCCAGAATTTGACGCGGTCTCAACAACATATGCGGCGTTCCTGACCCCATATGGCAATATATGGTGTCAGGAAGTCAAGAAATTTTCGTTCTGTCAGAGACCCTTAGCGTCGGCCAGCCCGATGCGGATCCGGCGGTTGTGGCGGCCCTTGTTGTCGATTTTGAGGATGCGGACCGGAGGCGATCCCCCTGTCGAGGCGAGGTGCGTGCCCCCGCAGGCCTGACGATCGAGGCCTGCAATCTCGACAATGCGTATCTTGCCATCCGGCGTCGGCGGCGGGGCCACAGAACGGCTACGGATCAGGCCGTGCTCGGCATGAGCATCGTGCACCGGCACGTAGGCAATGGATACGGCGATGTCCTGGCGAATGAGATCGTTCATCGGGCCTTCGAGCGCGCGCAGGCGCTCGTTGTCAGCTCCCTGCAAGTCGAAGTCCATGCGCGCCGTCCCGTCTTCGGCCATCTGCACGCCCGTCACCAGCGCCCCATCGAATTGCTGGAAGACCAGCGCGTTCAACACATGGGTGTCGGTGTGAAGCTGGCGCATCATGCGCCGGAAGCCGGCATCGACGGCCGCTTCGACGACTCCTGCGAGCTCGGCCTGCGTGTCGAGTAGCAGCCAGACCTTGCCTGCAGAGAGCTCGAAGCCGGTTACCTTGGCCTCACCACCTGTCCAGCGGACTACGCCGCGGTCGGCGAGCTGTCCGCCGCCGCCGGGATAGAAAGGCGACTGCGCCAGCACGACCTTGCCTGGCCGTGCGTCGGTCACCGTGGTCTCGACAACGAGGGTGTCGGGGTGTTCATGACAAAACAGGTGCATCGCCGCGGACTACACGACGGCGGCGTCACGGTATTGGCGAAAATTGACGTCAGGCCGCCGCGCGAGCGAACTGAAGCGGCGTAATTCCGTAGCAGCGCTTGAAGTGCCGGGTGAGCGCACTCTGATCGTAGAAGCCGACATCCGTCGCCACGGCGGCGATGGCCCTGGAATGCCGCAGGCGTCGGCACGCCATGCCGAGCCGGACCTGAGTTAGGTGGGCATGCGGCGTGAGACCGACCGTGCGCCTGAACAACCCGATGAGCTGGAATGTCGTCAGGCCGACATCGGCCGCCAATTCTTCCAGTCGAAGATCGCTCGCATAGTCGGCGCGCATACGGTCCGTGACCTTGTCGAGCAGTGCTCGGTCGCGGGGCCCGGGTTCGATCCGGCCGCTGCCGCTGCCATGGCGCTGAAACAGCCGACCGAATGTCTCGACCAGAAGCTCGCGTTCGCGGAATACATCCTGCCCCTGCTCGATGGCCCGGTGCATGGCGAGGAAGCCGTCGATCAAATCGGAGTCGCCGAACAGGTTGCGCGTGAAGTACGGCACGGCCTCGACGCCGAGCTCTCGTGCCACCCGATCGAGCGCCACCCGCGTGAGGTAGAGCGATCGATACTGCCAGCGTTCGCTCCAGCCCATCCAGCCGGCGTGCGGTTCGGCCGGATTGAAGACGAACAAGGTCGAGGCGCGCGCTTCCGTCACCTCGCCACGACTTTTGACGATCGAACCGCCCTGCTCGGTCACGGCGACGACCAGAGCATCGTGTGTGTGCGGCGGGTATTCGTGCGTAGTGAAGTCGGCACGAAGCAAGGAGAGACCGGTCAGGTGACGATCCCACCAGTATTGGGTCGAGTTCCTAGGGTCGGTCCGAGCCACGCTTCAGGATACCGAGCCCGGCAATTTTAGCCAATCCCGGCCCCGAAGAGCGTCCTGGCGTTCGGCACCTGTC
>CALROF020000196.1:0-12825 GCA_943369775.1 Reyranella massiliensis 521
GGTCGTCGATCGGCAGGAAGCCGCCGGGCAGGCGCACGAACGCCCATCCGAGGCAGATCAGCAGCGCGGCGTAGATCGCCATCATCCGGCCCGTGCGCTTCAGCGACCAGCCGACCACGCCGGTGTAACGGTCGCGCACCGAATCGAGCCCGCGGTTGAACAGGCCAAAAAAGCCGCGCTTGGCGTGACCATGGCCGGCTGGAACCGGCTTCAGGATCGTGGCGCAGAGCGCCGGCGTCAGCGAGAGCGCAAGCACCGCCGAGAAACCGATCGCCGCCACCATCGTCACCGAGAACTGGCGATAGATGATGCCGACCGAGCCTGGGAAGAAGGCCATGGGCAGGAACACCGCGACCAGGACGAGCGTGATGCCGATGATCGCACTGGTGATCTGCGTCATCGCCTTGCGGGTCGCCTCCTTAGGCGAGAGGCCCTCCTCGCTCATGATGCGCTCGACGTTCTCGACGACCACGATGGCATCGTCGACCAGGATGCCGATGGCCAGCACCATGCCGAACATGGTCAGCATGTTGATCGAGTACCCGGCCGCGAGAAGGATCGCGCAGGTGCCGAGCAGGGCGACCGGCACCACGATGGTCGGAATGATCGTGTAGCGGATGTTCTGCAGGAACAGGAACATCACGATGAACACCAGCACGACGGCTTCGATCAAGGTCATGACGACCTTCTCGATGGAGGCCTGCACGACGGGCGTGATGTTGTAGGGAATCTGGTAGGTGATGTTTGCTGGGAAGAAGCGCGACAGCTCCTTCATCTTCGTCTCGACGGCACTGGCCGTCGCCAGCGCATTGCCGGTCGGCGCCAGCATCACCGAAAGGCCGGCCGTCGGCTTGCCGTTCAGGCGGGTCGTGAACTGATAGCCCATGCCGCCGATCTCGACCCGTGCCACGTCGCGCAGTCGCACCGCCGAGCCGTCCGGATTGGCGCGAAGAACGATGGCACCGAACTCCTCGGGAGAGCTGAGCTGGCCTTTCACCAGGACGAGCGCCGAAACCTTCTGCTGCGGACTGCTGGGCTCGGCGCCCACGCTGCCCGACGCGACCTGGGCATTCTGAGCGGTGATGGCCCGATTCACGTCGTCGGCGGTTAGGTTGAAGCCAACCAGCTTGGCGGGATCGATCCAGATACGCAGCGCGCGCTCGGTCGAATAGAGCGTCGCGCGGCCGACACCGGGAATACGCCGGATCTCGCCCAGCACATTGCGGACCATGAAGTCGCCGAGGCCGACCTCGTCGAGGCTGCCGTCGGTCGACGTCAGCGTGATAATCTGCAGTACCGCGCTCGACGCTTCCTCGATCAGGATGCCCTGCTGGATCACCGCCCGCGGCAAGCGCGCTTCGACACGCTTGATGCGGTTCTGCACCTCGACCGACGCCATGCTGGGATCGGTGCCGGGAACGAAGTTCGCGATGATCTCGACCTGTCCCAGCGAATCGCTGGCTGAATCGAAATTCAGGATGCCCGACGCGCCATTCAGCTCCTCTTCGATCAACCGCGTGACGCTGTTGTAGAGGTTCTCAGGCGACGCGCCGGGATAGCTCGTGCTGATCGAGATCGAGGGCGGCGCAATTACGGGATACTGCGCGATCGCCAGCAACGGAATCGATATCGCGCCGATCAGGCAAATGAAGAGAGAGACGACCCAGGCAAAAATGGGCCGATCAATGAAGAAACTCGGCATGGATGATCGGTCAGCGAGTTGCGCTAACGGTCTTGGTCGGGCCGTCTACCTCGGCCTCCTGACGAATCGACCGCGGCTTGACGCTGTCGCCGGCGGCGAACTTCTGGAACCCATCGACCACGACTCGATCGCCCGGCTTCAGTCCGTCGAGCACCAGCCACTGGCCTTCCTGCAGCGGTCCAAGGCGCACCGACTGGATCGCGACACGATTGTCATCCTTGACCACGAACACGTCGCTGCCGCCGCCACCGTTACGCTGGATCGCCTGTTCCGGCAGGGTGATCGCATCGCTGTCGATGCCCTGCTCGATCAGGACGCGCACATACATGCCCGGCAGGAGCACCTTGTCAGGATTGAGAAACTCACCGCGCAAGGTCACCTGACCGGTCGATGCATCGACGCGCGCCTCGGAGAACAGCAGTTTGCCAGTCAGCGGATAGTGCGTGCCGTCGTCGAGCAGCAGGCGCACCTTCACCGAGTCGGGTGCAATACGCTCCAGGTCGCCGGACTCGACGGCGCGCCGCAGCTTGTTGAGGTCGCCGGCCGACTGCGTGAAGTCGGCATAGATCGGGTCGAGCTGCTGGATCGTCGCCAGATTCGACGTGTCGTTCTGCACGACCAGCGCGCCTTCGCTGATACGTGCCGCACCGATGCGGCCACTGATCGGCGCGCGAACCGTTGCATAGTCGAGATTGAGCTTCGCGCGCGCCACGTCGGCTTCGCGGGCAGCTACCTCGGCCTTTGCCTGGTTCACCGTAGCCACTGCGATTTCGTGCTGGGCCGTGGAAATAGCCTGCGTCTTGGCCAATGCGGCCGAACGTGTCGCCTGCGGGACCGCGAGGTCGAGCCCGGCCTTGGCCTTCTCCAACGCGGCTTCGCTCGCCTGCAACTCGACTTCGAATGGCTTGGGATCGATCTGGTAGAGGGCGTCGCCTACCTTGACGTCGCTGCCCTGGTTGAACATGCGTTCCGTGACGATTCCGGACACGCGCGGCCGCACGTCGGCAACGCGCGTCGGCGCCACGCGACCCGGCAGCTCGCGGACAAGCGCATACGGTTCTGCCTTCACCGTGACGATTCCGACATCGGGAGAGGCCGCTTTCGGCGTGTCGGCAGAAGCCTGGTCGTCACAGGCAGCCAGCAGCGGAGCGAGGGCAACCGCGAACAGCATTGCCAGCTTCGAAGGCCATTCATTACGCATGGTCTCTCTCCACACTCTTACTTACGTCAAAAATCGGCACACACGTCTCCACCCGCCCGGCCCGTTACCGGCGCGGTCGAACTCAACAAACTTTTTTGATTCCCCCCGAGATACCGTCTGCGGCTGTCACAGCAGTCGCCGTGACGTTTTTGTTGAATGTTTTCTCCATCGCAGACTGTGTGACTTTCGCCACGGAATGTGGCGACAACAGGACGAGGATGGACAACAACCGGTAACGGCCTCGTGACGTCGACTAAAGTCGAATAACCATCAGCCAAGCAGGCCCATGTCGATCTTCAGCAACACCAGCACGCCCAACACCACGAAGGCAGCGGCGGCCAACGAGCGCACGAGCTTCAACGGCACCTTGCGCGCCAGCACATCGCCGAACAGCACGGCCGGTACGTTGGCAATCATCATGCCGAGAGTCGTACCGGCGGTGACGGCGACGAGATCGTTGAAGCGCGCCGCGAGTCCCACTGTGGCGATCTGAGTCTTGTCGCCGATCTCGACAAGGAAGAAAGCAATCGCCGTCGCGACGAAGGCGCCAGCAGCACCCGCAACCTTAGGGCCTTCGTCTTCCTTGTCGGGGATCAAGCACCAGCCGGCCATCACGAGGAACAGCACGCCCAGGATCCAGCGCATGGCGTCGGGTCCCAGCCAGGCGGCGACAGCGGCGCCTGCCCACGCAGCCAGCGCATGATTGGCCAGCGTCGCGACCAAGATACCGAGAATGATGGGAATGGGCCGACGGTAGCGGGTGGCGAGAATCATCGCCAAGAGCTGTGTCTTGTCGCCAATCTCGGCGACAGCAACGAGACCCGTTGAAATAAGGAAGGCTTCCACGAGGGGGCATCTTCGGCGGGATCGAGCACGAACCTATGGCTTCCAGCGCCGCCCGATCCCGCGGGTGAAGACGCTAGAAAGCCAAAGGTCTCGCCAAGCTGATCGCCGGATACGCCATAGCCCGTGAGGGCCAAGTCTGTTGACGCATCCGCCTCTAAATGAGGCCGGCTACTCCCCGATGACGATGGCTAGATAGGCCGTCCGCCTGCTCCATGCAAGCAACGGAACGTCGCACAGACTGCAATTGAGAAGCAGGCCCTGCTGGCAGAAGGCACAACCTCGACTAAGCTTCGGTGTCCGCCGGAGGTTTCGATGCCGTTCTTGTCCAGGCGCCACCTGCTGCAGTTGCTTCCCTCGGCGCTTGCGCTGCCGCACACCGCCGCCGCGCAGGCCTGGCCCGACCGCCCCGTGCGCATCGTCGTGCCCTTTCCTGCCGGCGCCGGCGTGCTCGACATCATGGCGCGGTTGTTGGCCCAACATCTGGGGCCTGCCCTTGGCCAATCGATCGTGATCGACAACCGGCCTGGCGCCGGCGGCACGGTCGGCGCCGAACTCGTCGCGAAGGCGCCGGCCGATGGCTACACGATCCTGATGGGCAATCCATCACTGGTCGTGAATCCCTTTCTGCTGGCCAAGATGCCTTACGACCCGCTCGCCGATTTCGCGCCGGTCACGCTCGTCAACGTCGCCCCTCTCCTGCTCGTCGTGCATCCCTCCGTGCCGGCGAACTCCGTCGCGGAGTTGATCAGTCTTGCGAAGGCAAGGCCCGGTCAGCTCAACTATGGCTCGGGCGGCATCGGCAGCACGCCTTTCCTCGCCACCGAGCTTTTCAAATCCATGGCCGGTATCGACGTGACGCACGTGCCTTATCGCGGCGGTGCGCCAGCCCTTGCCGACCTCGTGGCTGGCCAGCTCACTTTCATGATTGAGAACGTGCCGGGCACGCTCCCCATGGTGAGGGCAGGCAAGCTCAGGGCGCTCGGCATCACCAGCGACCATCGCCTGCCGATTGCCGCGCAAGTCCCGACCATCGCCGAGTCCGGCCTTCCCGATTACGACGTCGTCGGCTGGAACGGCTTGTTCGTCGCCAGGGAAACGCCGCCCTCGATCGTGGACCGGCTCTTTCAGGAGCTGGCGAAGATCCTGCGCGGTCCCGAGGTGAAGCAGCAGATGGCTGCCCTGGGCGCCGAACCGGGCGGCAACACGCCCGATGAATTCGCCGCCTTCGTGGCGGCCGAGTCCCGCCGCTGGGGCAAGATCATCGAAGACAAAGGCATCAAGCCTGAATAGCGCGGAACGCCAGTGACGTATCGACGACATCCTCGAACGGGATGTCGCGCGAGAGGGCACCGGCCGAACGCATGGCCGCGTGCAGGCGATCGTAGCCCTCGCGGCGGATCACCGGATCGCGTCCCCAAAGGTTGAGCGCGCGATAGCGTTCGATGCAGGCCGCGAACAGCGGCACTGGCACATCCGGGAAATACGATTGCAGCTTGCCCGCGATGTCGAAGGCCGGAGTCTGGTCAAACCATTTCAGCGTTTCGTCGACGCCGCGGATCATGCGCATCAACTCGTCGGCACGCTCGGTCAGCACGTCACGGCGCGTGACCAGCGTCGTATACGCAGTGAGGCCGCGGTTGGCAGCGGCATACCAGACATAGCCCGCGCCCGACGACACCAGTTGCTCGGCGTAGGGCTGGAAGACCTGCACGGCGTCGACCTTGCCCTCGCGCAATGCCGTCTCGTTCTCCCCCATCGTGGCATCGGTAACTCGATCGACACGCGCGGGGTCGAGGCCTGCGCGTCGCAGATCGTCCTGCAGGGAGATCCAGGGCGTGGGCACTTCGGAAACGGTGGCGAGCCTCACAGTGAGAAGATCAGCCAGCGTAAAATCCGGCCGCGGCCTTGCCCCTACGACGAAGAAGGGATCACGCGCCACGACATCGCAGAAGCAGACCAGGTCTGCCGCAGGCTCGACGTCGCGCAGCATCATCACCCGCAATGGGCCGCCCCACATAACGTCGACTTCGCGGGCGCGCAGGGCCCTGCCGGCCGAGGCGGGATCCGTTGAAGGGCGCAGTTCGACCTCGACACCTGCCCTTTCAAACGCGCCGGTCGCCACGGCAGCGTAGAACGGGGCGTAGAAAAGAGCGCGGAAATTCTCAGAAAGCAGGACGGCCATGCCCGATCCTATCACAGCCCCATCTCCCGCCGCGGCGCCCCGCGTGCTACGCCTTGGGCATGGCGAAATCCAAAGCTCCTGCGGCCTCCGCGAAGAAGGCCGCCTCCGACGAGAACAAGCCGATCCGGCATCTCTACCTGATCGACGGCTCGGGCTATCTGTTCCGCGCCTATCATGCGCTTCCTCCGATGACGCGGCCGGATGGCACGCCGATTAATGCGGTGTTCGGCTTCTGCCGCATGCTGGTGGCCGACCTGCTGGACAATCCCGAGATCGACCATATCGCCATGATCCTCGACGCCGGCAGCGTCACCTTCCGCAACAAGATCTACGACAAGTACAAGGCCAACCGGCCGGAGCCGCCGGAAGACCTGATCCCGCAATTCCCGCTGATCCGCGAGGCGGCGCGCGCCTTCAACGTCACGGTATGCGAGCTCGACGGCTACGAGGCCGACGACCTGATCGCGACCTACGCCCGCATGGCGCTCGAGGCCGGCGGCACCTGCACGATCGTGTCCTCCGACAAGGACCTGATGCAGCTCGTGCGGCCGGGCGTCGAGTTGATGGACCCGATCAAGAAGATCAAGCTGGGGCCTGAAGCAGTGTTCGAGAAGTTTGGCGTCACACCAGACAAGGTCGTCGACGTGCAGGCGCTAGCGGGCGACTCGACGGACAATGTACCGGGCGCGCCGGGCATCGGTATTAAGACCGCGGCCCAGCTCATCAACGAATATGGCACCCTCGAAGCGCTGCTGGAGCGCACCAAGGAGATCAAACAGCCAAAGCGGCGCGAATCGCTGGAGAACAATGCCGAACTGATTCGTATCTCCAAGCAGCTCGTGACATTGCGCGACGACGTGCCGGCGCCGGCTGATCCCGACTCGTTCGACAAGAGGAAGCCCGACCCCAACGTGCTGCTGCCCTGGCTGGAGCAGCAAGGCTTCCGCACCCTTCTGCAGCGCTTCACCAGCGAGCTGGGCGAGGCGACGGCACCTATTGCGCCAACTTCTGCGCCCACTCCGGTGAAGAAGGCCGAACCTGCTGCGCCCAAGACTGCCGCCCCACGCGCCAAATCGAACCAGCCTTTCACGGCCGCCGACTACGAGTTGATCCGCGACGAGAAGCTGCTCGACGAGTGGATCGTCGAGGCGACCAAGGCCGGCACCGTCGCCTTCGATTGTGAGACCGATGGGCTGGACTCCAACAATGCCGGGCTGGTCGGTGTCTCGCTCGCCCTGCTCGAAGGACCATGGGGTGACGTCAATTCGACCAAGCGGCGTGCGGCCTACCTCCCGATCGCCCATCGCGCGCCGGGCGGCGAGGCCCAGGGCGCGCTCGATCTGGGTGGCGCAGGCGATAGTGCGGGCGACGGCAAGCTCCTGCCGGACCAGATCCCGCTCAAGACGGCGATCGCCAAGCTGAAGCCCCTGCTGGAAGACCCGGCGGTGCTGAAGGTCGGCCAGAACATCAAGTACGACATGGCGGTGTTCCGCCGACATGGCATCGAGATCGGCCCAGTCGACGACACGATGCTGATCTCCTTCGCGCTCGATGCCGGGAAGAACAATCACGGCATGGATGAATTGGCCGAGCTGCATCTCGGTCAGAAGACCATCAAGTTCTCCGATGTGGCAGGCAGCGGCGCCAAGCAAGTGACGTTCGACAAGGTGTCGATCGACAAGGCCCGCGACTACGCCGCCGAGGATGCCGATGTCACCATGCAGCTCTGGGCGCGGCTGAAGCCGCGGTTGGTGCCCGAGCGCGTCACGACTCTCTACGAAACGATCGAACGCCCCCTGATTCCAGTGCTGCTCGGCATGGAGTCAGCCGGAATCAAGGTCGATGCGCTGAAGCTCAAGAGGCTGAGCGCAGACTTCGAGAAGCGTCTGGCCGAGCTCGAGACCGAGATTCACAAGATTGCTGGTCGCGAGTTCAACGTCGGGTCGCCCAAGCAGTTGGGCGAGATCCTGTTCGACGAACAGAAGCTGCCCGGCGGCAAGCGCAACAAGAATGGTGCCTGGGCAACAGACGCTTCGGTGCTCGACGATCTCGCCGCGCAAGGTCACGCGTTGCCTGTCAAGATCCTGGAGCATCGCCAGCTCGCCAAGCTCAAGAGCACCTACACGGATGCGCTGATGCGCGAGGTCGATGCCAAGACCGGTCGTGTCCACACCTCCTATCACATGACGGGCGCCGCGACGGGACGGCTCGCCTCGACCGATCCCAACCTGCAGAACATCCCTGTGCGCACCGAGGAAGGCCGCAAGATCCGCCAGGCCTTCATCGCCGAGACCGGCTGCAAGTTGCTCAGCGCCGACTACTCGCAGATCGAGTTGCGGCTGCTTGCCCATGTGGCCGACATCGCCTCGCTGAAGCAGGCCTTCGAACGCGGCGACGACATCCATGCCATTACCGCTTCCGAGATGTTCGGCGTGCCGGTTAAGGGCATGGATCCGCTGATGCGTCGCCGCGCCAAGGCCATCAACTTCGGCATCATCTACGGCATCTCGGCCTTCGGCCTCGCCAACCAGCTCGGCATCGGCCAGGCCGAGGCGCGCGACTACATCGCCAAATACTTCCTGCGTTATCCCGGCATCCGCGACTACATGGACAACACCAAGGAATACGCACGCAAGCACGGCTACGTGCTCACCCCGTTCGGCCGCAAGGTCCATCTGCGCTTCATTCACGACAAGAGCCAGGGCATGCGGGCCTTCGCCGAACGCGCGGCGATCAATGCCCCGCTGCAGGGAGGCGCTGCCGACATCATCAAACGCGCGATGATCCGTCTGCCAGGCGCCCTGACCGCGGCCAAGCTCAAGGCCAAGATGCTGCTGCAGGTGCACGACGAATTGCTGTTCGAGGTTCCCGAGAAGGAGCTCGACAAGACCAAGGACGTGACACGCAAGATAATGGAAGGTGCCGCCTCGCTCACCGTACCGCTGGTCGTCGAGACCGGCGTCGGCGACAACTGGGCGGCCGCGCATTGATGCTCATTTGAGCGAGACGGGAGTATGTCGAAATGAAAATCTGGGGCCGCGCCAACTCGATCAACGTGCAGAAGGTATTGTGGGCTGCCGACGAATGCGGCGTTAAGTACGAGCGCGAGGATGTGGGCGGCCCCTTCGGCGGCAACGATCAGGCCTGGTATCTGAAGATGAACCCCAACGGTGTTGTGCCGACCATCGACGATGGTGGCCACATCATCTGGGAGAGCAATTCGGCCGTCCGCTATCTCTCGGCCAAGTATGCCGCGGGCACTCTGTGGCCCAGCACCCCCGGCCAGCGTAGCGAGGCCGACCGCTGGATGGACTGGCAACTCAGCACCATCTCGGAACCGATGCGCATTGTGTTCTGGGGCTTGATTCGTACTCCTGCAGAGAAGCGCGACATGGCTGCGATCAAGAAGGCCGCCGAGGACGCCGGCAAGCTGTTTGCCCGCCTCGACGGCTGGCTCGACGGCCGCCGCTTCGTGGCGGGCGGGCACTTTACCATGGGTGACATTCCCGTCGGCTGCTTTGCTTATCGCTGGTACGCGCTCGACATCGAACGACCCGACCTCAAGAACGTTCGAGCCTGGTACGACCGACTCACGACGCGGCCCGCCTATGCCAAGCACGTCATGATCAAGTTGACCTGAAGCCCTCGCCCTTCGTCCACCAGGCTTCACTGCGGCTGCAGCACCAGCGCTTGAACAGGTCGTAGCACCGGCGTTCCATGGACAGTCCCGATCCCGGGATTGTTCTGGAGGAGGCTACCGACATGAACTTTCGTTCGCATCTGGCAGCACTCGCGATGATCGGCGCAATAGTCGACGTGTCCGGCACGGCATTCGCCCAGACCAAGCCAGCCACGCCACCAACTGCAACGACGGCGCCCAAGCCAGCCGATGCCAAGGCAATGGAGCCGCTGGATATCAACACGGCAACCAAGCAGCAGCTCATGACGCTCGATGGAATCGGCGACGCACGCAGCGACGCCATCATCAAGGGGCGGCCCTATCGAGCCAAGAATGAACTCGTGGACAAGAGCCTCGTGCCGCAGGCCGTCTACGACAAGATCAAGGACCGGATCATCGCCAAGCAGGTCGCCCAGGCGCCAGCCTCCGTCCCCACCAAGAAGAACTAGCCGGTCAAAACAAAAGGCCGGGTAAACCCGGCCTTTTTCTCCTGTCGTCGCGGTAGCTGGCCTACTTCCGCTTCGCCAGTCTCGGTAGCTCGGCCACGATCGCACGATCGACCACTGTGAAGAGGTAGGCGTCGGGCGCCAAAGTGCAGCCGCCACGCACCAGATGGCCAAGCTGGGCACCCATCTCGCCATCGGGAAGGACGACGCCGCGATAGCGCGCGGCGTGCTCGGCCAGGAAGATCGCCAGCTGCCTGCGTGCCTCGGGCCGCATGGCATGCGCTTCCTTGCAGGTGACGTAGGCCGCCTGGTCGAAGTTGAGCGCCGGCGTTTGAGCCTGGGCGCTCCCAGCGACGAAGACGAAGGCAGCAGCAGCGACAATCGAAAGCTTGCGGATCATGGCTCAACCTCCCCGTTACTTGTCGCCAATTGCAGAGCCGGTGATGTAGCCGGCGGCACCGCCAATCAGGCCAGCGCCAACCACCGTTCCGAAGCTCCCGCCGGCGACCATGCCGATGCCGGTGCCCAGCGCCGCGCCGGTCAGGGCGCCCTTCTGGCCGGTCGTCATGTTCTCACAGCCGCCAAGCATACCGACGGCAGCCAGCAGCACGAGGGCCTTCATTCTCATCATGGTTCTCTCCCTAACCAGATGCCTCCTCACGGAGGCGTCATATCTGCCTTAACCCAGCCCTTGTCCGGATTGAAGGCCACCAGTGAACCCGCTCGCTGCGCCGTATCAGGACCGAGATCCTGCTGATAGACAACCCCTTCGTAGCTCACGATGAAGGTCATCACACCGGTTACGCCGTAGCGCACAGGCCATGCGACCGCCGCGAAGCCGCCGACCATGCGATTGTTCACGATGTAATCATGCGCTCCGCCCGGCGCCGCTGCACCTTGAGAATAGAGCAGGCGGAAGTAGTAGCCATAGTGGCCGTCCGGCGAGGCCCCATCGACCTGGGCCTTGGCAACGGCCGGGCCCAAGGGGCTCGGCGGCTCACCCGGTTTGGTCTCCCAGAAAAGCCCGTCCTTCCGGCCCGGCAGGCTGAGCAGCCGGCGGGCATAGACGGGCGAGCCCGTCTTCATCGGATCAAGGCTCGCATAGTCCCGTTGAGCGTCGACGATGGCCAGCAGGGTCTGCACCACCGCGCCTTCGTCATGGCCGATCTGGCGCAGCCGCATCTCTCGCCAACCCGAGGCGGCATCGAAGCGCCATTCCGCACCGTCCTTCACGATCGGGATCGGCAGGGTCCAGCCGGACTTGCCGGCCACGACGGTGGCCTTGTCGCCAGAGACCTTGATCTCGTGCGCCTCGTCCCACGCCCTGAGATAGTTGGCGCGGCGAGCCTGAACCTGCGCTGCGGTGGTCGGCACGAACTCGCGCCATTCCGGCCCGAGGATGGAGGTGAGCGCCGCCTCGTTCATGCCGCGCACGGCATCCGTGAAAGCGGCCGCCGCAGCGTCGGGCGTCGGGAAGCCCCGCGCCTTGGTCGGCTGCTGCGCTACTGCGGCGCCCGCGATGCCGAAAGTAACAGCGAGCGCCAGGAGCCCGCGCCGGAATATAGACATGCTCATCGCCGGCCCCCACCGTGGAACCCACCACCACCAAACCGGTCGCCACCGCCGCCCCAGCCGCGATCCCCCCAGGAGGATCGACCGCGATCGTAATCGCGATCGACGGCGCCGCCGCGGTTGATGCCATCGAAGGCATCACTGCGACCGGCACCACCACCGCGGTTCTCGAAGCTGCGGTCTTGCGCTGCGCGCTGTTCGGCACCGCGCGCGCCCGTGCCTTCAGGGCGTGTCGTATAATTGCCGCGGCCATCGAGCTGCCCGCGGAATTGCTCGCGCTGCGCGGTGTCCGGCCGGTGCTGACCGTACCGCTGCTGCTCGGCGGGCGTACGATAGGGCACGCCGCCGCGATGCGCCGGATCGAAGTTCCAGCGACCATCCTGGTAGTGGTTGCGGTTGAAATTATTGACGCTGATGTTCGTCGCCTTGTTGACGTTGACCGTCGTGTAGCTGCTGCCCCAGGCGCCGCCGCTCCAGCCCCAGTGCCAGCCGCCGTACATCGCCGAGCCGGCCGCTACGCCGAGGCCAAACATCATGCCGGTCATCAACGCCTGCCCGTAGTTGGGCGGCGGCGGATAATACGGCGGTGGATAGGCCGGATACGGCCACGGACCATAGGCCCAGGCCGGATTGTAGTACGGCACGTAGATGACTTCGGGATTGGTCGGCTCGTTGATGATGGCGCTGGCGCCTTCGCTGGTCTGCTTGGTCACCTTCTGCTGCGACGTCGACTTCAGGTTTCCGGCGGCCTCGGCCTTGGCCCGCAGGCGCTGGATCGATGCCGCGACTTCCTTCTGCTGACCGATCATCGCGTCGCCGACCTTCTGGGTCCAGTCGAGCTGATTGTTCATCATCTGAAGGGTCTGCGGGAAGGCCGTCAGCGATTTCACGCTGACATCCCAGTCCTTGTCCTTCACCGCGGCGACCGCTGTATCGCCCTTGAGATTTGGATTGGCTTGCGACCAGCGCGCCGCCTCGACGATCTCCAGCGGATAGGTTGCTCCCATCAGGACCTGCGCCAGGAGTGCATCAGGATAGAGGGCAACAGGCGCCAGAAGCTGGTCGAGCTGCTCGTTGGAGAAAGGTTTGTTGGAGTCCTGCGCGAGCAAGGGGCGAAGCGGAACGAGAGCCAACATGGCCGTCGACAATGCAAAAAGTTTGCGTCGTTCCATGAACTATTAATTCCTTCGAGGACAT
>CALROF020000197.1:0-12801 GCA_943369775.1 Reyranella massiliensis 521
TCCGCTGATCGCCACCCACCACGGCGCGTCGAGCTGCAGGGCGAGCGCCAGGGTCGTCGACAGGGTCACCGAGACGGCTGCGACGACGCCCTGGCGGGTCTGCACGGGGTTTGTTCCCAGTTCCTTCAGTTCCCGCCAGAATCCAGCAAGCGTCTCTTCGACCATCCTGCCGCCTTCGGCGAAGTCCTCGATCACGTTGCGTGCGAAGGACGTCTTCACGGAAAAATCACCGTGCGCGCATCGGCACCCATGTAGAGCTTGAACTCGTCCGGCTTGTCGACGAGCACGATGGTCACCGGAATGCGGCGCTGCAGGCGGATCCAGTCGGTGGTCGGCGCCACATAGGGCAAAAGCATGTCCGGCCCTGGATTGCGGCTGATGCCGCGCGCGATGCCGGTGATCTTCGCGCGATGCCAACGCCAGGGCTCGCTATCGAGCCACACCCAGGCGGTCTGACCGATCTTGAAGTCGCGAATATAGTACTGCTTGTAGTTGGCCATGATGCGCCACGCATCGGCATCGACAATGCCGATCATCGGCACGTCGATGTTGGCGGTATCGCCGGGCTGCAGGGTCAGGTTCGTGATCGTGCCGTTGACCGGCGCGAAGACCTGCGTGCGATCCAGTTTCCACTGGGCCGTTGCATTCTCGGCGATGGAGACTTCCAAAGCAGCCTGGTGCGCCACGATACCGGTCTGCGCCTTTGAAATCGCGATCTGGCTGATCGTCATTTCGGCCTGGGAACGGCGCAGTTCGTCGTTGGCCCGATCGAGTTCGGCGCGCGGCGCGTACTCGTTCCTGGCCAGATCGGCGTAGCGCGCCTGCTCCTGCGCCGCGTAGACGTTTGCCGAGGTCGACGCCGCAAGGGCGGCCTGCGCCGTGCTGAGTTCCTCCTGGGAGGACTTCAGCAGCGCCTTGGCCTGCTCGATCTGCGCCTTGGTCTGGTTGACGACGAGCTGAAACGGCACCGGGTCGATGGTGACGAGCTTGTCGCCCTTCTTGACCGTTTGATTGTCGACAACGTGGACAGCGATGATCCGGCCCGTGATCTCCGGCGCCAGCGCGACGAGGTCGGAGCGCACATAGGCATCGTCCGTGTAGACCACGTACGTCGTGAAAACTTCCCAAGCTACAAAAAGAGCAAGAATCGTTCCGCCGACCACGAGCAGTCGGTGAAGCCGGCTTGTCTCGCGCTTCGTCAATCCGGTGGGCGAGTCCGCCGGTGCGGACGGCGGTGCGGGAGGCGGCGGAGGAGCCGGATTTGGCTCCGGTGCCGGTGCAGGCGCAGGTTCGGGAGCTGACACAGGCACAGGCACAGCCACGGCCGGCGCCTGCGGTTCAGGCTTCCGGGGGACCTCGGGAGGGGCCGGCGGTTGCGGCTGGGTAACGTCAGGCGGCATCGCTCGACAAAAATAGCTCAGCCGGGCTTACAAGCCCATGCTCTTCATCTTGGCCGCCAGCGCCGACACGGAGAACGGCTTGCCGATGAAATTGACACCCGCATCGAGCACACCGTGATGGACAATCGCATTGGCCGTGTAGCCCGTCGTGAACAGCACCTTGAGAGACGGCCGGCGCTCCGTCGCAAGGCTTGCGATCTGACGGCCATTCATGCCGCCGGGCAAACCAACATCGGTAAACAGCAGCTGGATATCGTCGTGCGCCGCCAGCACCCGCAGCGCTTCCTCGCCATCGCCGGCTTGGTAGACGACGCAGCCGATTTCCCGGCAGGCAGCCAGGGCGAACTCGCGCACAATCGGATCGTCTTCGACCACCAGGACGACTGTCCCCGTTCCCGTCTCGGGCGTGAGCGGCGGCGGCTCGGCCTCGGCTGCGGCCTCGCTCATTTCGCGCGGCAGGTACATCTTGACCGTCGTGCCCTGCCCGACCTCGCTGTAGATCTTGAGGTGCCCACCGACTTGCTTCACGTAACCGAACGACATGCTGAGGCCCAGCCCCGTGCCCTGCCCGCGCTCCTTGGTCGTGAAAAACGGCTCGAAGGCCCGCACGATCGTCTCCGGTGGCATGCCGGTACCGGTATCCGAGACGGCAATCATCACATACTGCCCTGGCACCACCTCCGCATTGGCCGCGGCATAGGCGTCATCGAGATGGCTGTTCGCCGTCTCGATCGTCAGCGTGCCGCCCTCGGGCATCGCATCGCGCGCGTTGATCGCGAGGTTGAGGATCGCACTTTCAAGCTGGGCAAGGTCGGCCTTCGCGCGCCAGAGCCCGCCCGCCAGGACGGTCTCGATCTTGATCTTTTCACCGATCGTCCGGCGCAGCAGTTCCGACATGCCGGAAACGATGCGGTTCGCGTCGATCGCTTCGATCTGCAGGGGCTGCTGGCGTGCGAAAGCGAGCATGCGTTGGGTCAGCGATGCAGCACGCGATACGCCGGTCCTGGCGAGGTCGAGGAAGCGCGTCACGTCCGGCGTGGGTTGCGGCACGCGCCTTCCCACCATCTCGATCGCCCCACCGATACCTGTCAGCAGATTATTGAAGTCGTGAGCGATACCAGCCGTCAGCTGGCCGACCGCCGTCATCTTCTGCGATTGCCGCAAGCTCTCTTCGGCGGTCGCACGACGAATCTGCTCGGTTCGGAGCTGTTCGAGGGCTTCGCCCTGCCTGATGGCGCGGCGCGAGGCCACCAATGCCAGAATGAAAAGAGCGATTGTCGCCGGCACGCCGAAGACCAGGTGGGAGGCCATGCGGCGGAGCCAGGTTCTCGTAACCGTCTCTTCGCCATATCCGTGCACGACGTACAGGGGCAAATCCGCAAGTTTGCGGTACATCACGATTCGACTGATACCGTCGAAGGAAGAAGCCGGCGTGGCATAGGCGCCGCTTTCCGGCGACGCCGCTATCGCCTTCATGAACCAGCTGTCGGACGCAAGGCGATGAGTTTCGGCTTCCGCAGGATAACGGGCTAGCACTTCGCCGTCCGATTTTACCAGCGCAGCGGTGAAGAGATTGGTGTCCGCCGCTTCGGCAAATCGATCGATGAAATACCGCGGCGAAATCGAAACTGCCACGACGCCATTGAACCGGCCGTCCGGCGTTTCCCGTCGCTCGCTGTACTGGAAGAAATAGCCATCGTTGACTCGCCCCCGCATCGGCTCGCTGATGTGCCGTCGCTCGGCACGGTCGCGATGAGCGATGAAGTAACTACGATCTGCCGCAATCACCCCCGTCGGCAGCGGAAAGCTGCGCGCCGAAACCAGGGGCGCTCCCTGCTGGTCGATGACGAAGACATTCTGTATCTGGCGCAGCGGCTCCACGAGCCGGTGCAGGCGGTCGTGAAGCCGCCGCTCGTTTGCCCTAATAGCTTCGTTGCTGAAGTCGTCGACGATCTCGGCAACGTTCGTCGCGACGAGATAGCCTGTCTCGAACGTCGTTGCGACGTTCACGTAGAGCAGGTCGAGCGTGCGCGCCATGCGCTCCTCGGCCTGTTCGCGGACATCGTTGTAGGTGAGCCAGCTTGCTCCTGCGAACAGGAAAACCGGGACGACGACCGTCGCCGCCAGCAGCACGAGCGACGCTTCAGCAGCCGTGGTCCCGCGAAACGTCCAAGTCCGCAGCTTCAGCATCCGTCGCATATCGAACCTAAGGCCCTGCTCCAATCAGAGACGAGACGAACTTGGAAAGTTCGGCGGCACTATAGGGCTTGGGAAACGAATGGACATCCGCAGCCTTTGCGAAGGCAGCTGGAATTGCGGCCCCGGAGCAACAAATGATGGGGATGCCCGGTCGGCGCCGCGTAGCAGCCTCGATCACGTCCTCTCCCGACATGTCGGGCAAACCGATATCGACGATGATCGCCGCAAGCGGCGTGGCGCTGTCGACGACGTCGAGCGCTTCGCGCCCCGTCGAAGCTTCGATGCAGACCACGCCCACATCCTCCAGAGCATCGACGAGGACGGCCCGGATCAGAAATTCGTCTTCTGCGAGAAGAACATTCGACATCCGTGACTAATCCGCCGCCTTTGCCAGACTGTGTTGGGGCTTGAAGGGCAGGATGGTCGTCGCACGTGCCGCCGGCAGCGGCAGGGACGGTGTCTCCACGCCCAAGGCGCGTGCAGCATTCCAGGCCCATCGCGGGTCCAGCAGGAATGGCCTTGCGTGCGCGGTACAGTCGGCCTCGCCACTGGCGATGATCCGCTCCGCCTGCTCCGGCTCGGTGATCAGCCCGACCGCCCAGGTCTTGATGCCGGCTTCCTTGCGCACGCGCGCCGCGAACGGAACGTGGTAGCCGGGTTCGATCCTGATCTTCTGTCCCGGCGCATTGCCGCCCGAACTCACATCGATGAAGTCGCAGCCGAGCGCCTTCAACTGGCGCGCGGTCTCGACCGTATCCTCGATCGTGACGCCACCCTCGACCCACTCGACGGCCGAAAGCCGGATGCCCAGAGCCTTGTCGGTCGGCCAGACCTTGCGGACGGCCTCGAAGACTTCGAGCGGGAAACGACGGCGCTTCTCCATCGTGCCACCGTACTCGTCGGTGCGGTGGTTGCTGAGCGGCGAGAGGAACTGGCTGAGACAATAGCCGTGGGCGCCATGCAGCTCGATCACGTCGAAGCCCAGCCGTGCGCTGCGCTCCGCCGCCGTCACGAAAGCCTGCTTCACGCGCTTGAGGCCGACGCCATCGAGCGCCACGGGCGTGTGCCACTTGGCAGCCGGATCGTAGGGCAGTGCCGAGGCCGAATAGGTGGTCCAGGGAAGATCGGGCGCGTCGGCCTGGGTAAGCGGTCCGCCACCCTTCCAGGGTCGTTGCGCCGAGGCCTTGCGCCCGGCATGGGCAAGCTGAATGCCGAGCTTCACGCCGGGCATCCATCCCCTCACCCAGTCGATCACCGGCTTTAGCGCCGCCTCGTTCTCGTCGCTGTAGAGGCCGAGGCACCCCTGGGTGATGCGGCCCTCGCGCTCGACATGCGTCGCCTCGAGGCAAAGCAGGCCCGCACCGGACATGGCAAGCATGCCGTAGTGCACCTGATGCCAGGGCTGGGCGCTGCCATCGACGGCCGAGTACTGGCACATCGGTGAAACGACGATGCGGTTGGGCAGCGTGACGCCGCCGAGCTCGACAGGAGTGAAGAGTTTGGCGGTCATACTGTTATCCTGATGTGGTCAGCCGTAGATCGGTTAACCGTTGATGGAAGGACCGGCCTCGTGACCCAGCCATTCCTCGATGAGGCGGCGGGCAATCGAATCGCGGCGCGGCATGAAGAAGGAGCCGTCCGTGGGCAGGTTCTCCGGCTTGAGGTCTTCGCGGCTCATCCAGCGGGCACTGGCCAACTCGTCCTCGTTGACGGTGAAGTCCAACGACTCGGCTTCGGCGTGGAAGCCGATCATCACCGAAGCTGGGAACGGCCAGGGCTGCGAGGACCGGTACGTCACGTTACTCACCTTGACCCGGACTTCCTCGTAGACCTCGCGCGCGACGGCATCCTCGAAACTCTCGCCAGGCTCGACGAAGCCCGCGAGAGTTGAATGCATGCCGCGCGGGAACTGCTTGCCGCGTCCCAGCAAGCACTTGTCGCCGTGATGGACCAGCATGATCACCGCCGGATCCGTGCGCGGGAAATGCTCCGTCTTGCACGACTCGTTGGTGCACATGCGCACGTGACCGCCGCGCGTGATGCGGGTCGGCGATCCGCACACACCACAGAATCGATGGCGGCGATGCCAGTAGGTCATGCCGCGTGCATAAGCGAGGATCGAACCCTCGCGCGCGAACAGCAGCGCGCCGACCTGGCGCAGATCGACGAACTCGCCCATCTCGGTCAGGGGCGTTTCGAGACCGGTCACGTCGACGGCAAAGTACGGAGTGCCTTCGACATAGCCGAGGAAGATTTTGGTCTCGCTCGAACTGACGACGGCCCGCGCCATCATGCCTTGGAGGAACACCGGTTCCGGGTCGCCCCCGGTCTTCACCAGGTTCCTCTCGGTATCGATCGGAACGAACCGCGCCGCGCCT
Organism: Reyranella massiliensis 521; assembly: GCA_943369775.1. Taxonomy (GTDB): domain Bacteria; phylum Pseudomonadota; class Alphaproteobacteria; order Reyranellales; family Reyranellaceae; genus Reyranella; species Reyranella massiliensis_C. The sequence continues at coordinate 5,978 of CALROF020000197.1, forward strand.
GACGAGGCCAGTTCAATCATGCGCTCGTCGTTCTCGCGCTCATGGGAGGAGCGGTCGATTTCGGCGCTGGAATAGGGGTTTCTAGGTCTCTGCATAGGGCGCGGACCGTGCCACAGCGAGGGCGGGACCGCAATCTGGCGGCCATTCTTCTGCATCGCGAGGGGTCACCCTTTCGATGTACCATGGCACATCCATCCGGCCGCCGACCCGGCACGGGAGGTGCCCATGTTCACAGCTTTGATAATCGGCGCTGTCGTGATCGTCGGGTTCGGCGTGCCTGCCTTCATGTGGCTGACGAAGTTGATCCGGCCGCCGAAACCGGAAGAAGAGGCGATCCACCGCGGCGTCGCGGATGCGCGCAAAACTGCCCGCAACCTGATCGATAGGTCGCGGCCCCACTAGAACAGGCAGCGGGGAGCCGCACCGGCCAATCACGCGTGCAATCGATTGCACGCGCTGAACGCCCTATCCCAGCGCGGCGGCGAGGACCTGGGCGACGTGCAGAGCCTGACGGTCGGCGCCGTCGGCGATCTGGTGGCGGCAGGAAGTGCCGTCGGCCACGATCAACGTATCGGCATCGGCCTTGCGCACAGCCGGCAGCAGCGACAGCTCGGCCATGGCGATCGAGGTTGCGTAGTGCTCGGCTTCGTAGCCGAAGCTGCCGGCCATGCCGCAGCAGCTCGACTCGATCGGCGTCACCTTGAGATCGGGCACGAGGCCCAGCACTTCCTGCACCGAGCTCATCGCGCCGAATGCCTTCTGGTGGCAGTGGCCATGTAACAGCGCCGTCTTCTCCGGTAGCGGTTGGAGATCGAGCGCCAGCCGGCCCTCCCGCTTCTCACGGGCGAGAAATTCCTCGAACAGCACGGCATTGTCGGCCACCGCCTTGGCATCCTCGCCGAGGTTCATCGCCAGGAACTCGTCGCGCAGGGTGAACAGGCACGAGGGTTCGAGGCCGATAATGGGCACGCCCTTGATGGCGAAGGGCCGGAGCGCATTCAGAAGCCGCCTGCCCTCGCTCCTCGCCCGCTCGACCTGGCCGGTCGACAAGTAGGTACGGCCGCAGCAGAGCGCCGGTGCGCCGAGCGTCGGCCAGGCGATCGCGACCTTGTGACCGGCCGCCGTCAGCACGCGACGGGCCGCGTGCAAGATCTCCGGCTCGAAGTTGTTGGAGAAGGTGTCTGCGAAGATCACCACCGTGGCGTCGCGGTCGTCGACCTCGGTTGTGGTGAGGAACGTGTCGCTGCGCCACTGCGGCAGGCGGCGCTGCTTGGCGAAGCCCAGGTAGGTCTGCACGAACCACGCTGCGTTGAACAGCCAGGGCAGCCGCCGCGCCCAGGGCGCGAGCGACGGCACCGCGCCGATCATGCGGTCGCGCAAGGAAAGGCCACGTGCCATGGTCCGCGCCGACTTCACCTCGATCTTCATGCGCGCCATGTCGACGCCGGTCGGGCAGTCGCGCTTGCAGCCCTTGCAGCTCACGCAAAGGTCCATCGCCGCGGCGACATAGTCCGAGCGCAGCGCCTCCGAGCCAAGCTGGCCAGAGAGCGCGAGGCGGAGCGTGTTGGCACGGCCGCGCGTCAGATGCTTCTCGTCGTGCGTCACGCGGAAGGACGGGCACATCGTGCCGGCGTCGAACTTCCGGCAATGGCCGTTGTTGTTGCACATCTCGGCGGCCTTCGCGAAGCCGCCGGTGCTGTCGCCGCCGCTGCCGGGTTCGGTAGTTTCCTCGGTGCGCGGGTCGTTCTGGACGTTCCACGCCGACCAGTCGAGCGCGGGCGTGTAGTCGATGTTCTTGTAGCCCGGCTTGAAGCGGAAGAGGTTGCGATCGTCCATGCGCGAGGGCCGCACGATCTTGCCGGGATTGAGGATGCCTCGCGGATCGAACAGATCCTTAACGGTCTCGAAGGCCTTGGTGAGACGCGGGCCGAACTGCCAGCCCACCCACTCCGAGCGCACCAGCCCATCGCCGTGCTCGCCCGAATAGGCGCCCTTGTATTCCCGCACCAGCGCCGAAGCCTCCTCGGCGATGGCACGCATCTTGGTGGCGCCTTCGCGGCGCATGTCGAGGATCGGCCGCACATGGAGCGTGCCGACCGAGGCGTGGGCGTACCAGGTGCCCTTGGTGCCGTGCTTCTCGAAGACGTCGGTGAGCCGCTGCGTGTAGTCCGCGAGGTGCTCCAGCGGTACGGCGCAGTCCTCGATGAAGGAGACGGGCTTACCGTCGCCCTTCATGGACATCATGATGTTAAGGCCGGCCTTGCGGACTTCCCAGAGGGCGGCCTGCGGACCGGGCTCCGGCATCTCCACGACGCTGCCCGCCAAGCCGAGATCGCCCATCAGCTCGACCAGCCGCGCGAGATCGCGAAGCTGGTCCTCGCGCTCCTCGCCTGCGAATTCGACCAGCAGGATCGCCTCGGGCTTGCCGATCAGCGCCCGCTCGATGACCGGCCGGAAAGCGGGATTGGCGCGCGCCAGCTCGATCATCGTGCGATCGACCAGCTCCACCGCCGCCGGCTTCAGCTTCACGATGTGCTGAGCGCTGTCCATCGCCTTGTAGAAGCTGGTGAAGTTCACGACGCCCAGCGTCTTGTGCTTGGGCAACGGGGCAAGCTTCAGCGTCAGCCGCTCGGTGACCGCGAGCGTGCCTTCGCTGCCGACCAGCAGGTGCGCAAGGTTGACCGAATTGTCGGTCGTGTAGGGCCGCTCCGACTGCGGAAAGAAGATATCGAGATTGTAGCCGCCGACCCTCCGCAGCACCTTGGGGTACATGCGCTCGATCTCGTCGCGTTCAGCGAAGGCGAGCTCGGCCACCCTGTCGGCGATGGCGCGCACCGATGGCGGCATGTCCTCGGGCCGCGCCGAGCCGAAGCGTGCCCGTTCGCCGCTGGCCAGGATCGCGTCGATCGAGGCGACGTTGTGCACCATGTTGCCGTAGCGGATGGAGCGCGAGCCGCAGGAATTGTTGCCGGCCATGCCGCCGAGCGTGCACTGCGCCGAGGTCGAGACATCGACCGGGTACCAGAGCCCGTGCGGCTTGAGCCAGGCGTTGAGCTGGTCTAGCACCACGCCGGGCTGCACCGTCACCTGCGCCTTGCCCTTGTCGAACCCCACGACCTCGCGCAGGTACTTCGAGCAATCGATGACCAGCGCTTCGCCGACCGTCTGGCCGCACTGCGACGTCCCTGCCCCGCGCGGCAGGATCGCGGCCTTGGCATCGCGCGCCACGTCGATGGCGAGCCCGAGATCGGTCTCGTCGCGTGGCACGACAATGCCCACCGGCTCGACCTGATAGATCGAGGCGTCGGTCGAATAGCGCCCACGCGAGGCCCTGTCGAAGAGGACCTCGCCCTTGAGGGTGCGCTTCAGGTTTTGTTCGAGCTTGCTCAGTCTAGTTTCACCCCGGCCGCCGCGACGACCTTTTGCCATTTCTCGATTTCGGTGCGGATGCGCTTGGCAAAGTCAGCCGGCTTTTCGCCGCCGATCTGTGCGAGCTGATCCTTCCAGATGGTCTGCAGCTTCGGATTGCCCAGCGCCTTGACCACCTCGGCATACATGCGATCGACGATCGGCTGTGGCGTCCCTTTGATCGCCCACAGCCCGTACCAGGTCGAGACCAGCCAGTTCGGCACGCCGATCTCAGCCGCCGTCGGCATATCGGGATACTCCGGCAGGCGCTGCTGGGTCGCCACCGCGAGGCCCTTCAGCTTACCCGCCTTGATCTGCTGCGCCGAGGTTCCCATGCCGTCGAACATCATGTCGGCATTGCCGGCGAGCAGGTCCTGCATGGCAGGGCCCGCGCCGCGGTAAGGCACGTGCGTAATCTGGGTCTGGGTCTCGAGCTTGAACAGCTCGCCTGCCAGATGATGCGCCGTACCGGCGCCGGCCGAGGCGTAGTTCACTTTGCCGGGATTGGCCTTCACGTAGGCGATGAACTCCGCGGCCGTATTGACCGGCACCTTGTTGGGATTGATCGAGATCACCTGCGGCACCAGCGCCACCATGGTGATCGGCTCGAAGTTCTTCTCGAGATCGTAGTCGAGGTTCTTGTAGATCGACGGCGCGATCGTGTGGTGGATGGCGCCAACGAAGAAGACGGAGCCGTCGGGCTTCATCTTGGCGGCCTGCGAGGCGCCCACCGTGCCGCCTGCCCCGCCCTTGTTGTCGATGATGATCTGGCAGCCGAGCTGCTCACCGACCTGGGCCGCCAGCGGCCGCGCGAAGACATCGGTGCCGCCGCCAGCCGGGAACGGGTTGACCCAGGTGATCGTCTGCGGCGGCCAGCCCTGCTGAGCACGCGCCAAGGCCGGTGCCGCCAGGGTGGCGGCGAGGCCGAGCTTCAGCGCTTTCCGGCGCGTGGAAAAAATCGACGTCATTGTTGGTTTCCTCCCTAAAGGATCTCGCTGTCTTGATTATTCATCGAGGCCAGCACCGCCTGCTGCTTCGCCCGCAGGTGCTGGATGAGGAGATCACGTAGCGCAGCGCCATCGCGCGCGGCAAGGGCTGCGATCATGGAACGATGCTCCGCCACCGCCTGATCCCATTTGGCGCGATTGAGATTGGAGCGGAAGCGAAGCGCATGCAGCCGCGCGTTGAGCGTGCGGTAGGTCTGGCCCAGCACCGCATTGCCGGCGATGGCATTGAACCGGTCGTGAATCGCGCGGTTGATACGATAGTAGGTCGGCAGATCGTGCTGGGCGTGCGCCGCCTCCATTTCCGCCTGCAGCGCGCGCAAATCGGCAATATCGTCATCGGTCACCCGTGCGACAGCGAGTTCCCCCGCCAGCCCCTCCAGGGCCGCCATGACCTCGAAACCATCGCGCACGTCGTCCGGCGACAGGGCCACGACCTGAGCACCGCGATTGGGGAGCTGAACCAGCAGCCCGTCGGCCGCCAGCATACGGAAGGCTTCCCGGAGCGGCGTGCGCGAGACGCCCAGCCGTTCGCAAAGCTCGCGCTCATTCAGCTTGGCGCCCGGCTGAAACCCACCTTCGATGATCAGGGTGCGCAGCCGCTCGGCCGCCGCCTCCGGCAGGCTCGATCGGGCGATGGGGAAAGAAGAACCATCCATGTGTCTGGACTCAGCTTGGCATATTGTATACAAAATGCAAGTGAACAGTTGGAAAGGCTAAGACCATGCGCCTGAACTCCCATCCGAGCGGCCGTCATTTCCTGCAAATTCCCGGTCCAACCAATGTCCCGGACCGCGTTCTTCGCGCGATGGATCATCCGACGATTGATCACCGCGGCCCGGAGTTCAACGCGCTGGCCAAGAAAGTCCTGCGATCGGTCCGCCAAGTTTTCCAAACAAAACAGCCAGTTATCATCTATCCCGCATCTGGTACGGGAGCTTGGGAAGCCGCCCTCGTGAACACCCTGTCGCCGGGCGATCAGGTGCTGATGTGGGAAACCGGCCACTTCGCTTCCTTGTGGAAGAAGATGGCCGACAAGCTTGGAATCAAATCAGAATTCATGGGTGGCGACTGGCGCAAGCCTGCGGATCCTGCGGCCATCGAGAAGCGCCTGAAGGAAGACACCGGCCACGCCATCAAGGCGGTCTGCATTGTCCACAACGAGACGTCGACCGGCGTGGTGAGCGACATCTCGGCCGTCCGACGCGCCATCGATGCTGCCCGGCACCCCGCCCTGCTGCTGGTCGATACCATCTCCTCTCTTGGCTCGGTCGACTATCGCCACGATGCCTGGGGCGTCGACGTCACGGTGGCGGGCTCGCAGAAGGGCCTGATGCTGCCGCCCGGCCTCTCCTTCAATGCGGTGAGCGAGAAGGCGGTCGCAGCCTCGAAGACCTCCAAGATGATCAAGGCGTTCTGGGGCTGGGACGAGATGCTGGCATCCAACGCCAACGGCTGGTTCCCCTACACGCCGGCGACCAACCTGCTCTATGGCCTCAACGAAGCCTGCGACATGCTGCTGGAGGAAGGGCTCGACGCCGTGTTCGCCCGCCACACCCGCCACGCCGAGGCGACGCGCGCCGCCGTCAATGGCTGGGGGCTGGAGATCCTGTGCAGTGACCCCACAGCCTATTCAGGCTCGCTGACCGCGATCGTCATGCCCGAGGGCCAAGACGCCGACGCCTTCCGCAAGGTGGCGCTGGAGAACTTCAACCTGTCGCTCGGCCAGGGCCTCACCAAGGTTGCGGGCAAGGTCTTCCGTATCGGCCATCTCGGCGACTTCAACGACCTGATGCTGATGGGCACCCTGTCGGGCGTCGAGATGGCGCTGGGTCTCGCCAAGGTTCCGCACAAGACCGGCGGTGCCCAGGCGGCCCTCACCTATCTGCGCGATACGGCGCCTGGAGCGCGCCGCGACTAGAGCGAGTTCAGTCGTCGCTGAACTCCTCGTTGATGCAAAGGAACAACCGCGTCACGCCGCTGCCGACTAGCGGCGGCGAGCGATGCACGACGGCCGCCGTCTTCGCCCGCTGCACGCCCTTGAACAGGCCGACGGCAAAGCGCGGCAGCTCGTTCAGCGTGCCGCGATAGCGTCGCTGCGCGCGAAGCGCCCGCGCCGCCTGCTCGAGTGGCGGCCACTGCGTGCCGGGACCGCGGTAGGTCGCATTCAGCCGCAAACCGACAAAGTCACGATGGAAGCGCCAGCAACCGTCGTGGTCGAGGGCTTCGATCCTCAGGTCCACGCGCGGCGCGCCGGAGATCCGGCCGAACCTGGCCGCGAGCTCGGCCACATCGTGGATCAGGCAAGCACGCGCGGGACAGTCCCCGAGATCGGCGTGGTCGCATAACGCGGCGAGCCGCGCCGGCACCTCGGCTAGCGTGGCGACGAAGCGGCCGTCAGGCAGCTTCTCC
>CALROF020000198.1:0-12787 GCA_943369775.1 Reyranella massiliensis 521
CATCAGCAGGCAAGCAGCGATGGCGATCGCAGCCGCCACCGGACGCCAGCGACTGAAGACGCCTGGCAGGGCTCGCCTTCCAGTTGGCGGCGCAGCGGACCGAGAATCATGATCCGCCACCTGTGCCAGCAGATCGTCGGTGCGCGCCACGCTTCGCCAAGCCGCCGCATTGGCCGGTGCGGCCTTCAGCCAGGCACGGAACTCGGCCTGACGTGTCGCGTCGCCAGGCTCGTCGTCCAGGAGGACGAGCCAGCTTGCCGCTTCCAGGCGGGCGCGATCGGCGTCAGCGTTCATGGGAAGTAGACGTTACGGCACGCCGCATTTTTCCGCGCAAACGATCGCAATGGGCGATGCCTTCGGCAATCAAGGCGTGCGTTCGCGTGACCGAAAGGCCGAGATGGTTCGCAACTTCCTGCAGTTTGCGTCCTTCCATGCGGTTCATGCGAACGGCGATACGGGTTCTCTCGGGCAACTCGGCCAGGGCTTCCAGGACCACCCGCAATTCGTCCCGCGCCAGGATCGCCTGCTCCGGCGAGGGTTGGTCGTCCGTCAGCACGTCCGCATCGCTCTCCGAGGCGGTACGGGCCGTCTCGCGGGTCAGGGTCCGGCGCGTATCGATCGCAAGATTTCGCACGAGCCGGTAAAGATAGGCGACGGGCTCCTGCACCAAGTCGAAATCGTTGGTGCGCTTCAGCCTGAACCAGGCTTCCTGCACGACGTCCTCGGCTTGGGCATGGCTGCCGGCGATCGCGCTGGCATAGGCCACGAGCGCCGAGCGGTGCGTCATATAAAGACGCAAGGCCGTTCGCTCGTTGTCCAAACCCACCCCCCAATTGCGAACCATTCGCAATTGGCTTCTAGCGGCACGGCAAGCGCGCGGCAAGCGGGGTTCCACGCAAACTGCTGGATCGGTGCCAAAGCCGGAACAGAGACGGCCTCGGCAATCGTTCCCCCGCGCGGCCTTTTCAGCCCTTGCGCGATGCCGTCCGACTCCTGATATAACCGCCTCGAGGGGCCGGTGTGGGCGGAGCAGTCGCCAACTCGGTCAGATCCGGAAGGAAGCAGCCGTAACGAATTCGCTTCGGGTCATGCCGGTCTCTCACCTGTTTCTTTTGCGCGCGCCGCCGCGAAAGGCAGGCGGCCCAGGCGCGACGACCGCCGGGCCTGAAAGGGCCACGGCGCACCACCGGGTAGGACCGCCATGGCGAAAGCCTCCAAAGGCACTGGTGCCGATACTGGGACCAAGGACGTCGCGGCACCCGCAGCTCCCTACCGTGTCCTCGCCCGAAAATATCGTCCCGTCGATTTCACCACCCTGGTCGGCCAGGAGGCGATGGTGCGCACCTTGCGCAACGCCATCGCCACGGGCCGTATCGCCCACGCCTTCATGCTCACGGGCGTGCGCGGCGTCGGCAAGACCACGACTGCACGCATCATCGCCCGCGCGCTGAACTGCGTCGGCCCCGACGGCAACGGCGGCCCAACCGTCGATCCCTGCGGTGTCTGCGACAACTGCACGGCAATCACCGAGGACCGCCACGTCGACGTGATCGAGATGGACGCCGCGTCGCGGACCGGCATCGACGACGTGCGCGAGTTGATCGAAGGCGTCCGCTACCGGCCAGTCTCGGCACGCTACAAGGTCTACATCATCGACGAAGTGCACATGCTGTCGGAGAAGGCCTTCAACGCGCTGTTGAAGACACTGGAAGAGCCGCCGCCGCATGTGAAGTTCCTGTTCGCCACCACCGAGATCCGCAAGGTGCCGGTGACGGTGCTGTCGCGCTGCCAGCGCTTCGACCTGAAGCGCGTGCCGCAGGAAACACTGGTCCAGCACTTCAGCCACATCGCCCAGGAAGAGAAAGTCGAAATCTCTCCCGAAGCGCTGACCTTGCTGGCGCGCGCCGCCGACGGCTCGGTACGTGACGGCCTTTCCATGCTCGATCAGGCGATCGCCCATGGCGGCGGCGTGGTCGATGCCGCGCAGGTGCGCGACATGCTGGGCCTCGCCGACCGCAGTCGTGTGCTCGAGCTGTTCGAGAAGACGATGCGCGGCGACGCGCCGGCCGTGCTCGCAGCGCTCTCGGAAATGCACGACGCCGGCGCCGACCCCGTAGTCGTGCTGCAGGACCTGCTCGAATTCACCCATTGGGTGACGCGTCTCAAGATTGCGCCCGAAGCGGCGGCCGCCTCGGCGGACAGCGAACGCGCCCAAGGGCTCGCCATGGCCGGCAAGCTTTCGATGGCGTCGCTGACGCGTGCCTGGACGCTGCTGCTGAAGGGCCTGCAGGAAACGCTGGCGGCGCCCTCGCCTCAGCGCGCCGCCGAGATGGCTTTGATCCGGCTCTGCTACGTTGCCGACCTGCCCTCACCCTCCGATGCCATCAAGACCTTGCAGAACGGCGCTGCGGCGACGAATGGAGCGGCCATGGGCACGCCGGCGCCCCGCGGAGGAGGCGGAGGTGGTGCAGCAGCGCGGCTCGCAACACAGCCGGCCACGGCTGTCGCCGCACAGCCGGCGCAGGCAATGCCTGCACCGCGCTCCTTCACCGAAGTGGTCGCGCTGTTCGAAAGCAAGCGCGAGGCCCGGCTGGTTCACAGCCTCATGCACTACGTGCACGAGGTTCGCTGCGAGCCCGGCTTGATCGAGTTCCGCCCCACCCCCAAGGCGCCGACTGATCTCGCAGCCCGGCTGGGTGAACTGCTAACGCAATGGACCGGACGGCGCTGGCTCGCCTCGGTCTCCAATGCCGAGGGCAAGCCAACCCTCGTGAACCAGAAAGCGACCAAAGCCGACGATCTGCGCTCCTCGGCAGAGAACCATGCCGTGGTGCAGGCCATCCTCAAGACCTTCCCGGGCGCCAAGCTCGATGCCGTCCGGCGCAAGGGCGACCAGACGTCCCTCGTTGCCGGTCTCGGCGAGTTCGGCGGCGAGGAGCCGCCGCCCGCCGATGAATATCCAGCCGACGACGACATTCCCGAAAGTGAGTTCTGATGTTCGACAAATTGAAGGACCTCGGTGGCCTGATGCAGCAGGCTCAGCAGATGCAGCAGAAGATGCAGGAGCTGCAGGTGGCGCTGGAGCGACTGGAGATCGTGGGGTCCTCGGGCGCCGGGCTGGTCAAGGTGACGGTCAACGGCAAGAACGAGACACGGCGCGTCGAGATCGACGCTTCGCTGTTCAAGGCCGAAGACAAGGGCGTCGTCGAAGACCTGATCGTGGCGGCCGCCAACGATGCACGCGGCAAGGTCGAGCAGACCGTGCAGGAGCAGATGCGTGGCATCACCGGCGGCCTTCCTTTGCCTCCCGGCTTCAAGCTCTAGATGAATGGCCCCGAGATCGAGCGGCTGATCCAGCTCCTGGGGCGCCTGCCCGGCCTGGGTCCGCGCTCCGCTCGCCGCGTGGCGCTGCATCTCTTGAAGAAGCGTGAGACCTTGATGCAGCCGCTGGGCACGGCGCTGGCCGACGCTGCACGTGCCATTCGCGCCTGCACGGTTTGCGGCAATCTCGATACCATCGATCCCTGCTCGATCTGCGCCGACTCGCGGCGCGACGCCGGCCTGATCTGCGTCGTCGAGGATGTCGGCGACCTCTGGGCCATGGAACGCGGCAAGATCTTCCAGGGTCACTATCACGTGCTGGGAGGATCGCTCTCCGCACTGGACGGCATCGGGCCCGACGAACTCAACATCGCAACCCTCGTCAAACGCGTGGCGGCGGGCGGCGTGCGCGAAGTCATCATGGCGACCAACGCCACCGTCGATGGCCAGACCACGGCTCACTATTTGGCGGAAAGACTGGGCGAGCTGAGCGTGCCGCTGACGCGCCTGGCGCACGGCGTTCCAGTCGGCGGCGAACTCGATTGGCTCGACGATGGGACGCTCGCGACCGCGCTGAAGGCGCGGCGGGCCCTGTGACGCTCCCGCGATGAGCGCCGAGACCCTGGCCGCCATCGCTGTCGCGCTCGGCGCCGGCTGGGCGAGCGGCCTCAACACCTATGCTGCGGTCCTCGTGCTGGGTGTGGCCCAGTGGCTGGGTTTCGTCGCGTTGCCCCAGGACCTCCAGGTGCTGGCCTCACCTTGGGTCATGGGCGTTGCGGCCTTGCTGTTTGCGCTCAATTTCTTTGCCGACAAGATTCCCTACGTCGACAGCATCAACGATGCGCTGCAGACCTTTGTGCGCATTCCTGCGGGATTCCTGCTGGCCTACGCGGCGGCCACCGGTCTCAGCCCGGAGATTGCCGTCATTGCGGGATTGCTGGGCGGAACGCTGGCCGTCGGCACACATGTCGCCAAGACGGGCTCGCGCGCGCTGATCAACACCTCGCCCGAACCTTTTAGTAACGTCGCGGCATCGCTTGGCGAGGATGTGACGGTCATCGGTGGGCTCGCGCTCGCGATTGCTTACCCGATCACTTTTCTGTGCCTACTTGCTGTCTTCGTGGCGCTCCTCATATGGATGCTGCCGCGGCTGATCAGGCTGGCGATGATGCCGTTTCGCCGACTGGCGCGCGGCCGTCAGGGTCCCTGAACGGCAGCGACCTCGACTTTTGGCGGAGCAACTGCCGCTTTCCTTCGCCCGCCTGAGGGGTAAACTCCAAGCAGCACATGTTCATCCGCCAGAACATCCAGACCCTGCGGTTCTTCCGCACAACGCCGGCGATGCGATGCCCGTATCTGCCGCACCGGCTGGAGACGAAGCTTGTCACCGAACTGAGCGGACCGGACGCCATCTCCCAGCATGACACGCTGACCGACGCCGGTTTCCGGCGTTCGCACCATTTCGTCTACAAGCCCCTGTGCGATGGCTGCCGCGCCTGCGTGCCGGTGCGCATCCGGGTCCGCGACTTCGATCCCAGCCGCGCCCAGCGCCGCATCCAGCGTCGCAACGAGCATGTCCATGCCGTGGAAACCCAGGCCCTGGCGACCGGCGAGCAGTTCTCGCTCTTCTCACGCTATGTACTGACGCGTCACCGCGACGGCGACATGGCGGACATGGACTTCGACGACTATCGCGCCATGGTCGAGGAGAGTCCGGTCGAGACGGCGATCGTCGAATTCCGTGACGATTCGGCCGAAGGCCGGCTGGTTGGCGCCTGCTTGGTCGATTGGCTCTCGAACGGCGTCTCGGCCGTCTACAGTTTCTTCGACCCGCAGGACCCGCGACGTGGGCTCGGCACGCACATGATCCTGTGGCTGGCCAATGCGGCGGCCAAACGCGGCCTGCCCTACGTCTATCTCGGGTACTGGATCGCCGATTCCAGCAAGATGGCCTACAAGCGGGCCTTCCGGCCGCTGGAGTTCTTCGGTCCCGAAGGCTGGATGGAATTGCCTGCGGCATAGGCAGTGCAATGGAGGTGGCGCAACTTGACGCACCTCCTTGGAAAACAGAAAAACTCCCCAGCGCTGGCATCGCTCAGCGGACCAAGCTAAGAAAAGCTACCCGTGAGCGAGAACGGGTAACGGTCCAAAATCAAATAACTCGCACGCAGGGGGACGGATGCGCTTGTTGCTGCAGTTCAGCGCGCTGATCGACGCGTTAAACGAGAAGATAGGGTATATCTGTAACTGGCTTGTCCTGCTGGCCTGTGTAGTCAGCGCAGGCAATGCCATGGTGCGTTACGCGTACGACACCAGTTCGAACGCTTGGCTCGAAGTTCAGTGGTACATGTTCGCCGTCATCGTGATGTTCGGCGCCTCGTATACCTTGAAGCGTAACGAGCATGTGCGCGTCGACCTCTTCTACATGACCTTGAGCCGCCGCGGGCAGCTCTGGGTCGACATCCTCGGCACGCTGATCTTCCTCCTGCCGACCTGCGCGATCCTGGCTTGGCTGAGCTGGCCGTTCTTCATGCAATCCTACAACGTGTTCGAACACTCCTCGAATGCCGGCGGTCTGGTGCGCTGGCCGATCAAGCTGGTGTTGCCGGTCGGCTTCGCCTTGGTCGCCCTGCAGGGCCTGTCCGAACTCATCAAGCGCGTGGCCTTCCTCAACGGGTATCCCGTCGACAGTCTTGAAGCCCACTACGAGAGGCCCACGCAATGATCCCCTTGGAGTGGATGCCGCCGCTGATGTTCGGCGGCCTGGTGGTCTTCATGATCATCGGCTACCCGGTCGCCTTTTCCCTTTGCGCAGTTGGGTTCTTTTTCGGGTTCCTGTCGATCGAGATGGGCTACTTCACGATGGCCTTCATGCAGGCTATCCCCGGACGTGTCTTCGGCAGTATCCTGTCGAACGAGCTATTGCTCGCCATTCCGTTCTTCACCTTCATGGGCGCCATCCTAGAAAAATGCGGGTTGGCGGAGGACATGCTCGAGTCGATGGGCCAGCTCTTCGGTCCCATCAAGGGCGGGCTGGGCTACTCGACCATCATCGTGGGCTTCATCCTCGGTGCCATCACCGGCACCGTGGCGGCGCAGGTCATCGCCATGGCGCTCATCACCCTGCCGGTGATGATGCGTTACCGGTACGACATGCGTTATGCGACCGGCGTGCTCGCCGCGTCGGGCACCATCACGCAGCTCGTACCCCCGTCCCTCGTGCTGATCGTGCTGGCCGACCAGCTCGGCCGCTCGGTGGGCGACATGTATCTCGGCGCTTGGGGGCCATCGCTCCTGCAGATCGCCTTGTTCGCGGCTTACACTTTCTACCTTACCCTCGTTAAGCCCGAGGCTCTGCCGCCGGTGCCGCGCACGCTGTTCGGCAAGGCCCTGCTGATCAAGTGCGCCTGGGGGATCATTCCCGCCGCCGTCCTGATCTTCCTGGTTCTGGGGACGATCATGATGGGCCTCGCAACGCCGACCGAAGCCGGCGCCATGGGGACTATCGGTGCCATCGTGCTGGCGGTGGTCCGCAATGCGCCGCTCACCAAGTTCGACCGCATCGTGTTCGGAAGCGGTTGCGCCGCCGCGATCATCGGCGCCCTGATCGGCATGGTCGCGTTCAAGTCGATGCCGTTCAAGGTCGCGTTCACGATCATGTTCGCCGCCATCATCTGGCTGTGCTGGCGGGCGTGGCAGGTGAAAGACCTGCGCGACCTGATCGTGCAGGCCTTCCAGGCGACGATGCGCATCACGGCGATGGTGGCCTTCATCCTGGTCGGTGCGACCTGCTTCTCGATCACCTTCCAGGGTGTCGATGGCAACCAGTGGGTCGAACATCTGATGTCCAACCTGCCAGGTGGCGTCTGGGGCTTCCTGATCGTCGTCAACCTGTTCGTCTTCTTCCTGGCGTTCTTCCTCGACTTCTTCGAGATCGCCTTCATCATCGTTCCGATGCTGGCGCCGGTGGCGCAGAAGCTGCTGGCGCCGGTGGTTGGAGCCGACGCCGCGTTGATCTGGTTTGGCGTCATGCTCTGCGTGAACATGCAGACGTCGTTCATGCACCCGCCGTTCGGCTTCGCCCTTTTCTATCTGCGCAGCGTGGCGCCGAAGGAAGTGAAGAGCACGGACATCTATTGGGGTTCGATCCCTTGGGTGCTGCTGCAGCTCATCATGGTGGCCATCGTGATCGCCGTCCCACAGTCGGTAACCTACTTCCTCGACAAGCCGAGCGGTGTCGACCCAAGCAAGGTCAAGATCGAGATCGAGGCACCGCCATCGGATGACACGGCGCCTCCGGTCTTCGGTACTCCACCGAAGAACTAGACGGGCACGAACAACAAAAAGCCCCGCCTTTTCAGGCGGGGCTTTTCTTTTCTGGCTTGATCGGTCGTCAGCGACGCTTAGCGTCCCTGGGCCGACATCGAGAAGTTGAAGTTGTCGAAGGTGTTCTCGGCGACGCGGAACCACAGGTTCTCGTCGGTCCGGAATGCCTTCAGGCTGTCATAGATCTTCTTGAACTTCGGATCCTTGGCCGCAAGCTCGTCGTAGTACTTGTAGGCCTCGAGGAAGCACGGCTCGAGGACCGAGCGCGGGAACGGACGCAGCTCGGTGCCCGCCGCCACGAGGCGACGCAGGGCCGGCGGATTGCCGGCATCGTACTTGGGCACCATCCACGACGTGACACGGCCGGACGCCGCCTCGACCATCGCCTTGTACGGCTTGGGCAGCTCGTCCCATGCCTTGTTGTTGATGTAGAGCGAGCCGACCGACGCGCCTTCCCACCAGCCGGGGTAGTAGTAGTACTTGGCGACCTTGTTGAAGCCGAGCTTCTCGTCATCGTACGGACCGACCCATTCGCAGGCGTCGATCGTGCCCTTCTCCAACGCCGGATAGATATCGCCGCCGGCGATCTGCTGCGGCACCACGCCCAGCCGCGTGAGGATCAGGCCCGCGAAGCCGCCGACGCGGAACTTCAGGCCCTTCATGTCCTCCATCGACTTGATCTCTTTGCGGAACCAGCCACCCATCTGGCAGCCCGTGCCGCCGAAGGTGATCGAGCGGAAATTGTACTCTTTATAGAATTCGTTGATCAGCTCATGGCCGCCGCCGAACTCCAGCCACGCGTAGTATTGGCGCTGGTTCATCGAGAACGGCAGGCCGGTCTCGAACACGAAGTTCGGATGCTTGCCGAAGTAGTAGTAGGCCGCAGTCTGGCCCGCCTCGACGGTGCCGTTCTGCACCGCATCGGCGACCTGCAAGCCTGGGACGATCTCACCCGCTGCGAACGGACGGACCTGGAACTTGCCGTCGGACATCTCGCCGACGATCTTGGCGAAGAGTTCAGAACCGCCATACAGCGTGTCGAGCGACTTCGGAAAGCTCGACGTCAGACGCCACTTCACTTCCGGCATGCTCTGCGCAATGGCCGGCGCCGCGACGGTCGTCACGGCCGCAACACCCGCTGCTCCCACGCCCGCGGTCTTGATGAATTTTCTACGCTTCATCTCTTTTTACCTCCCTTAAGAAGACCCTCATGGCCTTCCTTAGCGAGGCGAGACTGACACGCGGAATTCCGTTTGGAAAGCGCCGCCCCCCTGCGGAAACCCTTAAATCTATTCAATGTTTGGCGACCCTGCGGCCGCCGGGAGCGGGACGAGGAGCCCCGCCGGTGCGGGGCTCCAATGGGTTGCGCGAGGATCGTATTTTACACTTTTCCAGCACCGTACATTCTGGCCATGAAGGCATCGAAGCCGCCCTCGGCGATGCGTGACCAGAGCACTTGTTCAGACCGATAGGGCCGCCAGACATCCCAGACCTTCTTGAACTTGGCGTTCTTGGCCACGATCTCGTTGCACACTTCGTTGGTCGCGTTGAAGCAAGCCTCGAGGACGGCCGTCGGGAACGGCAGCAGCTTGACGCCGCTGGCCACTAGCCGGCGCAGTGCGGCGGGATTGCCGTTATCGTATTTGGCCAGCATCCAGAGCGTGACCTCGTTGGCCGCTACTTCGATCGCCTTCTGGTAGATCGGTGGCAGTTCCGACCAACTCTTCTGGTTGATGTACGCCGTCCCCATGCCGGTGCCTTCCCACCAGCCGGGGTAATAGTAGTACGGCGCGACCTTGTTGAAGCCGAGCTTCTCGTCGTCGTAAGGACCGACCCATTCGGCAGCGTCGATCGTGCCCTTCTCCAGCGCCGGATAGATATCGCCGCCGGGGATCTGCTGCGCCACGACGCCGAGCTTGCCGAGGATCTGGCCGGCGAAGCCGCCGACGCGGAACTTCAGACCCTTGAGATCGTCGACTGTCTTGATCTCCTTGCGGAACCAACCGCCCATCTGGGCGCCCGTACCCCCCATCAGGTGACCGACGATGCCGTAGTCCTTGTAGAACTCGTCCATCGCCTGGCGGCCACCGCCCTGCATCCACCACGCGACGTGCTGGCGGCTGTTGAGGCCGAACGGCACGGCCGTATCGAAGGAGAAGGTGTAGTCCTTGCCGATGTAATAATAGGCTGCCGTCTGGCCCATCTCGACGGTGCCGTTTTGCACCGCATCCAGCACCTGGAAGCCGGGGACGATCTCGCCCGAGGCAAAGGGCGTGATCTTGAATTTGCCGTCGGTGATCTCGCCCACCCTTCGGCAGAAATGCTCGGCGCCGCCGAACAGCGTATCGAGCGACTTGGGAAAACTCGATGTCAGACGCCACTTCAACTCCGGCATGGCCTGCGCCAGCGCCGGTACAGCCACGGTTGTGGCAACAGCGCCCACACCGGCGGTCTTGATGAACCTGCGACGTTGCATGGTGTCCCTCCCAGGGATTTTGTATTCCGGACTTTTATTCCATCCAGCGGAATTAACCTTACAACCGGCGCGTGACTGGAGCAAAGGCGGGCAACAAAAAAGCCCCGCCGAAGCGGGGCTTTTCCACCAGGGCCAGGCCCGGCAGGCTCAGAGCTTGTTGGCAGCCGACTGGCGCGCCATGAAGTTGTCGAAGGTGTTCTCGGCAACGCGGAACCACAGGACCTCTTCGTTCCGGAACGGCTTCCAGGAATCGAAGACCTTCTTGAACTTCGGGTTCTTGGCGATCGTCTCGGCGTAGAGCTCGTTGGAGGCGTTGAAGCAGGCTTCCATCACCGACTGCGGGAACGGCAGGAACTTTGTGCCGGCCGCGACCAGCTCGCGCAACGCCTTGGGGTTCTGCGCGTCGTACTTCGCAACCGACCAGCTCACGGTGTCGCCGCACGCCACCGCGATGGCTTCCTTGTACGTCGGCGGCAGCGCATCGAAGGCCTTGTCGCCGCAATAGAGCGACAGCGCCGCGCAGCCTTCCCACCAGCCGGGATAGTAGTAGTACGGCGCGACCTTGTTGAAGCCGAGCTTCTGGTCGTCGTACGGGCCGACCCATTCGGCGGCGTCGATCGTGCCCTTCTCCAGCGCCGGATAGATGTCACCGCCGGCGATCTGCTGCGGCACCACGCCAAGCTTCGCCATCACCTGGCCGGCGAAACCGCCGATACGCATCTTCACGCCCTTCATGTCCTCGGGCGTCTTGATCTCCTTGCGCCACCAGCCGCCCATCTGCGCGCCGGTGTGGCTCATCAGGAAGGAGGTCATCTTGTATTCTTTATAGAACTCGCGCATCAGCTCGAGCCCACCGCCGTGATAGACCCAGGCGTTGTGCTGGCGGGTGTTCAGTCCGAACGGCAGTGCCGTATCGAAGGCGAAGGTCGGATCCTTGCCGACGTAGTAGTAGGCCGCCGTATGACCGCACTCGACCGTCTCGTTCTGCACGGCATCGACGACCTGCAGGCCCGGGACGATTTCGCCGGCCGCGAACACACGGATCTGGAACTTGTTGTCGGTCAGTGCCGCAACACGCTTGGCGAAGAACTCACCCGCGCCAAAGATCGTGTCGAGCGACTTCGGGAAGCTCGAGGCCATGCGCCACTTCACCTCGGGCATGGACTGCGCAACCGCTGGCGCTGCGAGCGCACTGGCAGCGGCGATTGTCGCACCACCGACACCGGCGGTGCGCATGAACTTGCGACGTTGCATCTGAGAATAACTCCCTAAATCTCTTACTTTTGAGCGTGCCTTCTGCATCGCGAACCGCATTTAGCGGCGGGGGGTTATCGCATAGCGCAACGGGGATGGAAAGCTAGTTGCCGCCCCCCTGAAGACAAACGGGAATCTCCCGCTGTCACGGGATTTTACGAATATTTTTCAATGACTTACGTCAGAGCTTTCCGGCAGCCGACTGGCGCGCCATGAAGTTGTCGAAGGTGTTCTCGGCAACGCGGAACCACAGGACTTCCTCCGCGCGAAACGGTTTCCAGGACTCGTAGACCTTCTTGAACTTCGGGTTCTTCGCGCTCGTCTCGGCGTAGATCTCGTTGGCGGCATTGAAAGCCGCCTCCATGATTGCCGGGGAAAACGGCAGGACCTTCGCGCCGCCCGCAATCAACTCCCGCAGCGCACGCGGGTTCTGCGTGTCGTACTTGGCGAGGGACCAGCCCGCCGTATCGCCAGCCGCGACCGCGATCGCCTCCTTGTAGGCTGGCGGAAGTGCCTCGAACGCCTTGTCGCCGCAGTAGAGCGAGATCGCCGTGCTGCCTTCCCACCAACCGGGATAGTAGTAGTACGGCGCGACTTTGTAGAAGCCGAGCTTCAGATCGTCGTAGGGGCCGACCCATTCGGCGGCGTCGATCGTGCCCTTCTCCAGTGCCGGATAGATGTCACCGGCGGCGATCTGTTGCGGCACCACGCCGAGCTTCGCGAGCACCTGGCCGGCAAAGCCGCCGACGCGAAACTTCAATCCCTTCAAATCGTCGAGCGTCTTGATCTCCTTGCGGAACCAGCCGCCCATCTGCGCACCGGTGTGTCCCACGAGGAAGGACGTCATCTTGTAGTCCTTGTAGAACTCGCGCATCAGCTCGAGTCCGCCGCCATGATAGACCCAGGCATTGTGCTGGCGGGTGTTCAGCCCGAACGGCAGGGCCGTGTCGAAGGCGAAGGTCGGATCCTTGCCGACGTAGTAGTAGGCGCCGGTGTGGCCGCACTCGACGGTCTCGTTCTGCACGGCGTCGACGACCTGCAAGGCCGGGACGATCTCGCCGGCGGCAAAGGAGCGGATCTGGAACTTGTTATCGGTCAGCACTGCGACGCGTTTGGCGAAGAACTCACCGGCGCCGTAGATCGCATCGAGCGACTTCGGAAAGCTCGAGGCCATGCGCCACTTCACCTCTGGCATGGACTGGGCAATGGCAGGTGCTGCGAGCGTGCCGGCCGCAGCGACTGACGCGCCGCCGACGCCAGCCGTGCGCAGGAATTTGCGACGTTGCATCTTGGAAATTCTCCCTAGGACTTCTTGCTTTGGACCACCTCTTCGAAGCGGGTTGGCTTGTTAGCGCGGGAGAATTATCGCATAGCGCAACGGGGCCAAAAACAAAGAAACCCCGCCGAAGC
>CALROF020000199.1:0-12429 GCA_943369775.1 Reyranella massiliensis 521
GGCCTCAACTATGCGAGCCATGTCGGCGAAGTCGGCCGACAGGTGCCGGCCCAGCCCAGCGTCTTCTCGCGCCTGCACAATACGCTCGTGGCGCATGGCGGCGACATCGTGCGGCCGCGCGCCTCGATCGACTTCGATTTCGAAGGTGAGCTGGCGATCGTGATCGGTGAGCGCTGCCGCCACGTCTCGCGGGCGAGCGCTCTGTCGGTGATCGCGGGCTACACCTGCTTCCTCGACGGCAGCGTGCGCGACTTCCAGAAGCATTCCGTGACGGCGGGCAAGAACTTCCCGGCAACCGGTCCCCTCGGCCCCTGGATGGTCACGACCGACGTGATCACCGATCCGCAGCGGCTGGAACTCACGACGCGCCTGAACGACACCGTGGTGCAGCACGACACGACCGATCACATGATCTTCGATGTCGCCACCATCATCGAGTATCTTTCGACCGTGACCTGGCTGGAGCCGGGCGACATCATCGCCACCGGCACCCCCGACGGTGTCGGGACCAGCCGCAAGCCGCCGCTCTGGATGAAGCCCGGCGACAAGGTCGACGTCGAGATTTCTGGAATCGGGACTTTGAGCGTCAATGTCGTCGACGAGTGACCCTTTCGATGTGCCGCTGAGCGTCGGCACGGATCGCGAGCGCGGCCGCGAGGTCAAGGTAATCGCCCTGATCGCCATCGCGCATTTCGTGAGCCATGTGCACATCATGCTGCTGCCGCCGCTGTTCGGCGAAGTGCGCGAGGCTTTCGGCGTCAGCTACATCCAGATCGGTCTGGCGCTGACCGCCTTCAATGTCGTGTCGGCGCTCCTGCAGACACCAGCTGGTTTCATGGTCGACCGCGTGGGGCCACGCGCCATGCTGACCGGCGGGCTGCTCCTGGGAACGGTCGCCGTCGTCGCTGCCGCGATGCTGCCGGGCTACTGGACCTTCGTCATCGCCTACGGCGTCCTCGGCCTGGCCAACACCGTCTATCACCCGGCCGACTACTCCATCCTCTCCGCCACCATCGATCACCGGCGGATCGGCAAAGCCTTCTCGATCCACACGTTTGCGGGCTACTTGGGCTCGGGCATCACCCCCGCACTGGTGCTGGCCTGCGCGGCGATCTGGGGTTGGCGCGGCGGCTTCCTGGTCGCGGCGGGCCTGTCCTTTGCGACGGCGATGCTGCTGATTGTGGCCGGAAGCGTCCTGCCGCGGATCTCGCACAAGCCCGGTCAGCAGGCCGCGGCCGGCGGTGCCAAGGTCGGCCTCGATCTGCTGCTGAGCGGACCGGTCCTGCGCAATCTGCTGTTCTTCTTCTGCCTCGCCATGGCCAATGGCGGCATCCAGACCTTCACCGTGGTCGGCATGGGCGAGATCCACGGCACGCCCTTCTCGGTGGCCAACGTGGCCCTCTCCGGTTTCCTGCTGTGCAGCGCCTTCGGCGTGCTGGTGGGCGGCATCATCGCCGACCGCACGCCGCATCATGAACGTGTGGCCGCCGTGGGCTTCGCCTGCACCTCGACGATGGCGATCCTGATGGCCTGGGTGAACATGCCCGCCGCCGCCCTGATCGTCCTGATGTCGGTGGGTGGCCTGCTGAACGGCATCATCCAGCCGTCGCGCGACATGATGGTGCGCGCCGTCACGCCGCCGGGCTCCTTCGGCAAGGTGTTCGGCTTCGTCAGCACCGGCTTCAACCTCGGCGGCATGGTCGCGCCGCTGCTCTTCGGCTTCCTGATGGACCAGCACGAGCCGCGCGCCATCTTCATGATCGTGGCGGGCTTCATCCTCCTTGCCCTGGTCACCGCCATCACCCGGACAAAACCACAGAGCACGCCCCATGGACTCGCTGACACCTCCGCCCGTTGACACGACCGAGGCCCTGACACGCCGCTATGGCGCTGATGCCATTCCGCCGGCAGGACCGTGGAACGAGACCATTGCGGTCATGCTCGACCACCGTTCGGTACGCACCTACAAGCCCGACCCGCTGCCGCCGGGTACACTCGAGACGTTGATCGCCGCCGCACAATCGGCCGCCACCAGTTCGAACATGCAATGGTGGTCGGCCGTCGCGATAACCGATCCCGAGAAGAAGAAGGTGCTGGCCGAGGTCGCCGGCGGCCAGAAGCATATCGAACAGTGCCCGCTCTTCATCGCCTGGGTCGCCGACATGTCGCGCAACCAGCGCATCTCGGATGCCGAGAAGACGGCCTTCGAGACGATGCCTTGGCTCGAAACTTTCATGGTGGCCTGCATCGACGCAGCGCTCGCCGCACAGAACGCCGTGGTCGCCGCCCAATCGATCGGGCTACGGACGGTCTATATCGGCGCCATGCGCAACGACCCGATCCGCGTGGCAAAGCTGCTCGACCTGCCGCACCAATCGTTCGTGGTGTTCGGACTCTGTGTCGGCTACGCGACGGAGAAGGGCGAAGGCGAGGTCAAGCCACGCCTGCCGCAGAGCACCGTGTTACACCATGAGCGCTACGACGCCACGCATGAGGCGACCCAGCGCAAGGTGTACGACGCCGAAATGAGCCGGTTCTCGGCGCGTCACGAACTCCAGGCGGCAACCTGGACCCAGCGCGTGCTGAACCGACTGGCTCCTCTCAAGTCGATGAACGGCCGCGAGACGATCCGCGCATCCCTCGCCAAGCTCGGCTTCGAGATTCGCTAAAGGGATTTTTCGTAGAACACCGACCATTTCGAGTCGGGGTAATCGAGCACCGGGCCGCAGCGCGTGAAGCCGGCCCGCTCATAAACTGCCCAGGCGGCGGGATGCTGGTCGCCTGTTTCCAGCACCAGGCGCTTCAAGCCTTTCTCGCGTGCTATCGCCTCGATGCGATCGACGATCGCCGCACCAATCCGACGGCCGCGATGCGAGGGGCGCGTGTACATGCGCTTGACCTCGCCGATGCCGTCCTCATGCCGCTTCAGCGCCCCGCAACCCACGGCCTTGCCGCCGTCTCGGGCGATGAACAACGTCGTCGCCGGATCCGCCATCTGCTCCACGGTCATGTGGAACACGAACTCCGGCGGCGTCAGCTCCAGCAGGGTGGCGTTCAACTCGGCGACGAGTTCGCGAACGTCATCCTGCAAGGGGCTTTCGACAGCGACGGCGATGCTCATCCGTGCGGTACCAGCACCTGGCGCACCGTCGCCACGTCCTGCAGGCGGTCGAAGCCTTCGTTGAGTTGGTCGAAGCCGATGCGCTGGCTGACCATGCGGTCCACCGGCAGCTTGCCCTGCTGGTAGAGCGCGATGAAGCGCGGGATGTCGCGCACCGGCACGCAGCTTCCCATGTAGGAGCCCTTGATGGTCTTCTCCTCGCTGACCAGCATGCTCTGCTTGAAGGAGAAGTCGGCCGCGATCGGCGACAGACCAGCCGTCACCGTCGTGCCGCCCCAGCGCGTGACGAGATAGGCCGTCTCCATCGCCTTGATCGTCCCGGCGAGATCGAAGGCGTAATCGACGCCACCATTGGTGAGGTCGCGTACCTGCTGGACGTGATCGGCATCCTTGGCGTTCACCGTGTCGGTGGCGCCGAGCTGGCGCGCCAGGCCGAGCTTGTCATCGGAAAGGTCGATGGCGACGATGCGGCCGGCGCCCGCCAGCACCGCACCCATCAGGCCGCTCAAGCCCACGCCGCCCAGGCCGACGATGGCGACCGTGCTGCCGGGCTGGATCTGCGCGGTGTTGATCACCGCACCGACGCCCGTCACGACGGCGCACCCGAACAGCGCCGCCACGTCGAGCGGCAGGCTCTTGTCGATCACCACGACCGAACCGCGATCGACCACGGCATACTCGGCGTAGCAGGAGACACCGGAATGATGATGCACCGGCTTGCCGTCATGGTGCAGGCGGTGATGGCCGGAGAGGAGCTGACCGGCAGCGCGCGGGCTGATCGAGCGCTCGCAAATGTAGGGCCGTCCTTCGAGGCAGCGCCGGCAGCGGCCGCAGCTCACGTTGAAGGTGAAGCAGACATGGTCGCCCTTCTTGACGTCGTGGACGCCCGAGCCGACCTCGACGATCTCGCCCGAGCCCTCGTGGCCCAGCACGATCGGCACCGGCCGCGGTCGGTCGCCGTTGATCAACGACAGGTCGGAGTGGCAGAGCCCGCCGCCACCGACCTTGACCAGCACCTCGCCCTCGCCGGGCGGATCGAGATCGACTTCCATGACATGAATGGGCTTGCTCTTGGCGAAGGGCCGCGGCGCACCGCAGACCGTGAGGACGCCGGCTTTCATCTTCATGAGGTTTCTCCCGGGACAGGTTTCGATCGTTGGCGCCGTGCGTTCCGCACGGAGCTAGGCAATTCCTCCGTCGACCCGGACCAGCGATCCGGTGGTGAAGCTCGACTTGCTCGACGCGAGATAGAGCGCGGCGGTCACGATCTCTTCCGGCAGGCCGCTGCGCTTCAGCGCCGCCGTCGGATTGAGCTTATGCTCATCGCTCCATGCTTTCGAGACGTCGGTGAGGAAGCGGCCGGGCGAGATGGTGTTTACGCGCACCTTGGGTCCGTATTCGAAAGCAAAGGCCTCGGTGATGGCATTGAGCGCCGCCTTGGCCCCGGCATAGGGCGCGATCTGCGGCCGCGGCCGGAGCGCCCCGGCGCTCGAGATGTTGATGATCGAGCCACCCTCGCCCGCCGCCATGCGGCTGCCGATCAGCGACATCAGGCGGAACGGGCCCTTGAAGTTCAGCGAGATGATGCGGTCGAAAAGCTGTTCCGGGGTCTCCAGCGACGACGGCGCCAGCGGCGAGGAGCCGGCATTGTTCACCAGGATGTCGACCTTGCCGAAGGCCGTGTAGGCCGCATCGGCCAACCCCTCGAGCTCCTGCCAGTTCGCGACGTTGCAGGCATAGGTTGCCGCTTTGCGGCCCATGCCTCGGACTTCGGCCGCGACTTTCTCGCAGCTTTCGAGCTTGCGGCTCGTGATGAAGACGTCGGCGCCATGCTGGGCGAAGGCCTTCACCATCTGATAGCCAAGACCGCGGCTGCCGCCGGTGACGAGGGCAACTTTGCCCGTGAGATCGAAGTATGTGCTGCTCATGTCCTGCAGCATATCGGACCTTGGCCGCGGAGGCCCATACGCCACCGCGCCTTTGGTCCGCGGTCCGAAACGACCGACGAGCCGGTTTCGGCCTACGCCTTCAGCCATGCCATGCCAGGCAAAGGAGAAGGACCGCCCCGCTCCCTCTTCTGAACCACGCCCTCCATCATCAGATGATCGCAGGCCAAATGGGTGATCCGCCGGCGGCCGGCTACTCAGTTGCTCTTAATACGCGCAACACTTTGATCATCGCCGCAAGCTTCTCCTCGCCGAGGCCGGCGGCCATGGCGCGGCGGAACAGGCCGTCGGCAAAGGTTGGGAACTCCGACCCGATGCCGGCCCCGCGCGCCTGGCGCAGGAAAAGCGTGCCCGAGCCGGCGCAGATCGCCACCGAACTTTCGGGATGACCATAATCCTCTGCTGCGATTGACTTGCCCTGGCTGCGGATCATCTCGCCGATCACCGGAGAGATCTGGCCCATCATGTCGCCGAAACTTTCGACGCTCAGCCCCTCGGCTTCGCAGACGCGCACGCCGTGGAAGAAACCGAACATCGCGCCGAACATGCAGGAGAGGGCCGCGATGTCCCAGGCCGCCGCGGCTCCCGCCTCTGCGCCGCGATACATCAAGCCACCGCCCATCGCCTTCAACGCCGGCTCGGCCTTCCGGTAGGCACTTTCGGCTCCGGATAGGAAGATCGGCGTGTCGGGTCGGCCGATCTGGCTCGGCGTGGCAAGCAGCGCCCCATCGAGACAATCGGCCCCGTGTGCCTTGGCCCAACGCTCACCCTCGCGGGCGTCGAGCGGGCTGCCGGTGCTGAGCTGGACCAGCACCTTGCCCGCCAGGGCGTCGCCCACTTCTTCGAGGATCGCGCGCGAAGCCTTGTAGTCATAGACGCAGACTACGATCACGAGGCTCGCCGTCACCGCCTGCCGGATGTCGTTCGCTTGAGTGGTGGCTCCGCGCTGCACCAGAGGCGCAGCGCGGTCGGCGGTGCGATTCCACACCGTTACCCGCTGGCCCGCCCTGAGCAGAGCGTCGGCAAGCGCAGTGCCCATGGCACCGAGGCCGACAACTGTTACATCGGTCATGTCATATGCCTTTCAGTGGCTACCAAGGATCTACAGGCGCTGGTTCAGGCCACCGTCGACGACGATTTCCGAACCGGTGGTGAAAGTGGCGTCGAAGGCGAGGTACAGGACGGCCTTGGCCACCTCCTCCACCGTGCCGTGACGGCCCATCGGGGTGACGGCATCGCCGATCCTGCGGAAAGCGGCCTGTTCCTCTGCCGTCGCCTCGACCACGCCTATGGTTGGCGTGTCGATGAAGCCGGGGCTCACCGAGTTCACCCGGATGCGGCGCGGCAGCAGTTCGGCCGCCATCACCTGAGCGAAGGAGCTGACGGCGGCCTTGGCGCCCGCGTAGACGCTCATGCCCGCCGCGCCGGAGTCGTTGGCAACCGACGTGGTGAAGACGATCGAGCCGCCATCGCGCATCAACGGCAGCAGACGCTGCACAGTGAAGAAGGCGCCTTTTGTGTTGATGGCGAAGGTCCGGTCGTAGACTTCCTCGCTCACCTCCGCGACCGGATCGAGTCGCGAGTAGCCCGCGTTGACGAACAGGAAATCGATGTGACCGATCCCGTCGGCAACGCGGAGTGCGAGCGCTGCGATATCGCCCATGTCCGCGATATCGGAGGAAACGACCTCGGCCTTTCTGCCGAGTTCGCGCCGCGCCGCTTCGACGTTGCGCGCGTTGCGGCCCGTCACCACGACCTCAGCCCCTTCCGCAACCAGCGCATCGACGACCGCACGGCCCATGCCGTGCGTCCCGCCGATCACCACCGCCTTCTTTCCTTGATACTTGCCCATCCTGCTCAAGCTCCATTGCACTAGTGGGCAAAATTTGGGCTTCACTTGACTTCGGACAAGTACTGACAAAATTATCAGGTACTCACCTTTTGGTTCGTAAGGAGCAGACGATGGCGAAGCCCGAAAGCTGCGGCCTGGGGCCGGCATTCCAGGTGATCGGCGGCAAGTGGAAAGCACTGCTTCTTTGGCGTGTGCATCAGGAGCCGCGCCGTTTCGGCGAGTTGAAGCGGCTGATTCCGGAGATCAGCGAAAAAATGCTGATCCAGACCCTGCGCGAGATGGAAGCCGACGGGCTTGTCCATCGCGAGGTCTTCCATCAGGTCCCGCCCCGGGTGGAATATTCGGCGACTCGCCTCGGCGCATCGCTGGACGAGGCACTGGTACCGCTCGCCAACTGGGGTGCGAAATATGCCAAGAGGATGGAGGCCACGCAGGAGCGCTGACACGTGCTGGCTGACACTGGCATGTCACTTGCTTAGGCTAAGGTCAGGGGAGATCGAGCGGTCGTCATGAGCATCCACGTCGCGCTGCATCATCGTACGACCTACCGATATGATCGGCTGGTCGCCCTGGGACCTCAGATCGTGCGGCTCAGGCCCGCGCCGCACAGCCGCACGCCTGTCCTTTCCTATTCGCTCAAGGTTACGCCGGCCCAGCATTTCATCAATTGGCAACAGGATCCGCAGGGCAATCATCTGGCCCGCCTGGTCTTTCCCGAGAAGACCGACCAGTTCGAGGTGACCGTCGATCTGGTCGCCGACATGTCGGTGAACAACCCGTTCGACTTCTTCCTGGTGCCCGAGGCCGAGCAGTGGCCTTTCGCCTACGACACCTCGCTGGCGGAGGAGATCGCCCCCTTTCGCAAGCTCGAACCGCCGGGACCGCTGCTGAAGGCCTGGCTCGCCAAGGTCGACCGCAGCCCGCAGCGCACCATCGATTTCATTGTCGGCCTGAACGCACGCCTGCAACGGGAAATCGGCTACATCGTGCGCCTGGAACCGGGCGTTCAGACCTGCGAGGAGACGCTCGGCCTTGCCAAGGGCTCGTGCCGCGACACCGGCTGGCTGTTGGTTACTATTCTGCGGCATCTGGGCTTCGCAGCGCGGTTCGCGTCGGGCTACCTGATCCAGCTCATGCCCGACGAGAAGCCGCTGGACGGCCCCGAAGGGCCGACACACGACTTCACCGATCTCCACGCCTGGTGCGAGGTCTACCTGCCGGGCGCCGGCTGGATCGGCCTCGACCCGACTTCGGGCCTGTTGACGGGCGAAGGCCATATTCCGCTCGCCTGCACCCCCGAACCCTCGAGTGCGGCGCCGGTCGAAGGGCTGGTCGAGAAGGCCGAAGTCCAGTTCGAGCACGAGATGTCGGTGGCGCGCGTGCGCGAGACACCGCGCACCACGAAGCCTTACACCGACGCGCAGTGGGCAAGCCTGCTCGAAGTCGGCGAGGCAATCGAGCACGATATCGGCCGGCATGACGTGCGGCTCACCATGGGCGGCGAACCGACCTTCGTGTCGATCGACGATATGGACGGCGACGAATGGAACACGCTGGCGCTGGGACCGGAAAAGAGGCGTCTGGCCGGCGTGTTGTTCCGCAAGCTGGCGGACCGCTTTGCCCAGGGGCCGTTGCTGCATTTCGGCCAGGGCAAATGGTACCCCGGCGAGCAACTGCCGCGCTGGTCGCTGAACTGCCATTGGCGCAAAGACGGTCAGCCGATCTGGCGTAACCCACAGCTCTATGCGCTGGAATCGAAGCCGACGAACGTCACGCATGAAACAGCGCATCGCTTCGCGCTTGCCTTCACGCAACGCCTGCAGCTCGACCCCGGCTATCTGTTCCCCGCCTTCGAGGACACCTGGTACTACCTGTGGCGCGAACGGCGACTGCCCAGCAACGTCACGGTCGATGAAGCGAAAATGAAAGATCCGCTGGAGCGCGAGAGGCTTTCCCGTATTTTTGAGAAGGGCCTCGAATCGACTGTCGGCTATGTGCTGCCGGTCGCGCGTGATCAGGGCAAGGCGCAGAACGGGCATAGCGGACGCTGGAAGAGCGGACCGTGGTTCCTGCGTTCCGAGAAGTGCTACCTCATCCCCGGCGATTCGCCGGTCGGCTTCCGCCTGCCCTTGGATTCGCTGCCTTGGGCGGCGCCCGCGGATGCGGGCTTCGTCGTCGAACCCGACCCGATGGCACCGCACCCCGACCTGCCGCCGCTGGACGCCTTCCGGCGCGCGCCCGTGCTGCGCCGCCAGGAACGCAACGTCGCTCCCGATACCAACGGCGACGGCGAGGCGGCACGACGCGAGGCGTGGCAACGCGCGCTGGCGCCCGATCTCGCGATGCAGCCCGGCGTGGGCTCGTCACCGTCGTCGATCGTTCGGACCGCCATGGTCTTCGAACCGCGCGACGGCCACCTCTATGTCTTCATGCCACCGACCGAGCGCACCGAGGATTATCTCGAGCTCGTTGCGGCCATCGAGGACACGGCCGAGGAGCTGCGCCAGCCGGTTTTCCTCGAAGGCTATCCGCCGCCGGGCGGTGATTCACGCCTGCAGAGCTTCAGCGTGACGCCCGACCCCGGCGTGATCGAAGTGAACATCCACCCCTCGACCAACTGGCGCGAACTCGTGCAGCGCACCGAGATCGTCTACGAGGAAGCGCGCACGACCCGGCTCGGTGCCCAGAAATTCATGATCGACGGCCGCCACACCGGTACCGGCGGCGGCAACCATTTCGTGCTCGGTGGACCCTCTGCGCCAGACTCACCGATGCTGCGCCGACCCGACCTGCTGAAGAGCTTGTTGGGCTACTGGATCAACCACCCCTCGCTCTCCTATCTTTTCTCCGGTCTGTTCATCGGCCCGACCAGTCAGCATCCCCGGGTCGACGAGGCGCGCAACGATGCGCTGCACGAACTGGAGATCGCCTTCCGACAGATAGAGGCCGGCCGCCAGACACCGCCGTGGCTGGTCGACCGCATCTTCCGCAACCTGCTTGTCGATGCGACGGGCAATGCGCATCGCACGGAATTCTGCATCGACAAGCTCTTTACGCCCGACGCGGCCGCGGGCCGTCGCGGCCTGCTGGAATTGCGCGCCTTCGAGATGCCGCCGCACTGGCGCATGAGCGTGGCTCAGCAAGCGCTGCTACGCGGCCTGGTCGCGAAGTTCTGGGATCGCCCCTACGAGCGTCCGCTCAGCCGCTGGGGCACACGCCTGCACGACGATTTCATGCTGCCGCACTTCGTCTGGCAGGACTTCACCGACGTGCTCTCCGATCTGGCCGAATCCGGCTACCACTTCGCGCCGGACTGGTTCGCGCCGCACTTCGAGTTCAGGTTCCCGCGCCTCGGCGAAACGGCCCAGCGCGGCATCGAGCTGGAGCTGCGCCATGCCCTCGAACCCTGGCATGTGCTGGGCGAGGAACCGGGCGGCGGCGGCACCGTGCGCTATGTCGATTCCTCCGTCGAACGGCTGCAGGTTAAGGTCACCGGGCTGAACGACCAGCGCCACGCCGTCGCCTGCAACGGCTGGCGCCTGCCGCTGCGCGCCACGGGAACCGCGGGAGAATATGTAGCCGGCGTGCGATATCGCGCCTGGCAGCCGGCCAATGCGCTGCATCCCACCATTGGCGTCCATGTGCCCTTGATTTTCGACATCCACGATAGCTGGAACGGCCGTTCGATCGGTGGCTGCACCTATCACGTCGCCCATCCAGGTGGCCGCAACTACGATCGCGTGCCCGTCAATGCCAACGAGGCCGAAGCCCGTCGGCGTGCACGTTTCTTCCCGATCGGCCATACCGGCGGCACCACGCCCGAGCCGCGTCCGCTGGACAATCCGGAACATCCACTGACACTCGATTTGCGTCGCGCCTGATGCGGTAGACCTCGACCGCTGCCCGTGCGACTTTGATCCTTCTCGTCGAACTTTCTTTCGCGGACCCATGGAGTCGTTGCGCGGCCTCATCTCTTCGCCGGCAAGCGCGTATGACGAACTGGTCACCGGCCAGAAGTCGATTCGCTATCACTGGCAGGGCATTCTAAGCGTCATCCGCTCGCTTCCTGGCGGGCTGAGCGAACGCGTCGAGAGCGCACGCCGGCAGCTCGAGGAATCGGGCGCTACCGTCAACCTGCTCGACGATCGCGGTGCGCCGCGTTGGGCATTCGATCCCCTGCCCTTCGTGATTGCGCCCGATGAATGGGCAACGCTGGAAGCGGGCCTCATCCAGCGCGCTCATTTGCTCGACGCGACGCTGGCCGATCTCTACGGCCCGCAGCTCCTCCTGAAGGAGCACGTGCTGCCTCCCATGCTGGTGCATGCCAACCAGCATTTTCTGCGCCCTGTGCAGGTCACCGACGGCAAGGCACCCGACCGCCATCTCGCCAACTACGCCGTCGATCTCGTGCGTCTAGGCGACGGGCGCTGGTACGTTCTCGCGGATCACACGGAAGTCCCCTCGGGCATCGGCTACGCGTTAGAGATGCGTCGGGTGCTGGCACGCAGCCTGCCGGAAGCCTTTCGCTCCGTCCCGATCCGCCACCTGCGGCCGTTCGTCGACCGCTGGCACGATTCCTTGCAGGCGATGGCGCCGGCCGATATCGCGCAGCCCAGCATGGCCGTGCTAACGCCTGGCTCGTTGTCGGCGACCTATTTCGAGCATGTCTACCTTTCGCGCCTGCTCGGCGTGCCGTTGGTCGAGGGCGGCGATCTCGTCGCCCGCGACGGTCAGGTCTCGATCAAGACCTTGGCCGGCCTCAGGCCCGTCCACGTGCTGCTCCGCCGGCTGAACAGCGCTTTCGCCGATCCCCTGGAACTGCGTGCGGATTCGGCCCTCGGCGTCACCGGCATGGTCGAGGCGACGCGAAGCGGTCGCATCGCTCTTGCCAATGCCCTGGGCTCGGGCCTCGTCGAGACGCCGGCGCTGATCCCGTTCCTGCAGCGTGTGAGCCAGCGCCTGCTGGGCCACGACCTCGACCTGCCGTCACTCGACGTCTGGTGGCTGGGCGAGCCGTCTGCGCTCACCTTCGCGCTGGCCAATCTCGATCTGATGATCGTGCGGCCCTGCCTCGGCGCCGACCGCGAACCGATCGTCGTCGGCATGCTCGAACCCGCCGATCGCAAGGCACTGGAAGAGCGCATCCGCGCTCAACCCGGCCAGTTCGTGGCGCAGTATCCGATGACGCCGTCGCTGACGCCCAAATGGGACGGCCAGACATTGGCGCCGTCGGCCGTCGTGATGCGTGCGTTCGTGGTTGCCAGTGGCGACAGCTACCGCGTGCTGCCGGGTGGGCTGGCCGGCGAACCCATGGGCGACACGGCCTTGCGCTCGCTGGGTAGACTGAACGGTACGCTGAAGGACGTCTGGGTCCTGACCGAGGATGCAGCCGACGTCCAGGTGCCGCCGACGCGACGTTTCCACCAGCTTGCCGTCGAACGCGGCAGCGCCGACCTGCAAAGCCGCGTCGCCGACAATCTCTACTGGCTGGGCCGATACATCGAGCGACT
>CALROF020000200.1:0-12400 GCA_943369775.1 Reyranella massiliensis 521
CGGCGCCGAGATCGGCGCCGAAACCCGCCTCGGTAACGACATAGTCGCCCAGCGCCAGGGCCGCGCGCGTCGCGATTACCGAGTTGCAGCCATGGGCGATGTTGGCAAACGGGCCGCCATGGATCAGCACCGGATTGTTCTCCAGTGTCTGCACGAGGTTGGGCTTGGCCGCGTCCTTGAGAACGGCCGCCATCGCCTCGGACGCCTTGAGGTCGCCCGCTGTTACCTGTTTGCCGTCGCGCGTCTCGGCGACGACGATCTGCGACAGGCGCTTTTCGAGGTCAGGAAGATCGCTGGCCAGACAAAGAATCGCCATGACTTCGGACGCGGTCGTGATGTCGAACCGCCCCTGGCGCGGGAAGCCGTTGGCGACGCCACCGAGGCTCACCACTATGTCGCGCAACGCGCGGTCGTTCATGTCCATCACACGCGGCCAGAACACGCGGCGGCTGTCGATGCCCAGCGCGTTCCCCCAGTAGATGTGATTGTCGAGCATCGCGGCCAGGAGGTTGTGGGCCGTCGTGATCGCGTGAAAATCCCCAGTGAAATGCAGGTTGATGTCGGCCATGGGCACGATCTGCGCCTGCCCGCCGCCGGTGGCGCCGCCCTTTTGGCCGAAGCAAGGACCGAGGCTCGGTTCGCGCAACGCAATGGCCGTCTTCTTGCCGATGCGGCTCAGCGCATCGCCGAGGCCGATCGTGGTCGTGGTCTTGCCCTCGCCAGCCTTGGTCGGGCTGATGGCGGTGACCAGGATCAGATGCCCTTGCTTCTTGCCTTCGAGCGACTTTAGATAAGCGCCATCGAGCTTGGCCTTGTCGCGGCCATACGGCTCCAGCGCGTCTTCTGGGATGCCGAGTCGTCCGGCGACTTCGTTCATTGGCTTCTTGATTGCGCGCCGCGCGATCTCGATATCCGACATTATTGTTCCTCAAGCCCTACCACTCGACAGAGCCAGGACCCTAGCGGGCCAAGCCAGTCGCGCCAACCGGAGAGACCATGAAGAGCTGGCCGAAAATCGAAGGCGCCGTTGCTGACTATGTCGATGCAAACTGGCTGCGCGAACCACCGCTACGCCGCCGCCTGCGCGAGGAAACGGCGAAGATGCCGGGAGCCGGCATGCAGATTTCCGCCCATCAAGGACAGCAGATTGGCTGGCTTGCGCGAGCCATCGGCGTTCGGCGTGCCGTCGAGGTCGGTACCTTCACCGGCTATTCCTCGCTCTGTATCGCGGAGGCGCTTTCGGCCGACGGCAAACTCTGGTGCTGCGACGTCAGTGCCGACTGGACGAAGGTCGCGCGTCGTTATTGGAAGGAAGCGGGGCTCGACGGGCGTATCGAGCTCACACTCGGCCCGGCACGGGATACGCTCGACTGGCTGCTGGCAAAAGGTCTGACTGGACAGCTCGATCTCGCCTTCATCGATGCCGACAAGGAGAGCTACGACACCTACTACGAGCGTTGCCTCAAGCTGGTGAGACCTGGCGGCCTCATCCTGGTCGACAACGTGCTATGGGGTGGTTCGGTCGCCGACCCGGCCGATGTCGATGCCGATACCAAGGCCATTCGCGCGCTGAACGCCAAACTCAAGTCCGACGAACGTGTCGACCTGGTCCTGTCCGCGACCGGTGACGGCATGACGTGCGCCCTGAAGCGCTGAAGGCTCAGGCGTTACCGAAGATTGGGTGCTTAACCTTGTCACCCGGCTTGATACCCAGCATCCGCGCGCTGCCGCCGTTGATCTCGAGAACGGCGCGCACCGGGAACTTGCTGGGGATCGGATCCGTCGAGTGCGGCACGGCATTGGAGTGAATGCTGCGGATCGTGCCATCAGCGGCGATAAAGAGCATGTCGAGCGGGATCAGCGTGTTCTTCATCCAGAAGCTGACCGGCGCTTCCTGGAAGAAGTCGAACAACATGCCGTCATAGGGGCCGAGCTTCTCTCGGAACATGAGGCCCCGCGCACGTTCGATATCGTTGAGCGCCAGCTCGACGTCGAACTTGAGCTCGCGGCCGCCGGTTTCGATCAGCAGCGACGAACGTTGGAACTGGATATCCCCACTGTTTTGAGCGAGGGCGGCACCGGCTGCCAAAGCGAACGGTGCGGCGAGAAGGAGTCGACGGCCGAGCCGCACTCTGGAACCAGCAAATGCCATAGCCATGGCATAGAGCGTGGACGGCGATTTCGTCAAACGGATGACGCTTGCGTGACAGAGGCTCTGTAACCATAGTGGCGCCGCTCATCGGGGGGAGCCGCTTTGCGGCTGAGAGGTCCGAAAGGACGACCCCGGGAACCTGATCCGGTTAATGCCGGCGTAGGGACTGGTGGCTGTCTTGGTTGTTCCTTCTCTCTCCGTGCGCGACGCGCGCATCGCCTTCGACGGCCGCCTCGTTGCCGATCGATTGTCGTTTGACGCGCCTGCGGGGCAGACGACCTGCCTGCTGGGGCGCAGCGGCGTGGGCAAGACGTCCCTACTCCGCCACCTCGCAGGCCTTCTTCCCGGCACGACGCGCGCCGCACCGCTTGCCTACATGGCGCAGCAGGACCGGTTGCTTCCCTGGCTCGATGTTCTCGACAACGTGCTCCTGGGCTATCGCCTGCGCGGCGACGAGACCGCTCGTCGAGCAGCCGAGCCACGTGCTCGTGCGTTGTTGGCCGAGGTCGGGCTGGGCGACAGGCTGGATGCCCTGCCGCGTACCCTCTCCGGTGGCATGCGCCAGCGCGTGGCCCTTGCACGAACCCTTTGTGAGGATCGGCCGGTGATTCTCATGGACGAGCCGTTCGCCCAACTCGATGCCGTGACGCGGCTCGACCTGCAGGACCTTGCCGTACGCCTGTTGGCCGGTCGAACGGCGATGCTGGTCACTCACGACCCCCTCGAAGCGCTGCGCGTTGGCCACGAAGTCCGCGTCTTGCATGGATCGCCTTTCACCGTCGGCCCTGCAATTGTTCCGCCCGGACCCGCGCCCCGCGATCCCGCCGATCCGGCTTTGCTTGCCTTGCAGGCACGCCTGATCCGCGATCTGCGAGGCACCGCATGAGACCACTCATAACCGCGTTCGGCCTGCTCGCGGCTTGGGAGCTCCTCGTGCAACTCACGGGCGTGCCGACCTATATTCTGCCGCCTCCGTCGCGAATCGCTTCGGTCCTGGTCGATCGCTTCGACCTGCTTCTGGAACAGGCTCTCTGGACAGGCGCCGAGATGATCCTGGGGTTCGCGCTGGGCCTCGCCTTGGGCTCAGCGCTAGCCATCGTCTTCGCGGCCTCGGCTGGCTGGCGACGCTGGGCCTTGCCGTTGGTGATTGTCTCGCAGGCCATCCCGGTGATCGCCGTAGCGCCCCTGTTGGTCCTCTGGCTGGGCTATGGCATGGCCTCGAAGGTCGCGATGGCCGCACTGGTGATCTTCTTCCCGGTGGTCAGCAGTCTCTATGATGGCCTGCGCCGCACCGATGAAGGCTGGTTAGAGCTGGCGCGAACCATGGATGCACCGCCCCGCGCGATCCTTCTGCAGATAAAGCTGCCGGCGGCCTTGCCCGCCTTCGCTTCCGGCGCTCGAATCGCCGCTGCGGTCGCACCGATCGGCGCGGTGATCGGGGAATGGGTCGGCGCCAGCGCCGGTCTTGGCTATCTGATGACCCAGCAGCTCGCCCGCGGGCAGACGCCCCTCGCCTTCGCGGCCCTGTTCGTTCTCTGCCTGCTGGGCCTCGGCCTCTACACGGCCACCGACCGCCTCTTGCGGCGGCTGGTTCCGTGGCAATCGTTCCAAGGAGACTGACGATGCGACTGCTGATCCAACTCATTGCCGCACTGGCTCTTACCTGTGCCGCATTGCCCGCCGCCGCGCAGGACAAGGTTCGCCTGCTGCTCGACTGGTTCGTCAATCCCGACCACGCGGCGCTGGTGATCGCCAAGCAGCGCGGCCTCTTCACCAAGCAAGGCCTCGTCGTCGAGATGATCGCGCCGGCCGATCCCAATGCGCCGCCAAAGCTGGTGGCTGCTGGCCAGGCCGACTACGCCGTCTCCTATCAGCCAACCCTGCAGATGCTGGCGGCCGAGGGGCTGCCCCTGGTGCGCGTGGGTGTCCTTGTCGCCCAGCCGCTGAACTCGCTGGTGGCCCTCGAAGACTCGGCCGTGAAGACGATCGCCGATTTCAAGGGCCGCAAGATTGGCTACTCGGTTTCGGGTTTCGAGGAGGCAGTCCTTGGCGCCATGCTGGAGAGTGCCGGCCTCACGCTGAAGGACGTCACCCTCGTCAACGTCAACTTCGCCCTGACGACGGCGTTGATGAGCAAGCAGGTCGATGGTGTGATTGGCGCCTTCCGCAACTTCGAACTGAACGACCTTGAGATCAACAAGACGAAGGGCCGGCTCTGGCTCGTCGAGAAGCACGGCGTGCCGATGTATGACGAGCTGATCCTCGTGGCGAAACGCGAGACCGTCGACGCTGCCCGCACGAAGAAGCTGCTTGCCGCCATTGCCGAGGCGACCACCTGGCTGAAGGCCAATCCGGCAGAGGGATGGGCAATCTTCTCCAAGTACGGCAAGGAACTCGACAACGAACTGAACAAGCTCGCCTGGAAAGACACGCTTCCCCTGCTCGCCGATGATCCTGCCACGCTGGACCGCGCGCGCTACGAAACCTTCGCTGCCTTCCTGGTGAAGCGCGGCCTCATCAAGCAGGCGCCGCCCCTCGACAGCTACCTGCGTGACATCAGGTGAATGTCAATCATGCGGCTCTGATCTCGACGACCTGAAGACCTTTCTGGCCTTCGGCAATCCGGATCATCACCTTCTGGCCGGGTGCCAGCGAATCCATGCCGTGGCGTCGCAACACTGCGGCATGGACGAAGATGTCTCCGTCCTCGGCTTCGCGCGTGACGAAGCCATAGCCGCGCTCGTTGTTGTACCACTTCACAAGAGCCGTGATGTAGTCGCCCATAGCGATGCCATCCGGAATCGGTGGCGGCTTGGGCGCGATAGCAACCGCCGTCGACGAGTCGACGTCGAGCACCTTCATGACCTGCCAGCCCTTTGGGCCGCGCACGCCAGCACACACAACCGTTGCTCCAGGCTTGAGATCCTCATGCCCAGATTGACGAAGTGTAGTCACGTGCAGGAACGCGTCGCTGTTGTCACTATCGAGGGCTAAGAACCCATAGCCCTTTACAGCGTTGAACCACTTAACTTTACCACGCAGCTCAACCGAACCGACGTCCCCGCTCATCTCTCCCTGTTGGGTCGTCATTCAACGATCCCGTGTTGTTATGCGGAAATCCTAGCATCCCGTTTGGACTAAGCAACAGGGCTTGTGGGGATTCGCAGCTCAAACTAGACGAAATGTTCAGAAGTTTTCGGGAGGTGAGTTCGATGTTCAAATCCGACCTGTTCAAAGGCAAGCGCTTCCTCGTCACCGGCGGCGGAACTGGCCTCGGTCGCATGATGGTGGAGAAGTTCGTCGAGCTGGGTGCAGACTGTGTGATATGTGGCCGGCGCGGCGGCGTTCTCGAAGAAACCGCCAAGCAGGTGATGGAAAAGCACCCCGGCCGGCGGGTCGACGTGCACACCGTCGATATTCGCGTCGCCACGGCGGTCGAAGAGATGATCGAGCAGATCTGGGCGACAGGTCCGCTCGACGGCCTGGTCAACAACGCTGCCGGCAATTTCATCTCGCAGACCAAGGACCTCAGCCCGCGCGCCTTCGATGCGATCGCCAACATCGTCCTGCACGGCACGTTCTACATGACCAACGCTTGCGGCAAGCGCTGGATCGCCGAGAAGCGGAAAGCGAGCGTGCTCAGCATCCTCACAACCTGGGTATGGACCGGCAGCCCCTTCGTCGTTCCGTCGGCGATGTCGAAGGCCGGCGTTGCTGTCATGACCCAGAGCCTTGCCGTCGAATGGGCACGCCACGGCATCCGCCTCAATGCCATCGCGCCGGGTCCCTTCCCGACCGAAGGTGCCTGGGCTCGCCTCAATCCGCTGCAGGAAGGCAACGACAACCGCTACAACACCCGTAACCCGATGGGGCGGGTCGGCAAGCCGCACGAGCTTGCCAACATGGCGGCTTTCCTGATGAGCGAGGAAGTCGAGTACATCAACGGCGAAGTCATCGCCATCGACGGTGGCATGGGCATCATGGGCAACGGAACGTTCTCCAACATGATGTCCTACAGCGAAGACGACTGGCGCCGCATCCGTGACCAGATCCAGTCGACTAACGCCGCCGACAAGGTAAAGCGCAGCTGAGTCGAGGCTACGTTGCGGAGAGCGCTGCCGTCAGCGTCCGGTGGAAGTGGACGATGGCGCTCTCGAAGTGGCCGAACGTGAAAGCATCGTTGGCACCACTGGCCAGGCCGCGCTGGATGGCATGGACGACAGCGCGGTCTTCCAAGGCGCCGGTGTTGCCGACGAACTCGGCGTCACGCTTGGCCTCCGCGATCGCAGCCGGATCGTCGCCGCCGCCGTTGCTCAGTGTGTAGGTGAACTGGCGAGTCCGATCGACCGCCAGCGGCTCCAGGATGATCACGTTGGTATGCCGTGACAGCACGGTAACCAGCACATTGGGAAACAGGTGATAGACATAGGTCAGGAGCCCTTCGACACGGCGCTCCTGCGGCGGCACCTTGGCCAGCTTCTTGATGCGCTGGAATGGATAGGTGACGCGGCTGTTGCGGCCGAAAAGGTCGATGACGTTCAGATTGTCGAAGCCGTACGGCAGGAAGCTGTCCGGGTGGGTCGACTTGATGTGATAGCCCTCGATGAAGCTTTCGAGGAAGATCTTCCAGTTGACGTCGAAGTCCCGTTCGGCGGTTGAGAACAACCGCTGGTCAGGATTGATCAGCCTGTCGAGCCCTTCGAGCGGATCGCCGCCGGCGACTGGCTCGTCCTGGGTCACGAAGACGAGGCCAAAGCGCTCGGTCGCCGTGACGGGGACCAAAGGATGCGCCTCCTTATCGAAGCCGGGAAAGCCGCCCTCGTGCGGGATGTGGCGCAGGCGCCCTTCGAGATTGTACGTCCAGCCGTGATAGCGGCAGACGAAGGCGCGGGCGCAGCCCGCCCCTTCGGCGACCTGCATGCCGCGATGTCTGCAGGCGTTGCGGAACGCACGCACCTTGCCATCGACGCCTCGCACCACGACCAGCGGCACGCCCGCGGCTTCGCGGGCAATGTACGAGCCGACGTCCGGTAAAGCAGCCGAAGGGCAGAAAGGAATCGGAGAGCGGCGGAGCACTTGCTCCATCTCGGCTTTCATGCGATCGGCCGAGCGATAGTTGGCGACAGGCTCCCGCCAGACGTCGTCGCCGAGATCGGTCGTGCCGTTGGCCATATGATCGAGGACGCGCTGCGCTACGGATTGATCATCCATTCCCGGCTTCATGCTGGTGTTCCTTCTGGTTCTGTTTGACCGAGCATAGGTGAGGTCGGGGACAGGACAAAAGAAAGCAGCGGGCCGACGCGTGAGCCAGATTCAACTGTCGGCGGCCAGCTCGGCGATCAGCCAGCGCTTGAAAACTCGCAACGCGGCGTTGTTGCCTTCTTCCGGACGATGCAGCAGCCAATAGGCGCCGGTTGGATTGGTGAGGGTCACAGGACGGCAGAGCGTGCCCGCCGCCTCGCGGTCTGCGAACAGCGGCGCCAGGCCAAGCGCCACGCCGGCGCCGCGCTCCGCGAGCTGGAGGGCCGCTTCAAAGCTATCGACCCATACCGCTTGCCTTGCCTTGGCTGCCCCCGCCCCGGCTCGACCGAGCCATTGCGGCCACGCATGCGGGAACGACACGACGTGGATCATCGGCGCCCGCACCATGTCGGCTGGGCGGCGCAATTTCAGCCGTCGCACCAATTCCCGCGTCGCCACGGGAACGGCGTGCAGGTCGAGAAGATGCTGGCCGACGAGCCCAGGCCAGGTGCCATCGCCCGCTCGGACAGCAGCGTCGAACGATTCATTTTCGAGATCGAGCGGCCCGACAGAGTTCTCGATGACCAGCTCGATGTCGGAATGGCGCGCCATGAAGTCCGCGATGCGCGGCAGGAGCCAAGCCGAAGCGAAGAGCGGCGAGACACTCAGCCGAAGCCGGCGGCTCGCGTCCACCCCGACCAGCGGCGAGGTTGCCCGGACAAGCTCGCCAAACGCCCGCCCGGTCGCTCTCGCCAGCGCGCGTCCCGTCGGAGTTACCTCCACCGCACGATGCGCCCTGACGAACAGCGCTCCACCCATCGCCTTCTCGAGATTGCGGATGCGATGGCTGATCGCCGACGGCGTGAGGTGCAGCGCTTCGGCGGCGTCCTTGAAACTGCCCAACCGCACGGCTGCATCGAAGGCCTGCAAAGACAGGAGCAAGGCCGGCTTCAACCGGCTTGCGGCAGGCAGAGGTTGGGCCGCTCGCAGAGAGCGCGGCGCGACTGCGGTGCGGACGGCCATGATTGGAGAGTGTGGCGTCCGTTCCACTTCCTGTCACGCCGACACCGCCCTGGCCGCCTCATTGGCGATAGCCGCACCGTGGACATAATCTCGACCGGCCAACTGCCTGAGCAACCCGACACGACTACTCGCCGCTGCGTTGCAGCGCGTCCACGGCTTCGCCTCTCTGCCTCGCCGACCCTGCCTTGACCTTTGGCCGTCGGCGAAGGCGGTTCGGGAATCAATTCGGACTGTTGCATTCGTGCAACAGGCCCAAAAACATTGATACCAAAGGCTTTGCTGACGCGAAGTTGCTGAGCATTATAGTTCACGTTCCGTGAGTGCAGTGCGGCAAAGGCAGCGCCTCAATTGAGCCAAAGTGTCGTGGTGTTTAGCACCGTCTCAACAACCAGTTTTCGGGTCCCTGCGAGATCCAATCGTGCCGTTCATTAGCAAGCCGGTCTCCCAGGTGTTTCACCATTTGCCACGGCGGCGAGTGCTGACGATAGGCGTCGCCTCGGCCGGCGCGCTATTGGCCACCGCACCGACAATCGCCCAGACCATCGAGGCCCGTCAGTGGCAGGGTGCCACCGCGGTGACCCGTCAGCCTGAGCATGTTGTTGCCAGCACGATCGCCGAATGGCGCAGCCTGTGGAGCCGTGTCGGCAGTCCGGCACCGGACATGTTCGAATCCGGCCGCATGAATGCCGTCGGTATTTTCCTCGGCCGCCGCGCGAGCGAAGGCTATGCCGTCAATGTGCTCTCTACGGCACGCCGTCGCGACCGCATCGTGGTCGTGTTCGAGGAGCGCATGCCGATGGAGCAGATGATGGCTCAGCGTACGGCACCGCGCCCGGTTTCGAGCGCGCCGCCGACCGCCCCCTCCTCACTGCCTTCGGGGGTCTCAGGCTTCACCGCCCCCGGCGCTGCTGCCAGCCTGCCCCCGTCGCCGGTACGCCCGGCGAGCCATCCGACATCGCCTTGGGCGATCATCCTGATCAACCGGGCCGACCTGCCCGTCTCCGTCGAGCAGCGCCTCTTCCGCTGACGGTCAGTGGGAGTGCCGTGGCACTCCCTTGGTCTCCGATATCCGCTGATAGTTGACCGCGAAGTCCAAGCAGGCCCCACTTGCGAGCTGGCCTACGAACTTGCGCTGCAGCTCCTGCCAGGGCGTCTGGCTCTCCTTCACGTTCGGCTTCCAGGCAGCCTTGCGTTTGGCGAGTTCGGCATCACTGATCAGGATGTCGGCGCGGCGCTTGCCGATGTCGATGCGAACCTTGTCTCCCGTCTCGAGCAGCGCCAGGCCGCCACCGACCGCCGCCTCCGGGGACGCATTCAGGATCGACGGGCTGGCCGACGTGCCGCTTTGCCGACCATCGCCGACGCAAGGCAGCAGTAGCAATCCGCCCTTCACCAGCCGGTCCGGCGGCAACATGTTCACTACTTCCGCAGCGCCCGGATAACCGACGGGCCCGGTGTTACGGATGAACAGAATGCTGTTCTCGTCGATCGGTAGCTTCGGATCGTTGATGCGGTGGTGATAATCCTCGGGCCCCTCGAATACGATGGCCGTGCCCTCGAAGGCATCCTTGTCGCCCTTGCGTTCGAGATACTTTTCGCGAAATTCGGCCGAGATCACCGAGGTCTTCATGATCGCCGAGTCGAAGAGGTTGCCGCTCAGCACGGCAAAGCCCGCGTGGCCCAGCATCGGCTTGTCGTAGGTCTTGATGACCTCGCCATCGGCGAGGCCGATGGCCTTGAGGTTCTCCTTCATCGTCTTGCCGGTGACGGTGAGAGCATCGCCATGGATCTTCTTCTTGGCCAGAAGCTCTGCCATCACCGTCGGTACGCCGCCTGCCCGATAGAAGGCCTCGCCGAGATACTTGCCGGCGGGCATGCAGTTCACCAGCAGCGGAATGTCGTAACCGATCTTGTCCCAATCATCGTTCACCAGATCGACGCCGGCATGGCGGGCAATCGCGTTGATGTGTGGCGGGCAGTTGGTCGAAGCACCAAGCGCGCTGGCCGCCACGATGGCATTCTCGAAGGCCTTGCGCGTCAGGATCTTCGAGGGGCGAAGATCTTCCCAGACCATGTCGACGATGCGCCTGCCGGTCTCGTAGGCGATCTGGCCGCGCTGCTTGTACGGCCCCGGAATGGCCGCACAGCCAGTGAGTGACATGCCGAGCGCTTCGGCCATGCTGTTCATGGAAAGCGCGGTGCCCATCGTATTGCAATGGCCGACGCTGGGCGCACTCGATGCCACCATTTCGATGAACTGTTCCATGTCGATACGGCCGGCCGCCAATTCCTGGCGGGCGTACCAGACCATAGTACCCGAGCCCGAGAGGCCGCCGGCAAAATGGCCGTCGAGCATCGGTCCGCCGGACAGAACGATGGCCGGAATGTCGACCGTTGCCGCGCCCATGATCATGGCCGGCGTGGTCTTATCGCAGCCCGTCGTCAGGACCACGCCATCGAAGAAGTAACCGTAGAGACTTTCGACCAGGCTGAGATAAGCGAGATTCCGATCGAGCGCCGCGGTCGGTCGCTTGCCGGATTCCTGAATCGGATGGACAGGAAACTCGATCGGGATGCCGCCAGCGTCCCGTATGCCGTCGCGGATACGCCAGGCAAGGTCGAGATGGTGGCGGTTGCAGGGCGAGAGGTCGCTGCCAGTCTGGGCGATGCCGATGATCGGCTTGCCGCTGCGCAGCTCCGCCAAGGTAAGGCCGAAGTTCATGTACCGTTCGAGGTAGAGCGCGGTCATGGTCGGATCGGTCTTGGAGTCGAACCATTCGCGGCTGCGCAGGCGGCGCTTGCCGCCCTTCTCGCCTGACTTGTCCTGCTTGTCGGCCATCCGCTTCCTCCAGATTTGTTGGGGCGAGCCTGGGAGAAGGCGGCATCGAAGTCCAGCACCTCGCTCGCGCCTCGCCTCTTGAGGTTCGAGGGAGCCCGTGACAAATCTCGGGGCATGGCAACCTCTCCCGCGATCGTCAGCCTCGGTGAACCTCTGATCGAATTCAACCGGCCGAAGGAAAGCGACGGCCGCACCTGGCTGCAAGGCTTCGGCGGCGACTCACAGAACGTGGCGATCGCTGCGGCCCGCCAGGGCGCCAGTACAGGATACCTCACGAGTGTCGGGCAGGACTGGATGGGCGACGCCTTTCTCGACCTCTGGAAGGCCGAAGGCGTCGATGCGTCGAGAGTGGCGCGCCATCCCACGGCGCCGACCGGCGTCAGCTTCGTTACGCACAGCGCCGCGGGACACAAATTTGACTATTTGCGCAAGAACTCTGCGGCCTCGCTGATGACGCCGGAGACGCTCGCCGCCGACTACATCGCCGGCGCGAAGTTCTTCCATCTCTCGGCCATCGGCCAGGCCATCAGCGAGAGCGCCCGCCTCACCTGCGCTGCCGCGATTGCGGCCGCACGCAAGGCTGGCGTGAAGGTGTCTTATGACACCAACCTGCGGCTCCGCCTCTGGGACCTCGACCAAGCACGTCAGGTGATCGACGCCACGATCGCGCAATGCGATGTCGCCCTGCCGAGCCTCGACGATTCCCAGCAGCTCACCGGCCTCACCGCACCCGACGCCATCGCCGACTACTATCTCGGGCTTGGGGCGCCGCTCGTTGCCTTAAAGATGGGTCCGGAAGGATCGCTGATTGCGACCAAAGACAGGCGGACGCGGGTGTCACCCTTCAAGGTCGAAGCGGTAGATGCCACGGGTGCGGGCGACACGTTCGATGGCGCCTTTCTCACCCGCCTCCTGGCCGGCGACACGCCCGACGTGGCGGCGCGCTATGCCAACGTCGCGGCCGCCCTCTCGACCACGGGATACGGCGCAGTGACGCCTATTCCGCGGGCGGACGCAGTCCTGGCTGCATTGAAGACCGCCTGATCCCCGGCACAAGCGCCCGGACCAAGCGCCCGAGCACGGTTACCTGCTGGGCAATCCAGCCGCGCCCGTTGTCGGCATCGACGACCACATCGTCGACGCCC